>NZ_JAHWZY010000016.1:0-168031 GCF_041380215.1 Streptomyces pimonensis
GCACTAGGCCTGCGGGGCGGCCGGTGTTCTGCGTCATGCGGTGACGAACCGGCCCCACCGACATCCGGTGCACAGCCACGCCTCGCCCTCACGGAGGTCCGTGCAGTGGCGGGGCTCGTATTCGACGGGGCTCCCGCACTCCGGGCAGCGCTCGGGCCGGCCGTCCGGCTCGGCGTCGTCCACGACGGCCTCGTCGGCGGTGTGGGGCTCGGGATCGTTCACCGCGTAGGCGCTCGCCACCCGGTAGCCGCGGCCGGTGTACTTCGGCAGCAGCTGCTCCTCGATGTCCCGCCGGGCGTTCACGGCCGAGTAGGACTCGCCGTCCCCGCCGTCGACCTGGACGGTCTCGCCGTCAGTCAGCAGATCAATACTGATCTCATCGCCGTCGGCGTCGCGGACCAGGTTCCAGGTGTGCTGCACGTGCTCGTCACTCATCAGGTTCTCCTCCAGGCTGGTTTGCGGTCGTCCGGTCTCCCGGTCGGCTGGGTAGGGTGCGGGGCAGGCTCGGGGCGATACCAGCGCCCCGAGCCGACCTGCGTTCACGGGGTGGGGGTTTCGAAGCGGCGGCGAAGCGTCCACTGGTGGCGGCACTCGCTGTTGGTGCAGACGGCGCGGGTGCGGAGGTACTCGCCGCTCCAGACCTCCGCCTTCTTCGCGACGGGCCGGACGACACCGTCGTCGTCGATGACCGCGGCGCCCCAGACGTCGTGGACCTCGCCGTCCGCGACGACCTCCGCGGGGCCACCGCACCTGGTACAGAGCAACGGGCGGCTCATCGGGGCTCCTCGGTGGTCACGGGGGCGGGGCGCATCGGCTTCTGGCGGGCTCCAATGCAGGGCTCGCCGTAGGTGCCGTGCCGGTGCATCGGCAGACGGCCGTTCTTCAACGGCTTGAACACCCCACGGAGACCGGACGGGCACTTCTCCCGGGCGGGGCAGATAACCCACCCCACGAAGCCGTCGTAGTCGGTGAAGCCGGTCTCCAACTCGGCGCGCATCTGCTGCTCGCGCTCGTACTGCTCGTGTGTCATCGGCACGGGTTGTCTCCTCAGGGTTGATCTGGTCACAAGGACCAGAGGCTGGGCTGAATGGACTGGAGCGGCAGTTCGGTCTGCCCGGGGATCGGTTCGGATGGCGTATCGGCCGGGCGGAGCACGGGACGCAGCCGACGAGGACGAGCGCTGCGGGCAGACTCGATGCCCAGGCGCTCGGCGCAGACCCGGCCATAGCCGAGAGCGACCGCCTCCGGAGACGTAAGCCACCGGCCGCAGCCGCCCTCGCACAACCGGCGCTCCGGCATCAGGCCACGGCCTCGAAGCTGGCCGTCTCCTCGTGCCGGGACAGCTCCTCGCCGGTGATGGCCTCGACGAGGGCGCAGACGAGGACTTCGGCAGCGTTCGGGGTAACGGCGTTGCCGTACTGGCGGACCTTCTCCCGCTTGTTGCCGAGTACGACGTAGCTGTCGGCGAAGCTCATCGCCCGGCCGATCTCGTGCGGCTCCAGCATCCGGAACAGCACGTCATCGATGTCGACCTCGCCGCGCACCAGCGCGTACCGGTCCCGAGTCGTCAGCGCCCCGATCGGATCAGCGACGGACCGCGGGGCACCGTTGCCGTAGTACGGCACCAGCATGTGCTCCCACGTCAGCAGCGACTGGTGCCCGGCCGTCGTCATCGTCCGGAACGGCTCCGCCGGCGAGGTGCAGTGCTCGCCCCCGTCGCCCTTGCTGCCGTTGTTCCGCATCACCATCGCGGGCATCGGCGGCGTCACCAGGCCGTGGTGGTTCCCGGACGCGGTCACGGTGGCGAGAGACTCCGCCACGGTCCGGGCCACCGAGCCGCCGCCGCGGAGTTCAGCAATGAACGGCAGCCACGCCAACCCGGTTTCATTCCGGGTGGTCATGGCGCGCAGCGGGCTGTGCGCGGACGCTGCGCTCTTCCCTTCCCGACCCTCAACGGGAACGAGCAGCGGCGGAATGACAAGCGCGTCGTTCTCTCGAGTCGTGCGGGCGGGCATCGGGTCGGCGACCGAGGAAGCAGCGTTGCGCCACGTTCCGCCCGACGGGACGAGCATCGGCTCGTAGGCGAGCGCCTTCGTCGGAGTCGTGGTCTGCGTCGTCAACGGTGCATCCACCGGCCAGGTACGAACCCCGGGACGGCGCTCGAAGGTGTTCCCCGCAGCTTCCAGGGTGATCGGCCGGGCAAACTTCTTCAGCCCCGCCTCGATCCGCTTCAGCGTCTTCTCCGCGAGCGGCTTCGCCCGGTCCCCGATCCGCTGCCCGGGGATGGACCAGTCGATCGCCACCGCGGCGGGCAGTGCCTCCGGCTCGACGACCTGGTTGCGACAGGCGGTGTTCGGACACCGATAAACGTATTGCTGGCGGTAGCGGCCCATGTCCCGCTTCGGGTCCTTGAACACCTGCATCGCCTGCACGAACGTGTCACAGCCGGAGCACCAGGCGCGCGGCCGCAGCCACTTGTCCCAGTCCGGCGTCCGGCCCAGCGACTCG
The DNA here is from genome assembly GCF_041380215.1 of Streptomyces pimonensis. Lineage (NCBI taxonomy): Bacteria > Bacillati > Actinomycetota > Actinomycetes > Kitasatosporales > Streptomycetaceae > Streptomyces > Streptomyces pimonensis. Next base: position 2,509 of record NZ_JAHWZY010000016.1, read on the forward strand.
TGCCAGTAGCCCACGTACAGCCGGTCCCGGGACTGCGGCGCCGCGTGCACGGACCGCGGGTTCGCGTGCATCGAGTTCAACGCAATGATCCGCGTCCGATAGCCCAGCTTGTGGATCTCACCGATCCACCGGTCCCACTGGTCCCAGGCGCGGACGTCGACGACGTTCTCGACGATCCCGGCCTTCACCAGCCCGCCCCGCTCCTGCACACCCCGCAGGTACAGAGGCACCTCCTCCATCAGCGCCCGGGACTCCTCTTCGGCGGACGGCTCCGCCTCCTCCTCGTCCACGCTGGCGAGGAGGTCCAGGAGGCTGCCCTGCATGGCGCTGGCGAAGTCTCGGCGCTTCCCCTTCGCCACGCTCCAGTTCGTGCACTCCGGGGACGCCCAGAAGATGTCGGTCACCGGCCAGTCCCATACCGGCGCCTTACGGATGTCGCCCTGGTAGTGGCTGGTGGTCGGAAAGTTCGCGGCGTGCGACTCGATCGCCAGCTTCCAGTGGTTCGCGGCCCGCTCCACCCGCACCCCGGGCACAGCGTGCACGCCCTGGGAGGAGCCACCGGCCCCACAGTTCCCGGTCCAGTGCACCAATCCGTTGCGGCGGCACAGCCACGTCCCGTGCTCGACGGTGGGGCACCACACGATGCCGGTGTAGGTGGTCCACTCGGCGACCGCCTGACGCAGCGGCTTGGCCGTGACTCGCTCCAGAAGCGACACCCGCCACATCGGGTAGACCACACCCTTGTGCTGCATCTCCCACCGATGGATGGACGTCGCCCGCCCGGCGAGGATGGCGGCGAACTGGAATGCCTCGGCGCGGTCCTTCCGGTTCTGCGACAGGGACGAGTCCCGCGCCCCGTCACGCACGCGGGTGGTCCCATCGGCGAGCATCGACGTCTCCACCAGCAGGTCGAGCTGCTCGGCCGTGAGAGTGAGCAGCCAGGCCGGGTCGAGAACGTGGTCCGGGGCAGCGGCCAGGATGGGCTCCGCGGCAGCGACGTTGAGGCGCCAGTACCTGGTGCCCTCGTAGTCCGCGACGTTCCACGCGGGCTGGCCGACCCGACGGCCGGCTCGCCCCATGGGCGGCCCGTAGAGCGCGGTGAGCGCCTTCTCGATCCGCTCGCACTTCCCGGGGTTCACCGACGGCGACTGCGACAGGTGGAGTCCGCCGTTCGAGCGGTAGCTGCCCTCAGTCCACGCCCATCCGACGAGCTCGACGAGCGCGTCGTCGTGGCTGGCGTACTCCGGGTGCTCGAAGGGGGCGCTACGGACGACCGACGACTCCAGGGTGAGCTGGTCGGAGGTGCGGACCTGCCACTGCAGTCGGCGTCCGGACGGCGTACCGACGCGCTGCTGAACGGGCCAGCGGTGCCCGACCGTCACCAGCGCGGAGAGCGCCTTGCCCTCGACCTTCAGCATCTTCTCGTCGGTCAGGTCGAAGATGTTCATCCGCTGGATCGGCACCCAGCGCGCCACTCCATCCGCGGTGTTGAGGCTGGCGACCAGATCCCCCTCCGCGACCTGGTCGTAGCGCCGCCATCCGCGGACGGTGAGGATCTCGGTCTCGGTGTCGGCGCAGAACCAGTCCATGAGGGTCAATTCGTCGTCGTGGCGGTACATCAGGCGGCGTCCTCTCCGGGTTGGTGGGTGGTGTTGGGGTTGCTGCCGCACTTGGCGCAGGTGCACCAGCCCGGCGGCGGAGTCGGGGCGGGGGCGACGGTCACGCGGCAGCCCTCCGGCGCTCGGCCTGCCAGCGATAGACCGTGCGAGGCGTAACACCGATCAACTCGGCGATCTCCTCGACAGACGCGTCCCGCTCCAGCAACTGCCGGGCCGCGATACGCCGACCAAGACGAGTCAGACCGTGATCAGGCGACCGATCCCGAACAACGAACTCGACTTCCTCCTCATCGGCCGTGGACCACGTCTCACGGACCCTGTGCCAAGCACTCACGCGGCGGTCTCCCCGGCTTCCTGGTAGCGGCGGGCGTGGACGGTGAAGCGGGCGCGGCCCTCGTCGTGGCACGGCGTGGTCGGCTCGACCTGGCACTCGGGGCAGCAGGCGACCGACTGCGCCCACGCGGACACCCGCTGCGGGTGCGGCTGCGTCATCACCTGGTTACGGGTCCGGAGGACGCACGGCCGGTGCGCGGCGGCCCCGCAGTGCGGGCAGGCGACCGCGCGGGCCGGGTGCTGCTTCGCGCGCAGGACGTGGCGAATCGACTCGGGCATGGAGGCGGCGGGCGGGCGAGTGGTCACTGGTTCTCCTCGATGTCAGGCGGGCAGTTGCCGCAGTCGCAGGGCTGGTCGGGGAAGTGCTCGGTGTTGCGGTAATGCCGGACCGCGGCATCCCAGACTTCGGACGGCAGATCCCACTCGGGCGGGCGGCCCGGCGGGGACGTCCCGGCCGGCCAGGCGCCAGGCCGGTGACCGGGCGGACGCAGGGCGGGCGGCTTCTTCGCCGGTTCGCGCCGGGCCTTTCCCGCGGCGATCTGCTGCCGCATGAACGCCCGCAGATCCGCACCCCCGCCCTCCGCACGCATCGCCTTCACGTCCTCGACGTCCGGCTCCCAGTCGCCCGTCACGACGCCTCCTCGACGATGTCGGCGTCGTCCTGCTGGTCGGCGAGGATGCGGGCAGAGGCCGCCTTGCGGCGCTGGATCTCGGACTGCTCGTCCCGTCCGTGCCGAGCGGAATGGGGGGCGCGCTCCCGGCCGTTATCCATCCGGCAGGGCCGGCCTATCGGCGCCCCACAGGCGGGGCACTCGATACCGAGCGGCCCCGGCCGCTTCACCGCGGCCACCTCGTCCGGGATCTCCCGCCCGACGCCGGCCAGCAACTCGGCGACCGGACGCTGCCTCATCACCTGGCCGTCGGCGGCCCGGGTGCGCTGCCCGCGGAGGGCCGCGAGGTAGGCCTGCACGTCGTCCGGATCGGCATCCGGCACCTCAGCGGGAAGGCCCGGCCCCTGAATGTCCGCGGCGCGGTTATCGCGGGTCTGGCGGATCTCGGCGATGATCTCGGCCGGGCTGACGAACGGCTGCTTACGGGCTACCGCGGCAGCAGCTGTTCGGGCGTCGGCGAGGGCGAAGTCAGCGAGGACGTCGTGCCAGGCGTCCGGCGTGTACTCGTCGAACTTCTGCTGGGGGCAGAGGGCTCGCACGTAGCGGGCGAGCACCACAGTCTCGTCGGGGGTCACTGGTCCTCCTGCATGCGGGATTTGGCACGCTGCATGGCGCGGTCGAAGAGGTCGTTGGTCTCTTGCTGCTGGCGGGCGACGGGTCCGCTCTGCCCGACTGCGGTTGGCAGGTAGGCGATCCCGTCCTGCTGTTCCGGGGCTTCGAGAGAGCGCCAGCCCTGGACCCAGGCGGAGGCTCCGGCGGGCTGGCCCTTGAGGCGGGCCGAGTTGATGGCGTAGGCGACCATCGCCGGGACGCCGACCCGCTCGATGGCTTGGCGGGTGTACTCCCAGCCGGACTCACGGAGGTCCCAGGCGACGCCTGTAAGGCCTGCGGTGGCGATGCCGCGCTTCAGGTCTGCGAGGGGGTCAGGCAGACCGTCCGGCCGCGGCTCGCTAGCAGCACCAGTACTTCCGTAGGAAGTACTGGGGTATGGAGTGGCACCGGCATGGATACCCGTGACGGAAGCGTCACGCCGTGACAGACCCCTCTGACCTGCACTGCTGTCGGAGCTTTGAGATTTTTCCGAAGCACTTTCACTTTTTTTCGAGGACGAATCGAAGGTAAAGTCCCTCGATTCTTCGGCGTTTCGGTCGTCTTTCTGGGCTCCGGCACGGTCACCGCGGGCTCCCTCGCGGTGCTTCGACTGGCGGTCGCGGGCCTTCTTCCGCTCGGCCTCGGCGCGGGCGCGAGAGGTGTTGCGGCCGTCCTCGAGGAAGTCGTGGAAGACGTAGTCACCCGGCGCCGGGTTCGGGCATCCGTCGGGACAGTCGTGGCCGTGCTCGTGCCACAGGCCGGCCTTGACGAGCTTGGCGGCCTGCGGCTTGGTGCCGTACAGCTGGGCGACGACGCCGGGCACGATGCCGTCGGTCAGGTGCTGGGCGGCGTAGGAGCCGCAGCGCAGCCACAGACCGAGCGCAGCGTTCCCAGCCTTGATCAGCTTCGGGTGGGAGTGCGCCTTGTCGTCGATCCTGAACCAGGGCATCAGATGGCCCCGCCCTTGGTCGTCTCCGGCGCGGAGTCCAGGAAGCTTTCGACGTCCAAGCTGAGCTTGCTGCCAGCGCAGTGGGCGGCGTAGGTGACGTCGGTGCGGTTCCGCCCCGCGTCGAGCAGCTTGTGGATGACCGAGACGACCGCTTTCGTCTCACGTAGATAGGGGTCCCGGTCTTCCGCGGCATGGTTCCATGCGCTCGACCAGGCCTCGACGGCGTCGATCGTGGCGAGGAAGCGGCCATCGGCCGCGGATGCCTCCCTCCACGGCAGCTGGATGTACGACTGGAGGTCCAGGGCGTTCTGGAGGCCGGCCCTGTATGCAGGTTCGGTGAGGTCGACTTGCCCCGAGTAGCCGCAGGCGAGAACCTTGTAGGTCTCCTCCATGAACCATCGCTTCTCCTGCTGCGATGGCCTGCGCCCCGTCTTTTCGTGGGCCCATTCCCACACCATGCAGAGGTGCAGCGCGATGATGTCGTGCCGCTGCTTCTCCTCGTTCTTCAACTGTGCGGCGCGACGGAACGCCTCCTGATCCACGTCGACAACGGGTTCCGCATTGGGCAGGCTGCTGGTTTTGCCAGCGTTGCAGTCGGCGCAGGAGGCGACGAGGTTGTCGGGCTTGTCGCTGCCGCCGAGCGACGTCGGGATGACGTGGTCGACGTTGAGCTTCGCATCGGGCGCCGCGGCGCCGCAGTACCTGCAGGCGTGGTTGTCCCTCCTGAGGATCTCGTATCGGAGGCGCTTGGAGACGGCCATCGGGTCTTCTTTCGGAGAGTGCTGGTCGAGGGCTTTTGGGCGCGCGGAACCAGGGCCTCTAGGGCGGCTTGTCACTGCCACCCCGCTTGTAGCCATCATAGCTAAGAAAGCGAAGTCGCTGTGGTGTGCAGCGTGACAAATCCGCTACGCTGTTGCCATGACCGCGACCCCCACCGAGCACCGCGCCAAGATCGCCGAAGCCCGTAACGTCCTCGGTGAGGTCATCTCGCGCGCCCGCTACGCCAATGAGCCGACCGTCCTCATCAATCGCGGCAAGGAAGCGGCCGTGATCGTCAGCTACGAGGACTACGCAACGCTCCGCGAACTCCGCGGTTACCTGAAGGAGCTGGAAGCCGGCACGACGCCGGACCTCGTGAACAAGGCGCGCATGCTCGGCGAAGCCCTGGCCGTGGCCAGGCGGCGCGCCCTCGACTCCGACTGACATTCCCCTCCTCACCTCCAGGTCCCGTCTGCGCGGGGCCCTTTTCGTGCCTGTCATGCGTTGATCCAGTAGCTGGTGGGCCTGTGTCTGTCGCAGCGCCATCCGGCGGCGTAGAAACGGGCAGGCTTGCCGCACTTGGGCTGGCCGGTGTCGCAGGCGCCGGGCACCGGACGCGGGATGGCGGGTGCGGTAGGCATTGGCTCAGGACGGTCGAGCCGCGGCGAGATGGACAGATCGACAGCTTGGGCGCGCATCGCTTCGAGCTGCAGTTCCTTGGATCGGGAGTGCCCGCCGCGACGACCTTTTCGGGTCCATGTCTTATCGGCTGGTGATCCGTCGGTCTGCGAGACAGCCGGGCTGGCTATGTAGGCGCGGTACTGGCCGTAAGACGCCATGTCGGTCCAGAAGAACCGAGGGGCTCGGAGCACCTTGGCGTCGGCGACGGGCATGTAGGCCCCGATCGGAGCGCCGCGCAGGACGTCGTCGAGCTGGCCGGCCGTGACCTGCCCGCGGGCGTGAGGCTTGCCGCAACCACTGAACTTGCGGTTCGGGCACTCATGGCCTTCACGCACGGTGCACGTATAGATCTCGATGCGGTAGATACCGCCTCGGAACTCGTGCCGATAGTTGGGGTTGAGGATGACCTTCGGCGGCAGGCCACCGTCGGTACGCAGGATCGGAACCTGGCCGCGGACCTTGTCGTTGGTGGCGTGCCACATGGCGGTGCGTCCGACTGCCGCCGCGAGACGGGTTCGTTCCGGTGCGCTGTAGCGGCCAGTGGCCCTGAACGGGGAGTGCTGGTGTTCGTAAGCGATCGTGAGAGTCCCGGTCAGCAGAACGTCCGCGCGGGTCTTCCTGTTCGGCGCCCACGCCTCCTTGCGGGGGTTGTAGCCCTCCGCTTCGCCGATCATGAACGCACGGTCGTTGTAGGCCCGGTGTTCTTCCGTCTCTACGGGCTCGTAGTCGTGGTCGGGACGTGACTCGCCCGGCTGGTGGCTGACGACGCGAGTGCCGGCGAGGTTGTACGTCTTCATCCACTGGATATCGCCGTACAGCTCCCAGCACTTGGCGCACTGGACCAGGCGGACCTTGGTCGAGTTCGCGTTCCGGCCACGCAGCTCCTCCCACTCGCTGCTAGGGAGTCCAGCCGCGTCGACGACTCCCCGATCATTACGGCGCGCGTAGGCGCGCACGTTGGTGTCGGTGATGATGACCTGGTTGTTCAGCACGTCTACGCGCTCCCCTCGGTTCCTCCGGGGCCCCGCCGACGCGGGGCCCTTTGTCGCGTGTGGTCGGTTAGTGGTGGCGTTGGGTTCGCGGCCGGCTGCGGCGTTCGGTTTCGGTGAGGCCGCCCCAGATGCCGTCGGTGATGCGGTTTTCGAGGGCCCATTGGAGGCAGTGGTGGGTGACGGGGCAGCGGGCGCAGACGGCTTTGGCGGCGGCGATGAGGGGTTGTGAGTAGGTGCCGGTTTCGGTTTTGGGGAAGAAGATGTCGGGGGTGTTTTCGCTGCTGCAGGCGGCGTGGTGGCGCCAGTCGGCGGTCATGCGGCGGCCTCCATCTCCGGCTCGGCGGCTGCCTGCTTCCGGTCACGCTTCTGGCCGGTGCGCCACTCGTGGACGATGGCGCGGATGGTGGAGATGGAGACTTCACTATTGAGGCGGTCGAGGATCTGCTCGGGCTCGTGGCCGCACCAGGCGAGGTGGATGATCTCCTCGCGGCGGAGGGCTGCGCGCTGGTGGAAGTTGAGTTCGGCGTCCGCCTTGGCGGGGTCGAAGGCGGGGTCGTCGATGTGCCCGTAGTCCTCCCACCACTGCGGGTCTCGCCAGCCTTCCCGGGCGGCTCGGTTCAGGGACCGCACCGACTTACCGGGCTGACCGCGCAGGTTGTCGTAGGCGGAGGCGACTGCTGCCGCAGTGCGGGCACTGACGTTGCCCGGCTGGGTGCTGACGATGTAGCGGATGGTGGCGAAGTCGAGGCGGCTGGCGTCCGCGATGTCGATGAGCTTGTGGCCGATGGCGACGAGAGCGTGGCAGCGGCGGATGCTGCCGATCGCGGGGATGGGCCGGTGGGGCGGCTGTACGTCGGCGGCCTGGACGGCGAGCACTTGGTTGGCGACGCGGCGGGTGATTTCGGCCCGTTCGCCGTTGAGGATGGCGACGAGGGTGGAGCTGGAGCAGGAGGTCGCGGCGATGAGCTGAGTCCAGCCGGCGCCTTCTGCGAACAGCTTCTTGAGGTGGGCTTGTGTGGGTTTCGCGTCGACCATGCGGGTGCGGCCGGATTCGTTGAGGAAGCGCCGCCGCTTGTCGTAGGTGTTCTCGGCGTCCCGGCAGGGGCGGCACGGGCATCCCTTGATCCCGGCTGTGGGGCGGCCTTTGGCGCGGGCTGTGGTGCCGTGTTCGGCGAGGGGCTTCACGGTTTCCCCTTCCGGGGTTCGGGGGCTTTCCAGGCGTCCCAGCAGTCGGCGAGGAGGTCGTCGTCGGTGCCGGGCTGGGTGTCGTCGGCGGGGGTGGCGGGGGTGAGGAGTTCGTTGATGTGGTGCGAGGCGTCCCGCAGTTGGCGGTGGATGCGTTTGGTGATCGCCCTGGCGGTGGCGATGACCGCGTAGAGGTCGATGCCGGGCCCGTAGGTGGTGATCTGCTGGTCGATCCACACCCAGGTGTTGATGGCGGCGGAGAGCTGGTCGAGGCTCATGCCGCCCTCTTTCCGGCGGCACGGGCGGCGCGTTGGGCGGCTCGGTGTTCGCGGCGGCGGCGTGCGACGGTTTCGCGGTGGTGGGCGGGGACACCGATCCACACGTGGACGAGGCTGCGGCGGCAGCGGGCGGACTGGCCGTAGTCGTGGTGTCGGATGATTCCGGCGTCGAGGAGCCGGCCGGGGAGGTTGCCCCACTGGCTCTTGGGGCGGGGCGGGTCGGGCAGGTCGTTGTCCCGGGCGACGGCGTCGATCGTGAACGGTCGGCCGGTGTCGGCGGCGGCAACGAATACGGGCCACACTTCGCTGATCCAGGCCTCGTAGTCGTCGACGCGGCGGCGGGACTTCGCGGGGGCCGGGGCCTCGAGGTGTATGCCGTCGAAGGTGGGCTGTATGTGGGACATCGTGGTCTCCTGGTTCCGGGCGCCGCCGCAGGTTCGGGCCGCGGCGGCACCCGATCGGGGCTAGATGGCCGTGGCGGGGAACTGGTCCCAGGTGCGGCCGTCCAGTTCGCGGCCGGCGTTGCCCTTGCCGACGCGGCGTCCCTGGTTCAGCACGAAGACCATTTCGTCGCGCAGTTCGTTCAGTCTTGGGCTCGGGTCGTAGTCCGGGCCGAACCATGGGTACGGGTCGTATCCGCGTCCTTCAAGGATGTGTTCCTGGGCTTCCAGCGCGATCCGTGCCTGCTCCTGCTTGATTCGCAGGTACGGCTGCACTGCGAGGATCGGTCCGACCGCGGCGTCCCCCTGGCGGGACCACTGGTACTGCACTCGATGCTGGGGGTTCTTCGGCTGGTAGCAGGAGACCGTTCCGCCCCAGAGAGATGCGGCGAGTTCGTGCGGCTGAGGGCGCGTACCAGAGATCCCGATGACGGCCCCGAAGTAGGCCTTGCCCTTGCGGACGGACCGATTGATGGTGATGAATCCGTCGCTGTCGATGACGCCCGCAAGGTAGGCGAAGGTCAGGCCATCAGACATTGACGAACTCCCGGACGCGCAGGTTGGCGGGGATCAGATCGAGATCGGCTCCCTTGCCCGGGATGCCGAGCTCGCGGGCTGTCGCGGTCCCGAGCTGCTTGAAGAAGAACGGGACGTTGGCGGCGGTGCACTGGTCGTGGAGGGAGCGGGCCCAGTCGGGGCTCATCGGTCGGGCGCCGTGTCCGGACTCGCCGCCGACGATGACCCAGCCGATGGGCTGGCCGTTCGGATAGCCGTTCCCGGTGTGGCTTCCGGTCCACATGCCCTCGCTTCCGCAGTCGGGGCACTGCTGCTGAAGCGGACCGGTGTAGAAGCGTCGGCAGTCCGGGCCCTGGCACCGCCAAGACGCGAAGCCTGCAGGCATCCACGGCGTGAGGTCGACCGGGCCGAGGAGCGGTTCGCAGGACAGGAAGCGGACGGCAGCGGCGGTGTCGACGAGGGCGGGGATGCGGAGGTCGGCGCGCTTCTGGTCCTCCACGCTCACGCCCAGCCACACGTTCGGCAGGGGCCAGACTGTGTCGTACAGGGTCTGCGCGGTCTCCTCGTCGGGCGCGGCTTCGAGCAGCCGCTGACCGCCGTCGACGAGGCTGCCGACCAGCGACTGCATCCGCCCATGCCGCTTGGTCAGCACCTGGTACGTGTGCTGCGGGGTGAGCGCCATCACCGCAAAGACGCGGGCGATGTAGCTGTCGGGCACGTCCTTGTGGAACAGGTCGGACATGCTGTTGACGAAGACCTTGCGGGGCTTCCTCCAGCGCAGCGGCAGGGTCAGCGCGTTGGGGCGGAGGGTGATGTCGAAGCCGTTCTCGAAGTGGTGGCCGGCCGTGCCGCGCCACCGCTCGGCGAAGGTTTCGGCGTAGCAGTTGTCGCAGCCGGGGCTGACTTTCGTGCAGCCGGTGACCGGGTTCCAGGTGGAGTCGGTCCACTCGATCGTTGTCGTGTCGCTCATGTGTGGTCTCCTGGTGGTGGTGCCGGGCTCCCGCCTGATTTGGGCGGGCGGGAGCCCAGCCAGCGGGGCGGGTTACTCAGTGGAGGCGGTGGCCGGCTTGTCGGCCTTACCGCCGGTCAGTTCGTCGGCGGACACGCGGGGGGCCGGGAACTCGTCCTCGGCCGTGACCTCGCCGCGCTGGATCGACTTGTAGATGACGATCAGTTGGGCGACGTCGTGCTCGGTCCACTTCGTCGACGGCCGGTCCAGGCGGTTCTCGATGCGGTCCGCGGTGATGCCGATGCCCTCGAACGTCCTGATGGCGTCGGCGACGCGCTGGGCGAGCGGCTTGCCGCCGCCGTCCCGCAGCGTCTGGTTGCACAGCTCCTTGGCCTCTTCGACGAACCAGGGCGGGAGGATCGCGAAGATCGCCTCACGGACGCGGCGGGCACCGTTGTTGGCGTTCGTCTCATAGATGTCGCGCATGTCGGTGAGCTGCTTGGGCCCGCTCTTCGTGTCGCGGCGGTGCGGGACGATGAACGTCGAGGAGTTACGGGAGTTGGTCTGAACGTCCCAGGCGAAGGCCTGCATCTCGGACTGCCCGTACTCGTCGTCGCGGCGCATCTCCACGAGCCCGTACTGGACGTTGCCCCAACAGCGGGCCAGCTCGCGGGCCAGGTGCACGGAGGCGCCGGTGATGGTCTGGCCGCCGCGGGAGTAGCGGAAGAACGCGCGCTCGGCGAGGCCCTGCTGCTTGCAGGACTCGCGCATCTCGGCGACGGCGGCCTGAATGTTGCGGGGGCACTGCTGGGCGACGACGACCGCGGCCTGGACTTCGGCGGCGGCACGGGACTGCTCGACCGCGGTGCCCTGCCCGATACGGGCCGGCATGTTGGTGGACGGGAGGGGGATGGGCTGGTTCACAGGTACTCCTGTTCGTCGCGCTTCTCCGCGTAGGGCGGGAGGGGCAGGTAGGTGATGCGGTCGTTGAAGCCGGGCCAGGTGTCGGTGCGCTGGCATTCGGCGTAGATCTGGAGCGCCCGGTCGTTGCGGGCGGCCCCGAGGGTGAGGGCGGGGAAGTCGAGCTCGACCAGGTGCACCAGGTAGGGCGCGGTCTTCGCCTGGAACACGAAGATGAACGCGGGCTCGATGTCGCCGGTGAGGCCAAGGGCTTTGACGGCGTCGAGGTACCAGGCGGCCTGGGCGTGGTAGCCGTGCTCGTACACGGCCCGCTGCAGGGCGCTGGGGTCGACGGCGCGGGCGGTCTTGTAGTCGACGACGACGAGCCGACCGTTCTCCTGGCGGTGGGGCATCCAGTCGGGTCGAGCCCGCCGCCACACGCCGTGGCGGGGGTCTTGCCAGAACAGGGACTGCTCGGCTATCCCATTGCCGGGGTTGAACAGGGCACCTGCGGTGGGGTGCTGGCGGATCGCGTCCGCCATCGCCTGCACCTGCTCGTACTCCTTGCGGAGCAGGGGCGTCTTGCCCTCGTCGTAGGCGAGGTCGCGGAGCTCGCGGGCGGCGACCTTCTTGTAGTCGGGGAAGTCGATGACCTGGAGCTCCGGGCCGTCACCGAGGACGAGTAGGTGGGCGGCGTGCCCGAGGTCGAACTCCCGCTTGCGGGGCTGCTGGTTGTCGCGTTCCCACTTGAAGAGGGCGGGGCAGCCGGGGTCGAGGAGCTTGCGGGCGCCAGAGGAGGAAAGGCTGCCGCCGGGCACGGGGTCGGCGTGGTAGACGTCGATCGGCATATCCGGGTAGATGCCGGGCTCGGTGACGACCTGCGCTTCGATCTCGACGGCGGCGGTCACTGCTGGCCCCGGTCGGTGCAGGTCTCGCAGAGCCCGGTGCGCGGGTCGAAGGGGCCGTCGGTGTCGCCGCAGTTTCGGCAACCGAGCGGGCCAGTGTGGTTTGTGGTGGTTTCGGTGCTCATGTGCTCTCCAGATGGGTGTGACTGTGGGTGGGCCAGCGCCCCGACCGGGGTGGTGGGGCGCTGGCCCTGGGTGGCGGTCGCGGAGCGGGGGCCTCGACGCGACCGCCGGCTCGGTCGGGTCAGGCGGCCGGGGTGAGCGGGCCGAACTCGGCGATGACCGTGCTGAGCGGGTGGTCCTCGGCGATGCCGACGAGCTGCATCAGCGGCTCCCCGTCATTGGCGTCACGGCCCGTGTACTTCCAGGGGTCGCCCTGCGCGTCGGCCCACTCGATGTCGAGTCGGTACTCCCGGCCCTTGACGAGGGCCTTAGGCGCCATGACCGACTCCCACTTCGCGAGCAGGTCCTCGCGGGTGACGTTGTGGACGACCGGCATCTGCATGCCGATGAAGTGGCCCATCTCGTCCATGAAGACGATCGGGGCGCCCGGCCGGGACTGCCAGTACTGCATGGTCTTGGCGGCCTCCTCCCAGCGGGCGAGGTACTTGGTGGTGACCCCAGTCATCGGGACGGGCTTCGCGTCGCCGAGCGCCTTGAGGAGGAGCTTCCGCCAGTCCGGGAACCGCTTGTAGGCGCGGGCGTTGTACTCGACTCGCAGGGATGATCCCTTGGCCTGGAAGGTGACGGCCATGGCGTCGTTGTCCTCGACGATGTCGATGGTGACGGTGCCGAGCGCGGCCTTGAGCCACTCCTGCACGGTGGCCAGCTGCTCCGCGGGGATGTGGACGTTGGTCCAGTGGGCTTCGGCCGCGACGTCAGCGCGGGCGGTGGCGATGGTGAAGCGGTCGGTGGCGGTGGCGAAGAGGTAGCCGTCGGCGACCTCCAGATGGATGGAGTTGATGACGGGCAGGGTGTCGTCGTCGCTCATGTGCGGGACGACCTGCTTGATCACCGCGTGCAGTTCGGCTGCGAGGATGGCGGTCATGGGAATCCCTCCGTGGGATGCTGGTGTCGGATCCCCGGGCGATTGCCGCGCTCGGGGGTTCTTGCTGCGCCGCCCGGCCGGCCGGTGTCATCCGGCCTGGGCGGCGAGTCAGATGCCCTCGATGGGCTGGGTGTCGTCGCCGGGGCCGAGGAGTCCAGCGTCGCGGGCCGCCCACAGGGGACGAACGTCGATGGGTGCGGTCGCCTGGTCCTCGGGCCCGTCGATCGGGCGAACCATCGGCGGGACGGTGACCGCACCGGCATTCGCCGCGGCGGCCTTGAGCGCGAGAAGCTCGGCGTACAGCTGGTCGTTCTCGGCGCGCAGGGCCTCAATGCTGGCGAGCTGCTGGACGACGATCTCCTCGGCCTCGTGCCGCTTGCTCCGCTCCTCGTCCCAGCAGGCGTACACGTCGTCGCGGTCCTGGGTGAGGAGCGCGAAGAAGTCGTCGGCGGCCATCTTGAAAGTGAGGAGACTCCTCACGTCCTCGCTGAGCTCCTCGACCTTGTCGACGGCGCGGCGCCTGCCGTGACCCTTCAGGCCGGGTATCAGGTCGGTGATGGTCACGGCGTCTCCAGTCCGGTGCGGTCGATGTAGCCGGCGGCTTCGGTGTCGGCGAAGTCGCGGGCGGTGCGGAGCTCGAAGTCGCGTTCACGGAGGGCGGCCAGCTCAGCGACGAGTTCCGCTTCGCGGGCGCTCAGCCGGGCGATCTCGGCGAGCGAGTCGGTGTCGACGGGCGGCGGCGGGTCGGTGTCGACGCCGAGCCAGCGGGCGAGGCCCGGGACGGACATCACCGGCGGCAGCGCGCCCATGTCGACGTGTGCGGTCATGAGACGGTCCCCTGTTCGTGAAGGCGCAGCCACTGGCGGCGCTGCTCGTAGCGGGCGTGGACTCGGGCGATCCGGTCGACGTACTCGGCGGGCGTCCACGGCTTCACCCCGCGGGCCCGGCGCGCGAACTCGGCCTCGACGCGGGCGATGGCGTCCTGCTCCAGGTCCGCTAAAGGACGGGCCTCGACGACCGCCGCCATGTCAGGCCACCTCCCGGAGGTTCTGCCGCTTCGTCCAGGCGGCGAGCTGGGCGACGGCCTCGGCGAGCTCGGCGACGGTGTCCGGGCTGGAGTTGGTGACGGTGATGGCGAGCGATTTGCCGGGCTCACCGATGACGAGTCGGGCCATCTGCTTGCCGTCGATGTCGCGGTCGTACTCGCAGCGGATCGGGGCGTCGTGCAGGTCGACGGTGATCCCGCCGTAGATGTCAGCGCTCACGATGCGGCCTCCTTCGGCCCGGGGTTGGTGGTGAGGGCTTCGTGGTTTTCGCGGGGCTCGTGGCAGCCGGCGCACAAGTCGGGCGCGACCGGGTTGCCCTCGAAGCCGGGGCAGCCGAGCATCCGCATCTGGATCTCAGCGACGGGGCACGCCGCCTCGTGCATGTGCTCGGCGATGCGTGCCCGCGCCTGGTCGCGTTCGGCGCGGACCGCGGCCAGCTCGGCGAGGAGCGCGGGGACGTCCTCACGGGCGTGGGCAATGAAGCGGGCGTTCGCGTAGCTCTCCGCATCGGTCCGGTCGGCGGCGAGGGTGGCGATGTCGCCGTCGTTCTCCATGCCGTAGCGGGTGGTCCGAGGCCGGGCTTGGATCGTGTACGCGCCGTTCAGGTCGCGGTGGGAGCCCCACAGGCCCCTGCTGGCGGCGTCGGCACGCTTGGCGATCTCGGCTTCACGTTCGGGCGTCAGACGGTCGCTCATCGGGCCGCCTCCTTGGCCTTGACGTGCGGGCATCGGGCGGCAAGGTCTACCTCGGCGCGGTAGCGGTCCCAGCTCATGAGCTCCATGCGATAGCCCTGCCGCTGGTACTTGTCGCGCTCACGCTTCAGCGGGTAGTGCTCGCGCCACGCTTGCTCCTCGGTAGCGAACGCTTCGTCACCGAACGCGGCAGTGAGGGCTCCGCAGGGGCAGCCGCACGGCGCCCACGTGATCCATGTGCAGTCGGCCAGCGGCCGAATCTGACCGTCGACCTGCACCATCAGCGTCAGCTCGCTCATGCCGCACCGTCCGAGCGGTCGCGGGCTTCGACGAGTACGGCGGAGTACATGTCGATGTGGCCACACGGGTTGGTCCAACGGTCCACGGACAGCCACTCGCCGTCCTCGTGGAAGTTGTGGTTGCGGATCGTGTCGACACCGCGAGGGCCACCGCACTGTGGGCAGCGGTCCGAGATCGTGACCTTGCGGATACGGACGCCGACGTAGTCGCGGCCGGTGCCTCGGTCGCAGACCCGGACCGTTATGGTCCCGGTGGTCTGGGATGATGGCTTCACGTGAAGCCCCTTTCGTTTCGACTGGCTCGGTAGGGGTGGATCACGAGGCCGTTCCCGTAGGCGCGGGGGCGGCCTCTTCGCTGCCGTCAAGCAGCAGCACGGACCGACTCAGGCGGCGTTGGCGTACCTGTGCGGGAGGACCTCGCCCTGCGCCTGGATCTGCCGGATGTGGTCGGCGGTCAGGCGCGGCGTCCTGCCGACGTAGGTGAAGGGGATCCGGCGGGCCCGAATGTTCTCGGCGACCCAGTTCTCGGTCTTGCCGAGGATCGCGGCGGCCTCTTCGGGGGTGAAGCAGCGCAGTTCGAGGCTGGCCATGGTCTGCATGGAGGTCAGCTGCTCGACCGCGGAGGTGAGCCGCAGGATGAGCGTGGTGTCGATCTCGGTGGTTCCCCCCGCACCGGCCGCAGTGGGGGGATCCAGGTCATTCCTGATCACGGGGCGTCTCCTTGTGGGTTATCGCGGTTATGGGCACGTTCAGACGGTCGGCGTAGCGGTGGAGGGTTTCGGCCCCCGCGCCCTGTTGGTCCTTCTCGACTCGGGAGAGGAAGCCGGGGTCTCGGCCGATGTCTGCTGCGAGCTGCCGAAGGCTGATTCCTTGTGCCTCGCGGATTGCCTTCATTGCGGCTCCGTTGTGTCTCACAGGCACAACGTAGACGCATCGAGGATGGAAGCGCAAGGCATTCACCGGGATTCGTTGGGTGTTCGCTGGGTTCCATCTGGTGCCCGTTGGGCCGTTGCGGCGTGAACCATGGCCAGAGGTGCACGGCGCGCACCGGCGTACTTACGGGGTGGAGGCGCAACGAGGGGCTAACGAAGCAACAAAAAGCGCCCCCTAAGACCGATCAATCCTGGTCAATTGGGGGATTCGGTGGGTGCGCGTTGCCTAACCGTGCGGCATGATGAAAGCCATGACAGAGGACCGGACCAAGCTGCAATGGCCAAAGCTCGCAAGCGCCATCCGAGCGGCCCGCGAAGCACGCCGCCTCACACAGCTCGCCCTCGCCGAACTCGCCGGCATCAGCGAAGGCACCGTCCAGAACCTCGAAGACCCCTCCCGCCGGCCCGGCCGCATTCCACCCTCGATCGACAAGATCGAACCTCACCTCGGATGGGCGGCGGGCTCCAGCATGACCATCCTCAACGGCGGCGAACCCACCCCCGCAGCCGCCCGCGAAACGTCTGCCAGCCTCCGCGGCGGCAAAGACAAGCTGCGCGAGAAGCTCCCCCTACGGATCGTCGACGAGCTGGAGAGCGACGACACCTTGCTCGACTCCCAAGTCATCCAGCTCCCCGGTGTCAAGGGCGTCCGCATGACCGTCGTCGTCCACGGCCAGCCCGAGGCCACCCCCGAGGAGATCCAGGAAGCGCTACTCGCCTGGCGGCGCGCCGAGAGCCGGCTGCAACGGCTGCCCGACGAGGAGGATGACGACCCCCAGGCCGCGAACGGCTCGTAGCCGGGCGCGCACCAATCGCACACATGTCCTCCCTAAGCCGCCCCGAATGTGATCTCATATCAGCACCACGAGGGAGGGGCGCCCGCGGGGGTCTTGGGGGACCTATGAGCGTGCGGGTTGTGCGTGTTTCAGGAATGCCGTTCAACGTTGACATGTGGGTGGAAGACCGGGACGACGGGCGGTTCACCGTCTACGTCGACCGTAAGCTGATCACCAAGCGCGGCGCGCAGATCATGCAGCAGATGCTGAGCACCACTGTCACCGGCTGGCAGCGGCTGGACGAGGTGGCAGTCCGTACAGCTCTGCGCGCCGTCACCGGCTGACACGCGGGTTCGGTGAGGTGATCCATGGCGTATGCGGAGAAGCGGGGCCCAAACCGGTGGCGGGGCAGATATCAGCGCCCCGACGGCACCTGGGGGTCGGTCACCCGAGACGACAACGGGCAGCCGTTCACGACGAAGAGGGCCGCCAAGGACTACGCGACCGGCCTCGAGACGGACGTGCGGCGCAAAACGTTCCTCGACCCGAGGAACGGCCGCATCACCGTCGGCGAGTGGGCGGAACTCTGGATCGAGTCGGTGGAGCTCGCGAACCGCAGCGACACCACCTACCGGCAGAGGCTGCGCTCGGTGATCCTGCCGCGGTGGAAGGACGTTCCTGTGGGGGACGTGTCCGAGGTCGCGGTGAAGGTGTGGGAGCAGCAACTGCGGAAGCAGTACAAGCCGCGTTACGTGAAGAGCGTCATGTCGGTGATGCGGGTCATGTTCGACGACGCCGTCTCCTCGAAGGTCCGCGCCGACAACCCGGTGCCCACTCTCAAGTCACGGCGGCGCGGCCGGTACAAGGGCAAGCAGCAGCACGACGAGGTCGTCATCGCCACGCCCCGCCAGGCCTATCTGCTGGCCCGGAACGCGCGTGAGATGCGTGGCCTGGTCGGCTACACGATGGTCCTCACGATCGCCTACTGCGGGCTGCGGATCTCGGAGGTCGCCGGCCTGCGCCGCGAGCACCTGCTCCTCGAGGACCACGGCCAGGGGTGCCGTCTGCTGGTGCAGGAGCAGTCCCAGTACGTGGACGGCAAGAAAGCGCAGGTGGCGCCGAAGTACGAGTCGACGGGCAGCATCATCCTGCCGCCGTTCCTCGCCGAGCTGCTGCGCGAGACGCTTGCCTCCCACACCCATGAGTGGGTGTTTCCCAGCGCACGGGGCAAGAAGATGGACGTCGGCGCGTACTTCTACGCGGACATCTGGCGTCGGTTCGTGGACGGCCACAGGGCGCAGACGGACCGGTTCGGCCGGCCCTCTCGGCTGCCAGACATGCAGGCGGTCGCCGGGATCGAGAATCTGGTGCCGCACGGGCTGCGGCACAGTATGAAGGTGTGGCTGGACGAGCTGAAGCATCCGCGGGTGGCGGTCGAGGAGCGGATGCGGCACACCATCCCGGGCGTCGAGGGCACCTACTCGCACACGACGCTGGCGATGGAGAAGGAGATCGCGACCGACCTGCAGAAGCTGTGGGAGGCGTCGGTGGCCGTGGTGGACGACCCCGGGGAGTGGGAGCCGGCCCGGCCGCGGCGGAAGAAGGGGAGCGAGTTGATCTCCCAGGAATCTCCCACACCCAACGAACATGGCCCGAAGGGCGGTGCTGGGGCATGATGGAGAGGGCATCCGAGCTGGGCTTTAACAGCAGGGGTTGCGGTTCCCGTTAGGAATCTGACCGTTCACCTCGGACGATCCCCCGCGTCGCCCGAGGTGAACGGCACCCCGGAAAGACCCGTCAGGGGGCCTCACCGGACGCGCTGAGTATAGTTGGCTGGCAACCAGTCAACGCAGGAGTCCAGCATGTCCCCGCGCAGCGCCCTGGTCAATGAAGAGTTGCGGAGGCGTTCGAAGGAGAGGCTTCTGCACGCCGCCGTGGAGTTGGTCGACGAGCACGGGTACGAGGCGACGACGCTGGGCGACATCGCCGACCGGGCGGGCTCCGCGCGGGGCCTGGTGTCGTACTACTTCCCGGGAAAACGCCAGCTCGTGCAGTCCGCCGTGCACCGGCTGATGCACCGCACCCTGGAGGAGGCCCTGGAGCGGGAGCCGCGCACCGAGGACGGCCGGGAGCGGATGGCACGGGCCATCGACGCGATCCTGGGCCTGGCGCGGGACCGGCCGCTGCTGATGCGTCAGCACATGGCCGGACTGCTGCAGGCCGAGGGGCTCCTGCCCTGCCCCGAGCAGCGGCGGCTGGCCGAACTGCTGGGCGACACCGTCGCCCGGCACGGCTCCCACGAGGTGGACGCGGACTATCCGATGCTGCGCGCCCTGTTGATGGGCGCCGTGTACGCGGCCCTGATGCCGGGCGCGCCCATGCCTGTCCCGGTGCTGCGCGCGGAGCTGTTCAAGCGCTACCGGCTCGACTGGGAGATGGGTGTCCCGCCGGACACCGAGGTGCCCGGCGGGACGGGCGGGAAGGACCAGACGGACATCTCCCGGTTCTTCGCCACGGAGCCGGACGCTCAGTCGAAGTAGTCCGGCTGGGTCTGCACGTTGAGCTCACGCAGGTGGACCCGGCGGGCCGGGTCCGTGCGCCGGTCGTCGATCCTCAGGACGTCGAAGCCCTTGGCGATGTCGTTCGAGTAGATGTAGCCGTTGTAGTAGTACGCCGACCAGGAGCCGCCGGTGATGATCCGCTCCGTGCTCAGCGGACCGCGCTCGAAGTAGGCGATCTCCTTCGGCTTCGAGGAGTCGGTGAAGTCCCAGACGGAGACGCCGCCCTGGTACCAGGCCTGGACCATCAGGTCCTTGCCCTTGACCGGAATCAGCGAGCCGTTGTGGGCCACGCAGTTCTCGGTGTCCGCCTGGTGACGGGGGATCTTGAAGTAGCTGCGGAAGACCAGCTTCTGCCGGTCGCCCGTGCCGACGATGTCGTAGATGCCGTCCGCGCCGCGGTTCGGGCCGATCTCCGCGTTGCAGGTGGCGCCGCCACCGCCGCCCAACTCGTCGGTGAAGACGACCTTGTTCGCCTTCTGGTTGAAGGTCGCCGAGTGCCAGAACGCGAAGTTGACGTTGTCCTGCACCCGGTCGATCACCTCGGGCCGCTCGGGGTCCTTGATGGAGAACAGGATGCCGTCGCCCATGCAGGCGCCGGCCGCCAGGTCCTTCGACGGCAGCACGGTGATGTCGTGGCAGCCGGTGGTCTTGGCGACGCCCGGGTTGGTGGGCCCGCCGGGGTTGCCGCCGCCGTCCGGGCCCTCACCCGGGAACAGCACCGGGAAGCCGACCAGCGCCGCCTTGTGCGGGGCCTTGCGCGGCACCTTGATCACCGAGATGCCGTCGTGCGGCGGCTGGCAGTCGGGGTAGGCCGCGTTCGGCGAGTACGAGGAGACGTAGATGTAGACGTTCCTGCGCTCGGGCACCAGCGTGTGGGTGTGCGAGCCGCAGGCGGTCTCGACGGCGGCGACGTAACGCGGGTTGTGCTTGTCGCTGACGTCGAAGACCTTTATGCCCTCCCACGAGGACTTCTCGGTCGCCGGCTGCGTGGTGCTGTTGCAACTGCTGTCGCTGCGCGAGGAGTCGGTGGACAGGAACAGCAGGTCGCCGGAGACGGAGATGTCGTTCTGCGAGCCGGGGCACAGCACCTGGGCCACCGTCTTCGGCGCCTTCGGGTTGCTGATGTCGAAGATGCGGAAGCCGTCGTAGTTGCCGGCGAAGGCGTACCGGCCCTGGAAGGCCAGGTCCGAGTTGGTGCCGGGCAGCGCGTCCTTGGGGATGTTGGCCACGTGCCGGATGTTGCCGGAGTGGACGATCTCGTCCTGACCGGGTATCTCGCCGCTCCGGACGGCCTCGCGCGCCTCGGCCTGGGCGCTGCGCGAGACCTCCTTGCCGGAGGCCGGCGAGTCTCCGGGGTCGGGGATCGCCGCGGCCGGCGCGGCGGTGAGCAGTGCGGCCAGCAGTCCGCCGGCCGCCGCGGCAACTCCCAGGCGTCTGCCTTGGGTTCGGGAAACGCTCAACAGGATCACTGTTTTCCTCCCTGGTTCCGTTCACCTCGGAACGGTTCTCGCACCGGCAGTATCGCCATGGGCATGCACATACCAACAGGGGGTAACACACGTGCAACGAAGTTTTCTGATCACTGTCGCGCGGAAGCATGCCAGGACGGTCGTCGACACTCACGAGGTGTCCTGCAACCCGCCAGCCACAGGAGGTCCTTGTGCACTACCGCCGTGTGTCACGCGTGTCCGTCGCCGCGGCCGGGCTGACCGCTCTGGCCCTGCTCGGGCTCGTGGGCTGCGACTCCGGCACGGGCGAGACCGGGTCGGCCGCCGGGGGCGGCCCCTCGGTCATCGCGCCGGGTGAGCCCGGGGAGGCCAACCGGACCCTGTCGGCCGAGGAGGCCCGACGACAGCGCGTCGAGGACGACTCCCCCAACTCGGCGGACGTGTCCTACGTGCGGATGATGATCCAGCACCACGCGCAGGCCCTGGAGATGACCGCACTGGTGCCGGACCGCGCCGAATCGCCGAAGATCGTCAAGCTGGCCGAGCGCATCGCCGCCGCGCAGCAGCCGGAGATCGAGGCGATGAAGGGCTGGCTGAGGAGCCACGACAAGGCGGAGCGGGACGACGGGCACGGGCACGAGCACGCGACGATGCCCGGGATGGCCACGCAGGCCCAGCTGAAGCAGTTGCGCGCGGCCGACGGCAAGGCCTTCGACCAGCTCTTCCTCACCCTGATGATCACGCATCACCAGGGGGCGGTCACCATGTCCACCGAACTGAAGGGGCAGGGCAACAACATCCGGATGGAGGAGATGGCGGACGACGTGGTGGCCCAGCAGACCAGCGAGATCAGCCGGATGCGCGCCCTGATGTGACGGTGCGCCACACGTGTCCCGCCCGGCCGGCGCCCGGCCGGGCGGCTCAGCGCCGGGCGGCTCAGCGCCGGGCGTGCCGCGAGGGCAGCAGTCCCGCGTCGCGCGTCCGGCCGATGAGTCTGAGCGCACCGCGCCGGCTGTACCCGGTCTCGTCCATCACGGCGAGGACCGGATCGGCTCCCCGTTCCTGCGCCGCGCGGTACGCGCGTGCCACGGGACCGTACCCCGCCGGCTCCCTCGGCCGGGCGGGCCGCTCCCGGTGCGCGCCCGGCTCGGCCCCGCCCCCGGAATCCGGCTCGGTCTCGGCGCCGGGGTCCGGTCCGGCCCCGCCCCCGGGATCCGGCTCGGCCGCGGCACCGCAGGCCCGGGCGAGCGGCCCCTCGATCCAGTCGGCGAACAGGGGGAGGTCCTCCAGGGCCAGCGCGGGCCGGGCCCGTACGTCCTCGACGCAGACCCATCCCTCGCACACCGTCGCCAGCGCGTCGATACGGGCCCCGTCGTCGAAGGCCAGCCGCACATGGAGCCACCGCGTCGCCCACTCCCCCTCCCGCACCTCCCACGCGGGCCACACGGACACCGCGCCCTCCACCGGAGAACGATCGGAAAGATGAAGAAAAGATGCCTCGAGCACACACGCAACGTAACCGTGTGATCAGTTTCCCTCCGTAGGAACACGCACCCCGGGCGGCGGACGGCACCCTGTCAGCGGAGCGCGGACGGTGTCATGCTGGAGACACCAGCGATCTCCTGTCGATCCCCCGGGTGAGGAGTTCCGCCGTGCTGCGTGTCGCCGTCGTCGGTTCCGGGCCGAGTGGGTGCTACACCGCCCAGAGCCTCGTCCAGCAGGACGCCCGGGTGCGCGTGGACGTCCTGGACCGGCTGCCGTGTCCGTACGGCCTGGTCCGCTACGGCGTGGCGCCGGACCACGAGAAGATCAAGTCCCTGCAGAACACCCTCCGCACGGTCCTGGAGCACGAGCGCGTGCGCTTCCTCGGCGGAGTGCCGGTCGGACCGGGCGGGGTGCCGGTCGCGCGGCTGCGGAAGCTGTACCACGCGGTGGTGTACTGCGTGGGCGCCGCCGCGGACCGGCGGCTGGGCATCCCGGGCGAGGAACTGCCGGGCAGCTGGTCGGCGACGGAGTTCGTGTCCTGGTACAGCGCGCACCCGGACGCCGTCGACGACGGTTTCCTGCGCGGGGTGCGGTCCGCGGTGGTCATCGGGATGGGCAACGTCGCCGTGGACGTGACACGCATCCTGGCCCGGGGCGCGACGGAACTGAGCCCGACCGACATACCGCACGCGGCCCTGACCGCGCTCGCGGCCGGCCGGGTGGACCGCATCCACATGGTGGGCCGGCGCGGCCCGTCCCAGGCCCGCTTCACCACCAAGGAGCTGCGCGAACTGGGGACCCTGCCGGAGACGGGCCTCGCCGTGGACCCGGCCGAGGCGGCGCGGGACCCGGCGTACACGGACCCGTCCGCGCTGCCGGCCCCGCAGCGCCGCAACGTCGAGGTGCTGCGCGGCTGGGCCGGGGCGCCGGCACCGGGCGCCCGGCGGCTGATCCGGCTGCGTTTCTTCCTCCGCCCGGTCGAACTGGTCGCCCGGGAGGGCAGGGTGGGCGCGGCGCGCTTCGAGCGGACCGTGCCGGACGGCCACGGCGGCGTCACGGGCACGGGGCGGTTCGAGGACATCGAGGCACAGCTGGTGCTCCGCTCGGTGGGGTACCGCGGGGTGCCGCTGGAGGGACTGCCGTTCGACCCGGACCGCGGCACGGTGCCGCATCTCGCCGGGCGGGTGCTGCGGGAGGGCACCGCCGCTCCGGGCGAGTACGTGGCGGGCTGGATCAAGCGGGGCCCGACGGGCGTCATCGGCACCAACCGGCCCTGCGCGAAGGAGACGGTGTCCTCCCTGCTGCGGGACGCACCCTTCCTCACGGACCGCGACCTGCCCGGCGACCCGCTGGCGGCGCTGCGGGCCGAGGGCGTCGAACCGGTCGCGTGGGCGGGCTGGCAGGCGATCGAGCGGGCGGAGGCCCGGCTGGGCGCCTCCCTCGGCCGGAGCGTCGTCAAGCTCCCCGACTGGGAGTCCCTCCTGTCGGCGGCTCACGGAGCGGACGGGTGACCCCGCCCGGGACGGGAGGGGGCGCGTCCGCGCCCCGGACGGTCAGGGCACGTCGTGGCGGACGGCCTGGCGGGCGGCCGCGGTGAGCAGGCAGTCGAGCAGCCCCGGGAACAGGGCGTCCAGGTCCCCCCGGCGCAGGCCGTTCATCTTGGCGGTGCCCTCGTAGACCTGCCGGATCACACCGCTCTCGCGCAGCACCCGGAAATGGTGCGTGGTGGTGGACTTGGTGACCGGCAGATCGAAGTACGAGCAGGACAGCTCGACGCCCTCGGCGGCGAGCTCGCGGACGATCCGCAGCCGTACGGGGTCGGAGAGCGCGTGCAGGACCCCCTCCAGCCGGATCTCCTCGCGCGCCGGGTGCGGCAGATCGCGGCTGCTGGAGGCGGAGGAGGCGGTCGTCACGGCGGCTCACCTTCGGTACGGGGACCTTCAGGGTACGAGAACCATCGTAGTTTGACATCTCCCGTACTACGATGTTTATCGTACGACTCGCCCCCGCCCCGGCCCCCGCCGAATGGAGCCCGTCGTGAGCACGCTCTTCCAGCCGTACACCCTGCGCGCCGTCACCGTTCCCAACCGGGTGTGGATGCCTCCGATGTGCCAGTACTCGGCCGCTCCCGAAGGGCCCGGGGCCGGTGCGCCCGGCGACTGGCACCTCGCGCACTACGCGGCCCGCGCGGTCGGCGGCACGGGGCTGATCGTCGTGGAGGCCACCGCCGTGTCGCCGGAGGGCCGGATCTCGCCCTACGACCTCGGCATCTGGAACGACACCCAGGTCGAGGCGTTCCGCCGGATCACCCGCTTCCTCGCGTCGCAGGGCACCGTCCCCGCCGTCCAGCTCGCGCACGCCGGGCGCAAGGCGTCCACCGAGCGGCCCTGGAAGGGCGGCGCGCCGGTCGGGCCGGACGCCCACGGCTGGCAGCCGGTGGCCCCGAGCGCGGTCGCCTTCGACGAGCGGCACCCGGTGCCGGACGAGTTGTCCGCCGGCCGGATCCGCGGCGTCGTCGAACAGTTCCGCGCCGCCGCGCGCCGCGCGCTCGCCGCCGGGTTCGAGGTGGCCGAGATCCACGGCGCCCACGGCTACCTGATCAACGAGTTCCTGTCCCCGCACTCCAACCACCGCACCGACGCCTACGGCGGCTCGTACGAGAACCGGACGCGGTTCGCGCTCGAGGTGGTCGACGCCGTGCGCGAGGAGTGGCCGGACGACAAGCCGCTGTTCTTCCGGATCTCGGCCACGGACTGGCTGGAGGAGTCCGGCTGGACCCCGGACGACACCGTCCGCTTCGCCTCCGAACTGCACGCCCACGGCATCGACCTGCTCGACGTCTCCACCGGCGGCAACGCCTCCGGCGTCCGCATCCCGACCGGGCCCGGCTACCAGGTCCCCTTCGCCGCGCGGGTGCGCGACGAGACGCCGATGCCGGTCGCCGCCGTGGGGCTGATCACCGACGCCGAGCAGGCGGAGAAGATCGTGGCCAACGGCGAGGCGGACGCGGTGCTCCTCGGCCGCGAGCTGCTCCGCAATCCCTCGTGGGCCCGGCACGCGGCCCGCGAACTGGGCGGCGAGGTCCACGTACCGGACCAGTACCACCGCTCGGTCTGAGCACCGTCCGCCACCGCGCCGGTGGCCCGGGGCGCCTCCTCGCGCCCCGGGCCACCGGCGTCGGCCTTTCCCGGCCGAATGCGATGCGCGCGAGACGTTGACCAGAAAGCGCTTGCCCCATACCTTCCGTTCAGCAGCATGACCCGCCCACGTCAACCGGGCGGGCTTGTCGCGCACGATCCCGAACGTCGTTCACGCACATGGCTCGTACCCCCACACCACGGCAGAAGGAACGACATGACTTCCGCGAAACGACCACGCGTCCGCGCACTGACGGGCGCACTCGCCACCCTGGGCCTCTCCATTGGCATGCTCATGACTACAGGTGCGTCCTCGGTGAGCGCCACTACCTGGCCGACCGCGAACGGCAGCCAGGGCGTCTCCTCGACCATCTCCGTGTCCGGCACCAAGGACTACGGGATGAAGCGCCTGTACGGCACCGGCGACCTGGGCTCCGGCAGCCAGGACGAGGACCAGGGCCCGATCCTGGAACTGGCGGACGGCGCGGTCCTGAAGAACGTCGTCCTGGGCGCCCCCGCGGCCGACGGCGTCCACTGCAAGGGCTCCTGCACGCTGCAGAACGTCTGGTGGGAGGACGTCGGCGAGGACGCCGCCACGTTCAAGGGCAAGTCCTCGGGGTCGGTCTACACCGTCAGCGGCGGCGGCGCCAAGGAAGCCGGCGACAAGGTGTTCCAGTTCAACGGGGCCGGAACGCTGAACGTGTCGAACTTCGCGGTCAAGAACTTCGGCACCTTCGTCCGCTCCTGCGGCAACTGCTCCACGCAGTACAAGCGGACGATCAACCTCAACACCATCGAGGTGACCTGGAAGGGAAGCAGGATCGCCGGCATCAACACCAACTACGGCGACAGCGCGACCCTGCGGAACATCACGATCATCGGGGACAGCAGCAGGAAGATCGTCCCCTGTCAGAAGTACATCGGCAACGACGACGGCGACGAGCCGAGCAGCAACGGCTCCGGCCCCGACAGCACGTACTGCAAGTACGCGTCGTCCGACATCACCTACCGGTAGCCCCCACGGGTGACGGCCGTACGGGGCGTCCCGCGCGACGTCCCGTACGGCCTGCGGCGGCGCCGATCCAGGGGCGACTGTCAGTGGTGGGGTGCAGACTGACCGGAGTCCTGGAACGAGGACGTCGACGAAGACGTCTCGGAGGTGATCGGCATGACCGAGGTACTGCTCGCCGTGGGCACCCGCAAGGGCCTGTTCATCGGGCGCCGGCGGGGTGGCGCCTGGGAGTTCGACGAGAACCCTTACTTCAACGCGCAGGCCGTGTACTCGGTCGCCGTCGACACCCGTGGCGGGAGTCCGCGGCTGCTGGCCGCCGGGGACAGCGCGCACTGGGGCCCGTCGGTGTTCCACTCCGACGACCTGGGGCGCAGCTGGACCGAACCGGCCCGGCCCGCCGTCAGGTTCCCCAAGGACACGGGGGCTTCGCTGGAGCGGGTCTGGCAGCTGCACCCGTCCGAAGCCGAGCCGGACGTGGTGTACGCGGGGACGGAACCGGCCGCGCTGTACCGCTCGGAGGACCGCGGGGAGACCTTCGAGCTGGTCCGGCCGTTGTGGGAGCACCCCACGCGAGCGAAGTGGGTGCCCGGCGGCGGCGGTGAGGGGCTGCACACCGTACTGACCGACGCCCGTGACCCGAGGGCCGTGACGGTGGCCGTCTCCACCGCGGGCGTGTTCCGCACCCTGGACGGCGGTACGATCTGGGCCCCGTCCAACTCCGGGGTGTCCGCGGTGTTCCTGCCGGACCCGAACCCGGAGTTCGGGCAGTGCGTGCACAAGGTCGCCCGGGACGCGGGCGACCCGGACCGGCTGTACCTGCAGAACCACTGGGGCGTGTACCGCAGCGACGACGCGGGCGGAAGCTGGACGGACATCGGCGAGGGTTTGCCGTCGACGTTCGGCTTCACGGTCGTGACCCACCCCCACCGCGTCGGCACGGCGTACGTGTTCCCGATCAACGCCGACTCCGACCGGGTGCCGGCCGGCCGGCGCTGCCGGGTCTACCGGACCACGGACGGGGGCCGGAACTGGGAGCCGCTCACGGCGGGGCTGCCGCGGGAGGACCACTACGGCACGGTGCTGCGCGACGCGATGTGCCACGACGGGGCGGACCCGGCGGGCGTCTACTTCGGCAACCGCAACGGCGAGGTGTACGCGTCCGCCGACGACGGCGACAGCTGGCGGCAGTTGGCGTCGCACCTGCCGGACGTGCTGTGCGTACGGGCCGCGGTCGTCGCATGAGCCGCATCAGCCGCATCAGCCGCACGAAAGTTCCGTCCGGTCCCGGCCACCGGTTGATCCCCGCCGCCGTCGCGGCAGTAGGGTGACGCCCGTGGCACCACGACCCTTGAATGAAATCGTCGAAGCGGGCTGGGCGAAGGCCCTGGAGCCGGTGGCCGGACGAGTCGCCGCGATGGGGGACTTCCTGCGTGCGGAGATCGCCGCGGGACGCACCTACCTCCCGGCCGGAGCGAACGTCCTGCGGGCCTTCCAGCAGCCCTTCGACGAGGTACGCGTCCTGATCGTCGGGCAGGACCCGTACCCCACCCCGGGACACGCGGTGGGACTGTCGTTCTCGGTCGCGCCCGAGGTGCGGCCGCTGCCGGGCAGCCTCATCAACATCTTCCGGGAGCTCGGCACCGACCTGGGGCTGCCCCAGCCGTCCAACGGCGACCTCACCCCCTGGACCGAGCAGGGCGTGCTGCTGCTCAACAGGGCGCTGACGACGGCCCCGCGCAGGCCGGGCAGCCACCGCGACAAGGGCTGGGAGGAGGTCACCGAGCAGGCGATACGGGCGCTGGCCGGCCGGGGCAAGCCCCTGGTCTCCATCCTGTGGGGGCGGGACGCCCGCAACTGCCGCCCGATGCTGGGCGATCTGCCCGCGGTGGAGTCGGCCCATCCGTCGCCGAGGTCCGCCGACCGCGGCTTCTTCGGCTCCCGCCCGTTCAGCCGGGCCAACGACCTGCTGATCCGGCAGGGCGGCCAACCGGTGGACTGGCGCCTGCCGTGACCGGGCCCGGTTTCCTCGCCGTGGACTCCGGGGGTTCCGGTCTGCGGGCGGCCGTCGGGGCCGGCGGACGCGGCCCGCTGGCCCGCGCCGCTTCGGGGGGACCGGTGCGGACCGGTGGGCGTGGCATCGATCCGGGGCACTTCGTGGAGCGGCTGGTGCCGATGGCCCGGGCCCTGTGCGCCGAGGCCGGGATCGAGCGGCCGGAGGTGGCCGTCGTGGGCGCGGCCGGGCTGGCCGGGCTGGGGGACGCGCTGCGCGCGGAGCTGCCGGACGCGCTCCACCGTGAGCTGGGCGTGCGACGGGCGGCGCTGGCCGCGGACGCCGTCACCGCGTACGTGGGTGCGCTCGGGCCGCGGCCGGGTGCGGTGATCGCCGCCGGTACGGGTCTGGTCGCGATCGGCACCGACCTGACCGGCTGGCGCCGGGCGGACGGCTGGGGCCACCTGCTCGGCGACTGCGGCGGTGGCGCCTGGGTCGGGCGGGCGGGGCTGGAGGCGGCACTGCGGGCGCACGACGGACGGCGGGGCGGCTCCACGCGGCTGCTGGCCGCCGCGGAGGACGTGTTCGGTCCGGCGGCCGAACTGCCCGGCCGGCTGTATCCGCGGACCGGCCGACCGGCCGTGCTCGCCTCCTTCGCGCCCCGGGTGGGCGAGTGCGCGGCCGACGGCGACCCCGTCGCCGTGCAGGTGCTGCGGGCCGCGGCCCGGCACATGGCCGACTCCGCCGAGGCGGTGTGCCCGGCGGCGGACGCGCCGGTGATCGGTCTCGCCGGAGGCCTGTTCCGGATGGGCGCCGCGCTGCTCGACCCCCTGGACGAGGAGCTGACCGAGCGGTTGCCGGGGGTGCGGTGGGTCATGGCCGAAGGAGACCCCCTGGACGGGGCGGTCCGCGTCGCGGAGGACCTCCTCGCCGGCTCGTTCACCCTTCCGTACGACGAGAGGATGTTGTGTGTGACGGGCCCTGAAGGTGAGG
This sequence comes from Streptomyces pimonensis, assembly GCF_041380215.1. Taxonomy (NCBI): domain Bacteria; kingdom Bacillati; phylum Actinomycetota; class Actinomycetes; order Kitasatosporales; family Streptomycetaceae; genus Streptomyces; species Streptomyces pimonensis. The sequence continues at coordinate 31,696 of NZ_JAHWZY010000016.1, forward strand.
TCGTCACCCGGGCGGCCGGCGTCCGTACGTAACTCATCAGACAAAACCGGACGGATACCGCTCACCTGCACCCTCCCCGAACAGGGGAATCCGGGAAGCCACTAACATGCGGCAATATGAGCACCCCCACTGGGCCCGCGTCCGGCCTGCCAGTACGAATGCCGCGCCCCCGTCAGCCCGGGCGGCACCGCCGTCCCGAGCCGCTGGTGGCTCCCGAGGACGCGCCCGCGCTCGTCCTCGCCGTGCCGGGTGCGCCCAGTAGTGCCACCCGCTCGCTCGCCGACGAGGTCGTGAGCATCGCCCGTTCCGAGCTGCCCGGTCTGGACGCGCGGATCGGCTACCTCGACGGCGACGGCGAGGAGTTCCCCTCGCTGACGTCCGTCCTCACGCACGCGGGCGGGGAGCGCACGGCCCGCTTCGAGCAGGCCCGTGCCGCAGGCATGGACGTCAGGGAACCCGAGGGTCCCGTCGCCGTCGTCGTGCCGCTGCTCGCCGGTCCGGACGGCGCGCTGCTGCGCCAGGTCCGCCAGGCCGTGATGGACAGCCGTGTCGCCGCGGAACTGACCGATGTGCTGGGTCCGCACCCGCTGCTCGCCGAGGCGCTGCACGTGCGGCTCTCCGAGGCCGGTCTGGCCCGCGCCGACCGTGCCCGCCTGTTCACCGTGGCGACCGCGGCGGACGGCATCATCCTGGCCTCCGTGGGCGGTGACGAGGCCGTGCAGGCGGCCGGGATCACCGGCATGCTGCTCGCCGCGCGCCTCGCCGTTCCGGTGATGGCGGCGGCCCTGGACCAGGACGGCTCCATCGCCTCCGTGGCCGAGCAGCTGCGGGATTCCGGCTCGCAACAGCTGGCGCTCGCGCCGTACCTGATCGGCCCGGAGATCGACGCCAGCCTGGTCGAGGAGGCCGCGAAGGAGGTGGGGTGCTCCGCCGCCGAGGCGCTGGGCCCGTACCCGGCGATCGGCAAGCTGGCGCTGGCCAAGTACACGACCGCGCTGGGCATCGCCCCGCAGCAGGCGCAGAGCACCCCGGCCCGCTGACCCGGCCGGCTCCCGCACGACGCCGAAAGGGCCCGCTCCGGTTCTCCGCCGCGGGCCCTTCGTCATGCCCCTTCAGGCTCCCGGCCGGCCGGTGACCACGCAGGACGCCGCGGCCACCGGGACGGAGCCGGCGCGTCGCGGCACTCCCGTGTCCGGGTCGAGCGCGAACCAGGTCACGTCCCCGGAACGCTCGTTGGCGACGTACAGGACACCGTCGGACTCGGTGATCGCGCGGGGCCAGCGCCCACCGCAGGGGACGGTGGCGACCAGGACCAGCACCCTGCCCCTCCCCTCGACCGCGAACACCGACAGGACGTCCTCGCCGCGGGTCGCGGTCCACACGAAGCGTCCGTCGGGCGAGACGGCCACCCCGGACGGGTAGGCGTCGCCGGCCGGGGCGCCGGGCAGGACCGGGACCTCGGCCAGCGGTCCCAGCGCGGCGCCGACGGCGTCCCAGCGGCAGACCACGAGGGTGGGGCGGAGCTCGTTGAGGACGTACGCGTACGCCCCGTCGGGGTGGAAGGCCAGGTGCCGCGGGCCCGAGCCCGGGCGCAGGGCGGTCTCGCGGTACGGTGCGAGCACTCCGTCGGCCAGGGTGCAGACCCGTATCGAGTCCGTGCCGAGGTCGACACCGACCGCCCAGCGACCGCTCGGGTCGGGCTGCACCTGGTGGGCGTGCGGGCCCTGCTGACGCTGTGGATGGGGACCGGAGCCGCTGTGCCGGAACACCCCGGACACCGGCGCGAGGCTGCCGTCCGGGCGGACGGGGACGGCGCTGACGCTGCCGGAGCCGTAGTTCGCGGTGAGGACGTGTCCGGCGAAGAGAGTGAGGTGGGTCGGCCCGCTGCCGTCCACCCGCACCCGGCGCCCGGCCGGCTCCGGCCCGTCCCCGGTCACGCGGAACGCCGCCACGGCGCCCTCGGCCGTCTCGCTGACCGCGTACAGCATGCGGCCGTCGGGCGACAGGACCAGGTAGGACGGGTCGGGCACGGCGTTCAGGGTGCTCAGGACGGTCAGCGCACCGCTGTCGGGGGCGACGGCCGCGGTGACGATGCCCGGGCCTCCCGCCGCCGTGAACGACCCGATGAACGCCCGCCGTCCGCCGTCCGCCACGGCTGTCCCCTCTCGTCCGCTGCCGACCTGGGCGACGGTAGCAGCCGACCACATCGGGTCCGGGCCACAGACCCGGCGCCCGTGCGGCTCAGGCCCCGACCAGCGGGGAGCCCGACGGCGCCCGCAGCGGCGCGGCCAGCTCGGCGAGGGCGCGTTCCAGGCCGTAGAGGTGGGCCAGGGCGGGTTCCGTCCCGGCCGGGGAGGTCCGTACGGTGATGTCCCGGCCGCCGGTGAGTGCCTCGACGGCGGCCTCGACGCGCCAGCAGGCGGCGGCCAGACGGGCGTCGTGCGAGGCCGCCGGGTCGGCGGCGACGGCGACGAGGCCGCGGATCTCCCGGGCGCAGTCGTCGAGCAGGTCGAGCACCCGCCGGGCGCGCCGCTTGCGGCCGAGCACGGGGTTCAGCGGATGCACCAGCGGGGCGACCGAGAGCCGTACCCGGGCGAGCAGCTGTTCCAGCTCCGCCACCATCGGCGCCGGGTCGGCGTCCGCCCTCCCGGCCAGCCGGGCGGCCGCCTCGGCGGTGCACGCGTGGACGCAGCGCAGGGCCCGCTGGATCCAGGCGTCGGTGACGCTGTGCGTGGTCACGGGCAGGACGAACGCCACCGCCAGCACGGCGCCGAGCGCGCCGACGGCGGTCTCCACGAGCCGGAGTGCCAGCAGGCCGGGGGTGAGCACGCCCAGCAGGCCGTAGAGCATGGCGGCGAGCACCGTCACCCAGAGCATCATCCAGGTGTAGGACACGGCGGCCGTGTAGAAGATCCCGAAGACCGCGACGGCGACGACCAGGGCGGTCGACGGCCCGTCCCCGTGCGCGGGGACGGCGACGAAGAGCGCGAGCCCGATGCCGATGACGGTGCCGAGCACCCGGCGGAAGCCGCGCACCAGGGTCTCGCCGCGCGAGGCGGTGTTGACGAAGACCCACCAGGTGGCGCCGACGGCCCAGTACCAGCGCTGCCCGGACACCAGCTGGCCCACGACCAGGGCGAAGCCCGCGCCTGCGGTCGCCTGGACCGCCTGGCGGGTGGTCACACGGGCCAGTCCGGTGCCGCCGGGCGGCGCCGGTACGACGGGCGGGGGCAGTCGGCGCTCGTAGCACCACAGCCCGAAGCGCACCGCGGCCGCGGCGAGCAGGGACAGCAGGACGGAGGCGTACAACTCGGGAAGCTGGCCGGTCCCCGCCTGCAGGAACTGCGCCACGAAATAGGTCATGAACGCGAAGACCCCGAGACTGTGGCCTCGCGGGCCCCAGCGTCGCGCGTACACGCCGAGTCCGACCACGGCGAGGAAGGTGAGGTCGCGGGCGACCGGGTGGTCGTGCAGCACGGCCGCGGCGGCGAGCACCGGCAGGCCGACGGCGGGCAGCAGCGCCGTGGTGACGGCCTGCCCGCGGACCGTGGCGTCGGTGACGGTGAACAGGGCGAGCAGCGCGGCGAGCCCACCGGTGACGACGCCGGTGAGCGAGTGTCCGGCCAGACCGCAGACGACGACGGCCAGACCGATGCCGAGCACGGCCCGCGCCGCGAAGCGCAGCCGCGTCCGGCCCGGGTCCGGAGCCGTGAACACCCTCTTCAGCACGTACCGCCCCCTGGGAGATCCGATGGTGTGCGCCGTGGCACGAAAAAGGCGCCGCGGGGTCGTCCGCAGCGCCATCGACTCATCTATATCAGCATCCTTTCCACCAGTGGCTCAACAGGTTCTTGTGAGAGTGGGCCATTGGTACAGTGATCGCGGCATTCCTACGGCCATCGAAGTGCCAATGGCCGACCCGGGGACGTGGCGCCCGATGGCCGTGGACGCACTCGACACCCGCATCCTGCGGCTACTGCTGGAACAGCCCCGCACCAGCGTGCGGGAGTACGCCCGGATCCTCGGGGTCGCCCGCGGCACCCTTCAGGCCCGCCTCGACCGTATGGAGCGCGAGGGAGTGATCACCGGTACCGGCCCCGCCCTCTCCCCCGCCGCGCTGGGCCATCCCGTCCTCGCGTTCGTGCACATCGAGGTCACCCAGGGGCACCTGGACGAGGTGGGCGACGCGCTGGCCGCCGTACCGGAGATCGTCGAGGCGTTCTCCATCACCGGCGGTGGCGATCTGCTGACCCGGGTCGTGGCGCGCGACAACGCGCATCTGGAGGACGTGATCCAGAAGCTGATCAGCCTGCCCGGCGTGGTCCGCACCCGCAGCGAGGTGGCGCTGCGCGAACGCGTCCCGCACCGGCTGCTGCCGTTGGTCGAGTCGATCGGCCGTACGGCGCGCAGGTGAGTCCTGCCATCCTGGACCCCATGAACACTCTCGGCAGCCTCTCGGTCATCTTCGATCTCGACGGAACGCTCGTGGACAGCGAACCGAACTACTACGAGGCGGGCCGGCGGACCCTCGCCGAGTACGGGGTGCCGGACTTCTCCTGGGCCGAGCACGAGCGCTACGTCGGGATCAGCACCCGGGAGACGATCGCCGACTGGCGGGAGCGGTACGACCTGTCCGCCCCGGTGGAGGAGCTGCTCGCGGTCAAGAACCGCCACTACCTGCGGCTGGCCGCCGCCTCGACGCGGGTGTACCCGCAGATGCGGGCGTTCGTCGAGCTGCTGGCGGCCGAGGAGGTGCCGATGGCCGTGGCGTCCGGCTCCTCACCCGAGGCGATCGGGGCGATCCTGCCCGGCACGGGCCTGGACACGCATCTGCGCACCGTCGTCGCGGCCGACGAGGTCGCGCATGGCAAGCCGGCCCCCGACGTCTTCCTGGAGGCGGCCCGCAGGATCGGCGCGGACCCGGCCGACTGCGTGGTGGTCGAGGACGCGGCCCCGGGCGCCGCCGCCGCGCACGCGGCCGGGATGCGCTGCATCGCAATCCCCTACGTCGCCGCCCAGGCCGACGCCCCCGGGTTCGCCACCGCCGACCTGCTGCTGCGCGGCGGGCAGGAGGAGTTCACGGCACGGGCCGCGCTCGCCTGGCTGGCGGACTCCGTCCGGCGCTCCTGACCGGCCTCCGTCCTCCGCGTCCCCGGTGAACGTCCGGAACCGATCGCTCCCGGACCGTTGACGCCCCTCCGCCTCCTCCCTATCGTCTGGTCGATTGTTCGCACAGCGTTCGCGATATCGAACAGAGGAGCATCCATGGCACCGCCCCTCTCCCGACGGACCCTCTTCCGGGCCGCCGCCCTGACGGCGACCACGGCCTCCACGGCGGACGTCAAACGCTCCGTCGCCGCACCCGCCACCCGGGCCGGCGCCTCCGGTGCGCCGGCGGCGTGGACCGTACGGCCCTTCGGGCTGGAGGACGTGACGCTCGGACCGGGCGTCTTCGCCGGCAAACGACAGCTGATGCTCGACCACGCCCGCGGCTACGACGTGCACCGGCTGCTCCAGGTCTTCCGCGCCAACGCCGGACTGTCCACCCGGGGAGCGGTCGCACCCGGCGGCTGGGAGGGGCTGGACGGGGAGGCCGACGGCAATCTGCGCGGCCACTACACCGGCCATTTCCTGACCGTGCTGGCGCAGGCGTACCGCAGCACCGGCGAGCAGGTCTTCGCCGACCGGATCGCCACCGTGGTCGGGGCCCTGACCGAGGTGCGGGAGGCGCTGCGGCGCGATCCGGCCGTGCTGAGCGTCGAGGGACGGTTCGGCCGCGCGGCGGAGAACGTGCGCGGCTCGTACCAGTACGTGGACCTTCCGGCGACCGTCCTCGCCGACACCCCGGCGCTCACCCTGTCCGCGTGGGTGCGGCCGGCCCACGGCGCCGCCTGGGCCAGGATCCTCGACTTCGGCGACGGCACCACCCGCTACCTTTACCTGGCCGCCCGCAACGCGAACGGGGTGCCGAGGTTCGCCGTCACCACCTCGGGGCCGGGCGGCGAACAGGGCCTCGACGGCGCCGTGCCGCTGCCGGTCGGCGAGTGGAGCCATCTGGCCGTGACCCTGGCCGACGGCACCGGCACCCTCTACGTCGACGGCGCCGCCGTGGCCCGGAACACGGCCATCACGCTGACCCCGGCCGCGCTCGGCACCCTCGCGGACCATTGGCTGGGACGCTCCCACTTCCCCGCCGATCCGGTCTTCGCGGGCGCCCTCGAGGACGTCAACGTCTACGCGCGGGCGCTGACCGCCGCCGAGGTCGCCGGGATGCAGAACCGTCGGGCCGCCGACACGCCCGCCGGCCGGGGCGACCTCGCGTCGTACGCCTTCGACGAGACGGCCGGGGCCGGCTTCGCGGACGCCTCCGGCCGGGGTCTCGACGCCACCCTGCGCCGCACCTGGGGCGCGCCCAGCCACCCGGGCTTCCTCGCCGCTTACCCGGAGACGCAGTTCATCGAGCTGGAGTCGATGACCCGCAGCGACTACACCCGGGTGTGGGCGCCGTACTACACCGCGCACAAGATCCTCGGGGGACTGCTCGACGCGTATCTCGCCACGGACGACGACCGGGCGCTCGATCTGGCGTCCGGCATGTGCGACTGGATGCACGCACGGCTGTCCGTGCTGCCGGCGACCACTCTGCAGCGGATGTGGGGCCTGTTCTCCAGCGGGGAGTTCGGCGGCGTCGTCGAGGCGGTCTGCGACCTGTACGCGATCACCGGACGGGCCGAGCATCTCGCGCTCGCCAAGCTGTTCGACCTGGACCGGCTCATCGACGCCTGCGCCGCCGGCACCGACGTCCTGGAAGGGCTGCACGCCAACCAGCACATCCCGATCCTCACCGGCCTGGCGCGGCTGTACGACGAGACGGGCGAACAGCGCTACCTCACGGCCGCGAAGAACTTCTGGGACATGGTCGTGCCCCACCGCACGTACGCGATCGGCGGCACCAGCAGCGGCGAGTTCTGGAAGGCCCGCGACGTGATCGCGGGCACGGTCTCCGACACCACCGCCGAGACGTGCTGCGCGTACAACATGCTCAAGCTGAGCCGGATGCTCTTCTTCCACGAGCAGGATCCGGCGTACATGGACCACTACGAGCGAACCCTGTTCAACCAGGTGCTCGGTTCCAAGCAGGACCGGCCGGACGCGGAGAAGCCGCTCGTCACCTACTTCATCGGCCTGACCCCCGGTCATGTGCGCGACTACACGCCCAAGCAGGGGACCACCTGCTGCGAGGGCACCGGCATGGAGAGCGCCACCAAGTACCAGGACTCGGTGTACTTCGCGAGGGCCGACGGGAGCGCCCTGTACGTCAACCTCTACAGCGCCTCCCGGCTGACCTGGGCGGAGAAGGGCGTCACGGTCACGCAGACCACCCGCTACCCAAAGGAGCAGGGCAGCACGCTCACCGTCGGCGGCGGCCGGGCCTCCTTCGCTCTGCTGCTGCGGGTGCCGTCCTGGGCGACCGCGGGCTTCCGGGTGACCGTCAACGGGCGTGCCGTGCCCGGCGCTCCGGTCCCCGGCCGCTACTTCGAGGTCGCGCGGACCTGGCGCGACGGCGACACCGTACGGATCTCCGTACCCTTCCGGCTGCGGGTGGAGCGGGCCCCCGACGACCCCACGCTGCAGGCCCTGTTCCACGGCCCGGTCAACCTGGTCGCCCGCCGTCCGGGGCCGGAGGCCGTGCGGTTGGGGCTGTACCGCAACGCCGGCCTCTCCGGTGACCTGCTGCCCTCCCTCGCCCCGGTCCCGGACGAACCCCTGCACTACACGCTGGACGGCATCGAGCTGGCGCCCTTCGCGGAGGGCACCGAGGACCCGACCCACGTCTACGTCCGGCGCTCGGAACCGCGTGTGATCTTCGGCACGGTGGACTCCGGAGTCGCCAACCCCGCCCGGGGCGACGGCACGACCCTGCTCGACGAGGTCTGGGCCGGAGCTCCCTTCCACGGCAAGGAAGCGCTGGTGGCGCGGGTGCGGTCCACCGTGGCGGCCTGGGTCTCCGAGGGGCTGCTGAGCCGCGCCGACGGCGACAGGGTGGTGAGTACGGCGCAGAAGGCCTCCTACGCCCGCTGACCCCGGCCGGAAATTCTTTCCCGAACGGTGATTGTCCCGCTTCCGGCGTCCGTACGTCCTGCTGTCGGGCCGTTCTCGTCCCAGGAGGCACGATGCGCATCTCGCGCAGCACGGCAGGAACCGCGTTCGTGGGCGGAGCCATGATCCTCACCCTCACCGCGCTCGCCTGTCCCACCATGCTGGGCGCACAGAACACATCCACCAGGCAGGACCGGGTGGTGGCCAACACGAACTACGGCCCGCTGACCGAGGCGGACCGCGACCTCGTGGTGAGGGTGTGCGCGGCGGGGTTGTGGGAGCACCCGCTGGGGCTGCTGGCGAGGGAGCGGGGTACGACGGCGGAGATGAAGGAGGCGGGCGAGCACCTGGTCGTCGGTCACGGCCGGCTCGACGAGAGCTGCCGCAAGATCTCCCTGGAGCTCGGCATCACGCCGCCGAACCAGGCGTCACCGCAGCAGCAGGGGTTCGTGGAGACCGTGAGGCCCACCAGCGGCAAGGAGTTCGACTCCACGGCGGTGAACATCATGCGCGTGACGCACAGGCAGATCTTCCCCGTCATCGCCGGCATCCGGGCCAACACCAGGAACACCCCGGTCCGGCAGCCGGCCGACCAGGCCAACGACACGGTGCTCGACCACATCACGGTGCTGGAGAAGACGGGGCTGGTCAATCACGAACAGGTCAACTTCCAGCAGACCAGCCCGCCGAAGATGCCACGGGAGCAGGTGACCCCGCCGGCTCCGCAGGCGGGTGCTCCGGTCCTCGCGCTGGAGATCCCCGAGGGGCTGGAGGACCTCGACACCGCGTCCCCGACGCCGTCGCCGTCGCCGACGGTCAGGTGACCGGATCAGGACCCGCGGCGGGGCTTGCCCCGCCGCGGGCTCTTCGGTGTGCCGCCGGTGGCGCTCCGGTGGCCGCGGCCGGCCGGCTGCTGCCGTCGGGCGGCGCGTTCGGGCTTCTTCCCCTGCGCGGACTTCTTCTCCTGCGCGGACTTCTTCTCCTGCGCGGACTTCCTCTCCTGCGCGGGCTGCTGCCTGCGGCCGCGGGTGCTGTTGACGGTCCGGCCGCGGACGATCCCGATGAGGTCCTCGACCCGGTCCGTCGTCGCCGCCTCGGGCCAGGACAGCGCCACGCTCGACCCGGGGGCCGGTTCGAGCGGCCGGTGGGTGAGGTCCTTGCGGTGGTGCAGCCGGGCGAGCGACAGCGGTACGACGAGCACGCCGATCCCGGCCGCGACGAGCTCGATCGCGTCGGCGGTGGTGGCGGGGCGTTCCAGTGCGGGCCGCCCGGGCAGGCTCTCCCAGTCGAGGACGTCGTCCAGGGGGTGCAGCACGATGTCGTCGGCCAGGTCCTCGGGGGACACCGTGTCGACCGCCGTGACGAGATGGTCCTTGGGAACCACGACGACCGTCCGCTCGGTGTAGAGGGGGATCGCGCTGAGGACCGTACGGTCGACGGGCAGCCGGACGAGGCCCGCGTCGGCGTCACCGCCCAACAGCAGGCCCTGCGCCGCCTCGGCGGGGACCTGCGTGAGGGTCAGTGGTACGTCGGGCAGCCGCTCGTTCCAGATGCGCACCCATTTGTCGGGCATCACGCCGGGTACGTACACGAGCCGGAACGAGGGGGACACTTCCGAGCCTGTCACCTGGCCAGGTTACCGGCCGTGGTCGGCGGCCGTGCACACGCTCGATACCCTGGACACCATGACGCAGCACCAGAGCACCCAGACGATGAAGCCCGCGACCGCGGCGAAGAAACTGGGTGTGTACCTCGACGCCACCCCCGCCGACTTCCGGGACGGTGTCGTCTCACGCGCCGAGCTGAACGCGCTCCAGGCGGACCCGCCGCAGTGGCTGCGGGACCTGCGGCGCGACGGCCCCCACCCCCGCCCTGTGGTCGCGGCGAAGCTGGGCGTCTCCATCGCCGGCCTCGCGCGCGGCGGGGTCGCCGAGGCCCTCACCACCGAGCAGATCGAGGCACTGAAGGAGGAGCGCCCCGAGTGGCTGGAGCGGGAGCGCGCCACCCAGGCCGAGGTCCGCAAGGAGGCGGCCCGGATCAAGAAGCGGAACGCGGAGCGCGCGGAAGGCGACGGCTGACCCCGGAGCGTCTCGTCCGGACCCCGCCGGGGCCGCGGGCCCCGGCGCCGGCCGGGCCGGCCGGAAGGCGCCGTCGTCCGGAGCCGGACGAGACTCCTTGAACGCCAGCCCTCGCCACCCTTCCGGCGAAGAGAAACATCCACCAGCATGTCCGTATCGCATGCGCCCCCAGCGGCGCAGCCGACCGCGCCCGGGGTGGGGACATGCACAGCGCCATGTGGAGACAAGCCGTCGAGTGGCTGGCCGCGGCGGCCACGGACCCGCAGGAGTGCAAGCGCGAGTGGGACCACGGCAAGGGCACGGCGCTGCTCGCGGCGGGCCGGTACTGGGACGTGCTGAGCGTGCCCGACCGTCTCGGGCTGCTCGCCCTGGACATCCTGTGGCGCGACCCCCTGAAGGCGCCCGGTCCCACGCTGGTGGACGTCACGGCCCGCAGGGTGGGGTTCTTCCTGCCGCCCGACCCGGTCGGCGAATGGATCGGCTTCGGGGTGCGGCACGTGGGCCGGGGGTCCTGGGTCGCCGTGCCGCCGCCCTACCGGCCGGCCGGGCGTCTGGAGTGGCTGGTCCCGCCGGACGGCGCCGGCACCCTGCACGCCCCCGGCCCGCTCGAGCTGGCGCTGCGCGGGGCGGCCGGCACGCTCGCCGTGCTGGCGCCGGTCGGCACGGAGCCGGCGGGCCCGGAGGGCTGGTGAGCTCCTTGCGGGTGTCCTCCGGGGGGCGGTCGCAGCAGCGGGGGCGGGGAAGGGCACGGGCGGCACCGTCGCGCGCTCACCGGCCGTAGCGGCGAGGGAGGCCCACAGGCCGTCGCGGTGCTCCGGGACCGTCCGGCACCCGGCCCGCCACTGCGCGACGAGGGCCGTACGGACCGGTGTGCGGCCGCCGGGCCCGCTGGTGGGTTCGGCGTACGACCGGCCCGCGGCGTCGCGCCCGAGAAGGCGCCGCGCCGTCCCAGTGCTGTCCATGCCGGTCCGACGCGTTCCCGTGCGCCGGTGGCCCCAGGCCCGCCGGGCCGGGCGAAGCCCTCACTTGTACGGCCCTCCCCGGACAGTCGCTGTGGACAGGGCGGGCCGGGGTTGACCCTCGACCTTGTCGAGGGACCAGGGTTTCCGGCGTGGAGAGCGAGATGCGCAGCATTGGTGAGATGGCCCGGGACAGCGGGCTGGGCGTGAGCGCCCTGCGGTTCTACGACCGTGCCGGTGTCCTGGTCCCCGACCGGGTGGATCCGGCCAGCGGCTACCGCTGGTACGCCCCCGGGCAGCTGGACGAGGCCCGGCTGCTGGCCCGGCTGCGCCGGTCCGGGATGCCGCTGGCGGACATCCGGCTGGTGCTGGCCGGCTGGACGGGCGCCGACACCGATCTCGTACGACAGCTGCTCCGGGCGCATCTGCGCCGGCTGGAGCAGGGGCTGTCCGATGCCCGCGCCGAGTTCTCCGCGCTCCGAGCCGTCCTCGACCACAGGGAGAACCCCATGACCTCGCTCCGCACCGACACCGCCGTACGGCTGTCCCTCTCCGGCTCCGGGCTGGCCGCCGCGCTGGACGCGGTCCGGTTCGCGGCCGGCACCGACCCGGAGCTGCCGATGCTCGGCGGGATCCTTTTCGACGTCGAGGGCGGCGCGCTGTGCCTGGTCGCCACCGACCGGTACCGGATGGCCGTGGCGCGCGCCGCCGCCGACGGGCACGACGGGTCCCTCGTCCAGGTCACCGTGCCCCTTCCGCTCGCCGACGCGATGCGTGCGTTGCTGGACGGCGAGGGACAGGTCCGGCTCGCCGTGGACGGTGACCGGGTGACGCTGGAGACCGGGGAGCGGCAGGCGGCCGGCCAGTGCCTCGACCACGACTTCCCGGACTACCGGCGGCTGGTCCGCCTTCCGGCCGGGCGGCGCGTCGTGGTGGACGCGCCGGCCTTCCGGGAGGCGGTGCGTACCGGCCCCGTCCGCGCGGGCGGGGAGGGCGGGACGTCCGCAGGCCTCAGCGTGCTGGAGGTGACGGAGGACGGCTCGGTCGCCCTGGTCGGGGACGGCTGCGACGGCCGGGACCCCGTCGCCGTGAACCGCGCTTTCCTGCTGGACGCGCTCGCCGCGGGGGGCGACGACCGGTTGATTCTCGAGTTCGGCGCTCCCACCACACCCCTCGCGATCCGCCGGCCGGACGACGCGCACACGTTCTCGCTCCTGATGCCGGTACGGCTCGAGGAGTAGAGGCAGTGCCGTTCGGCTCCTGCCGGGGGCGCGGGGTTGCGACACCGCCCGGCTCGCCTGCGGGGTACCGCTCACCGGAGCCGACCTGATCGATCCGAACGGCGTCCCGGCCTCTTCCGCCGGCCGGGCGTCGGCCGGTTCAGCGTTCGGGCCGGCTCTTGTCCACCGGCTCCAGCGTCTCCGCGGCCGGCACCGCGACCTGTGCGGGCGCGATGTCGGCGGACGCGCTGCGCCGGGCGGTCAGGCGCAGCGCGATGGGCTCGGTGTAGCGGGCCGTGAGCGGGCCCAGGACGACCAGGACCAGGACGTACGCCGTGGCCAGTGGGCCGAGGTCCGGTTCGATGCCGGCGGTCACCGCGAGACCGGCGATGACGATGGAGAACTCCCCGCGGGCGACCAGGGCGCCGCCCGCACGCCAGCGGCCCTTGGGGGAGATCCCGGCCCGGCGGGCGGCCCAGTAACCGGTGGCGATCTTCGTCAGCGCGGTGACGACGGCGAGCGCGAGGGCGGGCAGGATCACCGGAGGGATCGACTGGGGGTCGGTGTGCAGCCCGAAGAAGACGAAGAACACGGCGGCGAACAGGTCCCGTAGCGGTGCCAGCAGGTTGTGCGCGCCCTCAGCGACCTCCCCGGACAGGGCGATGCCGACCAGGAAAGCGCCCACGGCCGCCGAGACCTGCAACTGCTGGGCGAGACCCGCGACGAGCAGGGTCAGGCCCAGCACGACCAGCAGCAGCTTCTCCGGGTCGTCGCTGGAGACGAAGCGGGAGATCACCCGCCCGTAGCGGACGGCGACGAACAGCACGAGCCCGGCGACGCCCAGTGCGACGGCCAGCGTGACGCTGCCCGCCGCGAGGCTGACGCCGGCCAGCAGGGCGGTGATGATCGGCAGGTAGACCGCCATGGCCAGGTCCTCGAGCACCAGGATGCTGAGGATGACCGGGGTCTCGCGGTTGCCGAGCCGTCCGAGGTCGCCGAGGACCTTCGCGATGACGCCGGAGGAGGAGATCCAGGTGACGCCGGCCAGCACCACCGCGGCGACCGGGCCCCAGCCGAGCAGCAGGGCCAGGGCGGCGCCGGGCAGGGCGTTCAGCGCCATGTCGACGAGGCCGGCCGGGTACTGGGTCTTGAGGTTGGAGACGAGGTCGTTGGCCGTGTACTCCAGGCCGAGCATGAGCAGCAGCAGGATGACGCCGATCTCGGCGCCGATCGCGACGAACTCCTCGCTCGCGCCGAGCGGCAGCATCCCGCCCTTGCCGAAGGCGAGGCCGGCCAGCAGGTAGAGGGGGATCGGGGAGAACTGGAGACGTCCGGCGAGGCGCCCCAGCAGGCCGAGCCCGAGGATGATCGCGCCGAACTCGATCAGGAAGGTTGCGGAGGAGTGCACTCGCTCACTCCCGCCCCAGAATCGCGGCGGCGGCGTCGACGCCCTCGCGGGTGCCGATCAGGATCAGCGTGTCCCCGCCTGCCAGCCGGAAGTCCGGCGCGGGGGACGGGATCGCCTCGGCCCGCCGCAGCACGGCGACGATCGAGACCCCGGTGTCGGTGCGCATCCGGGTGTCGCCCAGCAGTCGGCCGTTCCAGTGGGAGGCGGCGGTCAGCTCGATGCGCTCGGCGACCAGTCCCAGATCGGTGGTGTGCAACAGGTTGGGGCTGTGGTGGGCGGGCATGAGCGCGTCGATCAGCGCGGTCGACTCGGCGACGGTCAGCCGTATCGAACGGGCGCAGGCGTCCGGGTCGTCGGAGCGGTAGACGTTGACCGTGCGGGCACCGTCGCGGTGCGCGATCACGGACAGGTGCTCGTGCTCGCGCGTGGTGAGGTCGTACTTCACGCCGATGCCCGGCAGCGGCGTGGTGCTCATCCGTGGAGCAGGCACAGCCCGTCCCCTTTCCCGGTTTTCCCGGTTCCTCTGTCGACGATGTCCGAAGCGCGGTGCCGGCCGCGCCGTCGAACGGCACGGGTGATCCACCTCACGGGGGTAATGGTGCCATCCCGCCATTCGGCCGGAACATGGGTGTCGTCACCGATGGACAGGATGCGCGACGGGCCGGGGATGTCCGGGGAAACCGTGTCGCCGCAGATCGAAGGGGCGGGTACGGGCCGCCTCCCGTGGGTACCCGGAGACACCGCCGTGGCCGGGGACGGGAGCGAGTGGTGAACGACACGGTGATCGTAGGAGTGGACGGTTCGCCGTCCAGTCTCGCCGCGGTCGACGTCGCGGCGCAGGAGGCCCTGCTGCGCGGCGCGCGCCTGCGGATCGTGCACGCGTTCAGCCGCCCGGCCGACCTCGGCCCGATGATCCACGGGACCCTGGCGTGGGCCGAGCAGCGCGCCCACGACCGCTCACCGGGGCTGGAGATCGCCAGGACCGTGGCGTCCGGCGAGACGCTGACGGTGCTGCGGAGCGAGTCGCGGCACGCGGTGCTGACGGTGGTCGGCGGGCGGGGCCGCGGCGGGTTCGGGGATCTGCTGCTGGGTTCGACGGTCGTGCAGCTGGCCGCGCACGGGCACGGTCCGCTGTTGGTGGTCCGCGGCCGTCCCGCTCCCGAGGGGCCCGTGCTCCTCGCCGTGGACGGCTCGTCTGCCGGGGCCGCGGCGGCGGACTTCGCCTTCGCCGAGGCCGAACTGCGCGGAGCGCCGCTGGTCGCGATGCACGTGTGGAACACCTGGAGCGAGCCGACGCCGTACGAGGGACCCGCCGATCCGTTGAACGTGGTGGTGGATCTCGACCGGCTCCGTGAGCGGCACCGGAAGCTGCTGGCGGAGGCGGTGGCCCCGTGGCGGGACGCCCGTCCCCGGGTCGCCGTGGAGCTGCGCCTGGAGCGGGCGCGGGTGCGGCACGCGTTGCTCGACGCGAGCCGGGGGGCCCAGCTGGTGGTGGCCGGGGCCCGTGGTCACGGCGGCTTCACCGGAATGCTGCTCGGTTCGGTCAGCCAGGCACTGCTGTACCACGCCGACTGTCCCGTCGCCGTCGTCCGCGGCAGGGAGTGAAGGGGTGTCCCCGCTCCTCGTGGGGCCTCCTCACCGCGGCGCGGCGGGGCCGTGTGCACGGCCCCGCCTTCGGGAGTGTGAACGCGTCCCGTCCGTCCCCCGGGCGCCGGTGAGCGCGGAGACTGCCGCGCGACACGAATGACGATCACCGCGGCACGGGCTCGGCCGGCCCGTTCCGTGGGGCGCACATCTCAATTCCTTGCGCTCCCTGGTGCACCCGTGCGCCCCCTTGGCGACGGGACGAGGCGCGTCGGCTGCCGGTCCGGTATGGGCAGGACAAGGTTCGAGTGCCACATGTATGTGGACTCCTCTATGTGGACTCACTGAATTCCGTTTGTGTCACTCGGGACAGGTGGTATTCGATGAGCAATTGCGTTCATGAAACGGCACCGACCTGGAGGTCGGGAATCGCACCCGGCATATTACCGTCCGTCGGACACGGTATCGCCTTGTTCCGGCGTCCGCTGGAGTTTCTGAATTCTCTGTCCGCGTACGGCGATCTGGTGGAGATACGTCTGGGTCCCGTACGCGCCTGGGTGGTGTGCCACCCACGACTGGTCCACGAGATGCTCAGGGACACCCGCACCTTCGACAAGGGCGGCCCTCTCTACGAGCGGCTCCGGGCCCTCATGGGGGACGGGGTCGTCACCTGCCCGCACGACGATCACCGCAGGCAACGCAGACTGCTGCAGCCCGCTTTCCGCCCGTCCCGCGTCGCCGGCCTGACGGGGGTGATGGGCGAGGAGGCCGAGTCGGTGTGCCGCGCGTGGCGGGCAGGACGGAAGGTCGACATCAACGCGGCCATGATGGCCCTGACCACGGGGGCGATCAGTCGGGTCCTCCTCTCCGACTCGCTCGACGCGGCGAGGAGCGCCGAGGTGCGGGACTGCCTGGCCGGGATCGTCCACGGACTGTTCGTGCGTACGGTCGTCCCGGTCGACGTCCTGTTCCGGGTGCCCCTGCCCGCCAACCGCCGGTACCGGGACGCGGTCACCCGTCTGCACCGGCTCGTGGACGCGGCGATCGCCGAGCGCCGAGCGGGCGAGCCGCGCGACGATCTGCTGGGAGCCCTGCTGGCGGCGGCCGACGCCGGGGAGCACGGGGTGACCCCCCACGAGGTGCACGACCAGCTCGTCTCCCTGCTGCTCACCGGGTCGGAGAGCCCCTCCCTGGGCCTGTCCTCCACGTTCAGCCTGCTCGCACAGCACCCGGAGGCCGAGCGCCGGCTGCACGCCGAGGTCGACTCCGTACTGGCCGAGCGCGCCCTCCCCACCTCCGACGACCTGTCCCGTCTCCCCTACACCCGGGCCGTGCTCAGCGAGACCCTGCGCCACTCCCCGCCCGGCTGGCTCTTCACCCGGTCCACCACCAGGGACGTCGAGTTCGGCGGGCGCCGCCTGCCGCGTGGGGCCACCGTTCTGTACAGCCCGTACCTGCTGCACCACGCGCCCTCGTCGTTCCCCGACCCCGAGCGGTTCCGGCCCGAGCGGTGGCTGACGGGCGGGCACACCGCCCAGCCGTACGGCGCGATGGTCCCGTTCTCCGCGGGCAGCCGGAAATGCCTCGGGGACGCCTTCGCCATGGCGCAGGGCACGGTGGCGCTCGCGACCATCGCCCGGCGCTGGCGACTGCGGCACCCCCCGGGGCCCGTCGCTCCGGTGCGCCCCGCGGTGACACTGGGCCCCCGGTCGCTGCAGATGATCTGCGAACCGCGCGGGGACGGGCTCGACCGGCGATACCGGGGGGCGGGTGACACCCTTGTCGACCACGCATGAGGACATCGCGGCCGGCGCACTGCACGGAATCCCCGGCCCCCCGCTCAACGAACTGATCGACACCCATCTGCACATGCCGTTCCCTTTCCGCAGCAATCCGCACGAGCACCAGGTCACAGCAGGTGTCGAGAAGTGGCTGCGGGAGACGGGACTGGCGAACGAAGACTGGGTTCCGGAGATGATCTCCCGTACCCGCCCGGCCCAGCTCGCCTCCTACAACGGGCCGGAGATGGACTCCGGTCTGCTGCAGATCGTCGCCGATCAGATCGCCTATCAGTTCGTCTTCGACGACCGGGCGGAGGAGATCGGCCGGCAGGGGCCCGGCCGGCTGCTGCCCATGCTGGACGAGAGCATCGCCGTCCTGCGGGACGACGCGCCGCCGTCGACGCCGCTCGGCGCGGCCCTGGCCGATCTGCACCGGCGGGTCCGTGAGCGGTGCACACCCGCCCAGGCCGCGCGATGGGCCGTCAAGAGCCGTGAGTACGTGCACGGTCTGCTGTACGAGGCGGTGGCGCAGGCCGACACCGCTCCGCTGCCGACCGGACTGTGCACGTCGATACGGTCGCTGACCGCGGGGGTCGAACCCTTCCATCCGCTGTGCGAGGCGGCGCAGCCGGGCGAACTGTCCGACGCGGAGCTCCAGCACCCGGTGGTGCGGCGGCTGACCCGGCTGTCGGCCGACGCGGCGGTGTGGATCCCCGATCTGTACTCCGCGGCGAAGGAGCGGCGGACCGGCGGGGTGATCAATCTGGCCCTCGCCCACCAGCGGGCCCGCCGCTGCTCCCTGCCGGTCGCCGTCATGCTGGCGATCCGGCAGATCAACCGCACGACCGACGAGTTCGTCGGCCTCTTCGAGGAGATCAGGCCGCGGCTGAGTCCCTCGGCCGTCGGTTATGTGGAAGGTATGGCCGGCTGGATCCGCGGGTGCTACCACTGGTCCCGTACCGTGCCGCGCTACGCCGACACGGCGGCGGGTCCCGTCTGACCCGAACGCCGTCAATCCGGGAGCCCTTACCCACGGGGAGGAAGCCTCAAGCCGCCGCCGCCTTCGATTCATCCGTCCTGTCGTGGCCGTACCGGAATACGGGCACGGCGCGCCGCGACAGGCGTACGCTCGTCTGCCACCCCTTGGGCGAACGACAGGAAGCGGTAAGGCACATGGCGATCGAGCGGCGGCTGCACGTCACCGAGTCCCGGCCGCTGCTGGAACGCCGACGGGAACTCCGGGCCCTTGACGAGGCGTTGGCGGCCCTGCGGGACACCCGGGACGGGGTGCCGCAGGCGCCGCGCGGCGGGCTCCTCGTCTTCACCGGACCGGGCGGGATGGGCAAGACCGCGCTGCTGGCACAGGCCCGTTCCCGCGCGCTGGCCCAGGGCCTCACCGTGCTGTCGAGCTGCGGCGGCCGGAACGAGCAGGAGCTGGCGTTCCGTGTGGTGCGCAGGCTCCTCCAGCCCTCACTGGCCGCGATGGACGGCGGCGAGCTCCGCGCCTTCCTGGACAGCTGGTACGACGTCGTCGCCGTCGCCCTCGGTCTGGAGGCGGGGTCCGGCCCTCATGTGCCCGACCCGTCCGGGGTCCGCGAGGGCCTGGACTGGGTCATGACCCGGCTCGCCGTGCGGAAGGCGCCCATGGTGCTGCTGCTCGACGACCTGCACTGGGCGGACGTCGAGTCCCTCGACTGGCTCACCTCCTTCGCGCCCCGGGCGACGGATCTGCCGCTGCTGATCGTCCTCGCCCACCGGCCCGACGACCTGCCGCCCGGGGCGGAGCCGCTGCGCGACCTGCCGAGCACCCTCGGTACCCGCCCCTACGCGCTGGAGCCGCTCACCTCCGAGGGGGTGGCGCGGATCGTCAGGGACGAACTGGGGGACGAGGCCGAGGACGAGTTCTGCGAGGAATGCCGGCAGGTCACCGGGGGGAGCCCGTTCGAGGCCGTCGAACTCGCCATCCGGCTGGGCGAACACAATCTGCGGGGCACCCGGCACGAGCTGCGCGCGATGCGGGACCTCGCCGCGGCGGTCAAGGGCCGCGGACTGATCGAACGTCTGCTCGCCCTCGGGACGTCCACCGTCCGTTTCGCCTACGCCGCGGCCGTGCTCGGCGAGTCCGTGCCGCAGGAGCTCGCCGCCACCATCGCCGTGGTCGGCAGCGAGGCGGCCGCCGAGGCGACGGAGCGGCTGCGCGCCGCCCGGATCCTGGCCGAGGACGACGGGACCGGGGACGGACTCGCGTTCGTCCACCCGCTGATCGCCACCACCATCTACCGCTCCATCCCCCAGGCACTGCGGGTCGGACTGCACAATGGGGCCGCCGAGGCCATCCGTGCCGCCGGGTTCGGGCCGACGGCGGCCGCCCGGCACCTGCTGGAGGTGCCCTGCGACGGCCGTACCGAGGCGGTGGCGTGTCTGCGCGAGGCCGCTCGCGAGTACATGCGCGCCGGCGCCCCGGAAGCGGCCCGGCGGCTGCTGACACGGGCGCTCCAGGAGCCGCCGTTGCCCGAGCAGCGCGCCGGGCTGCTGCACGAACTCGCCTCCTCCACCTTCCTCATCAAGCCCACGGCCACGGTCGCGCACCTCCGTGAGGCACTGGCGGAACCCGGCATCGACCCGGAGCTGCGGGCGTCCATGGTGTACCGGCTCACGCAGGCGCTGGCGCACACCGACCAGGTGGCCGAGGCCGCGGCCGTCGCCGCCGACGAGGCGCGGCGCACCACCCACCCCCGGATCCGGCTGCGGATGCAGGCCGACCACTTCGTGTGGAGCTCGTACCGCACCGACGAGCCGGATCCCGCCGCCCGCTCGCGCAGGCTCGCCAGGCTGGCCGCGAAGGTGACCGGCCGGGGTCTGGAGGAGCGGTACATCCTGGGCCTGCGGGCCTGGGAGGCGGTGGTCTGCGGCGAGCCGCGGCAGACGGCCCTCGAGTACGCCGAGCGTGCCCTGCGGGGCGGGCTGAGCTGGACCGACGAGAACCGGGGCTTCGAGGTGCCGGTGGCGGTGGCGATGGTGTTCCTCTACGCCGACCAGCCGCGACGGGCCGAGGAACTGTTCAGCAGGGGCATGGCGGAGTGCGAGGCGAGGGGGTGGCGCGGCTCCCACCTCGCCCTGGGCCAGACCCTCGCCGGGTACATCCGCTACCGCCGGGGGGCCCTGGCCGAGGCGGAGAACCTCGTCCGGGAGGGGCTGCGCATCGCCGACCGGGTGGAGGGGGCGGTGCCCGCCCAGTGGTTCGCCGTCGGCATCCTCATCCAGACGCTCCTGGCCCGCGGACGTACGGCGGCGGCCCGCCAGGTCGCCGACCAGCACCGCTACGGCAGGCTGGTCCCGAACGCCGTCATCTACCCCGACCCGCGGACGGTGTACGCCGAACTGCTGCTGGCGGAGGGCCGCGCGGACGAGGCGGCCGCGCTGCTCTCCGCCGTCGGGGAGTGGCTGGACGGGCGGGAGTGGCGCAATCCCGCCTGGTGCGCCTGGCAGTCGGGGCTGGCGTCCGCGCTCGTCCGTACCGCGCCCGACCGGGCGGTCCGGCACGCGCAGGACGCGGTCAAGCGGGCCCGGGACTTCGGGGCGGCCTCGGCGATCGGGCAGGCGGTGCACACCCTGGCGGAGGTGACCGGCGGCCGGGCCGCGCTCGACCTGTACGCGGAGGCCGTCGGCCAGCTGGAACAGTCGCCCGCGGCCTACGAGCTGGCCCGCGCCCTGGTCGGCCACGGTGCGGCGCTGTCCCGCACCGGGCAGTTGCAGGAGGCCGCCGACCGCCTCTACCGCGGGCTGGAGGGCGCCGTGCACTGCGGCGCGGAGGCGCTGGCGACGCGGGCCAGGGGCGAGCTCGCCGCCTCCGGGCTGCGGCCGCTGCCCCTGCGGTACGCCCAGACGGACACGCTGACCGCGCCCGAACGGGAGGCCGCCGAGCTGACGGTCCGGGGGGTGTCCACGGCGGCGATCGCCGGGCGGCTGCACCTCACGGAGCAGGGTGTACGCCGTCTGCTCTCGTCGGTCTACCGCAAGATCGGCACGGACCCCTCCGGCCTGGCGGCCGCACTGGAGTCGTCTCCCCGCCAGCGGCCGTGAACAGGCCGGGGCCGGCAAGGCCGCGGGCGGCAAGGCGGCCTCCGCGCCGGAGAGGCGGCGGAACACCCACCGCGACAGCCGGCTCCGAGCGGGCCGAAACCCGGCGCGCCCCTGTCATGTGCCAGGGGCGCGCCCGGTGCCGGGCGTGCCGTACGCGGCCGGGGCCGTCCGCGCCGTCACGCGATGCCCGTGTCGGTGTCCTCGCCGGACGGGCCGTGGATCGCAGTCGCCGTCAGGGTCAGGACGGCGAGGTCGTCGCGCAGCCGTTCACCCCACCAGCGGTGGGCGTCGTCCATCAAGGCGGTGGCTGTGTTCCCGGCGGAAGCCGGCTCATCGGTCGGAGACAGGGCGTCGACGACGGCGGCGAGGTCTTCCGGGGTCCGCTGGTCTGCGGCGCCGGCTCCTTCGGTGAAGCCGTCGGTGTAGAGCACCAGGGTGTCGCCGACTCGTAGTTCCACTTCGGTGACCGGGTGGCGTGGCGTGTCCAGTACCCCCAGCAGGGGGCCCCGTGTCTCCAGCGGTGCGGTGCCGCCGTCCGCTCGGCGCAGGAGCGGCGGGGGGTGGCCGGCGCTGGCGATCCGAAGCCGGGCGGGGGCGTGGGCGGTGTCGATGACCACGTAGACGAGGGTGCAGAAGGGGGTGTTCTGACGGCGCAGCGCACTGTTGATCAGGTTCAGGACGTGGGTGGGGTCACTGGTGTGCTGGGCGGCGGCCCACAGGGTGTGGCGGACCAGGCCGGTGATGGCGGCCGCGTCGGGTCCCTTGCCGCAGACGTCTCCGAGGACCAGGACGTGCCGGTCGTCGGAGGCGGTGAAGGCGTCGTAGAAGTCGCCGCCGATGTGCAGGCCCTGGCTGAACGGCGTGTAGCGGGCGGCGAGGTCGAAGCCCGGCAGGTCGGGCAGGCGAGGCGGGAGCAGGGGACGTTCGAGGGCGCGGGTCGTCTCCGTCAGGCGGTTGAGCAGGCGGTCCTGCTGGGTGCCGACAGCTATCTGGTCGGCGATGTTCTCCAGGGTGGCCAGGACGGAGCCGGGCAGTGCCAGGCGCGTGGTCACCGACAGGGCTCCGAGCAGTTCCCCGCCGGAGATGAGCGGGAAGCCGGCGAACGAGCCGCGTCCGCTCGGGGACGGAGAGGCGTGCGGGTCGTTTCGCGGCGGGATGTCCAGGTGCGGGCTGCGTGACGCGACGATGCGTTCGACCAGGTCGCGCTGGGTCGTCTGGCAGAAGGAGGTGCCGGACGGCGCGGCGTCGTCCTCGGCGCAGATGGCGTGTACCAGCTCGCCACGGGTGTTCAGGGTCCAGATGCAGACGCGGTCGGCGCCCAGGCGGTCGGTGGCGGCGCGCACGCACTTGTGCAGGCGTTTGTCCAGAGGCCCTGACGCCGTCATGGCGGCGGCGACTTCGGCGGTGAGCAGAGCGTGAACGGTGCGTTCGGCGAGTCTGCGCTGGGCGTGCAGACGGTCGGTGACGTCCTCGGTGAGGACGAGGGTGCGGCTGCGTCCCTCGGTGTCCAGGACCTGCCGGACGGCCATGCTCAGGGCCTGGGAGGTGCCGTCGCCGCGGACGCGTTCGAAGACCGCGTCGGGTTCGGCGTCCCGTTGCCCGGAGGCAGTCAGGTGGCGGTGCAGCACCGTGCGCTGGTCCTCGGGGAACAGGTCGGTCACCGGCCGGTGCAGCGCCTCCGGCTCGATCAACTCCAGGACGTCGGCGGCCCGCCGGTTCCAGGCGACGACCGCGTCGCCGTCCAGCATGAGCACACCGATCGGGGCCTGGGAGAGGAACTGCCCCAGCAGCCGCTCCCCCATCTGCCGGTCGATCGACGCGCCCGTGGACAGCCGTTGCTGGGCCGTGGCCTGCGCCACGGCATGCGCGCGGCGGCGGGTGAGCTGCTGCAACAGCTCGCTGATCACACGGGGCATCCGCTGCGTCGCCTCGCCGCCCCGCACACGGCGCACGACGTCGTCGGAGAACAGAATCGGAAGCGCGGCGAGCTTGTTCTCCGTGGCAGGAGTGACCGTCACGGCGACCGTCAGGTCCGCGGGGTGGGGCCGTAGGGAGTGGACGACGCCGACAGGCGCCGTGACCGTCTCCCCCACCACCACCACCGTCGGCCGGCGCTGACCGGGGGTTCCGCCGGTGTAGGCCAGCACGTCCTCGGCCGTGGACTGAATGATCTCGGTCGTGGCGGCCAGTTCGGAGGTGACCGCGTTGACCGTCCCCAGCGGGACGTCGACGAGCAGCAGCAAGGGCAGACCGTGGTTCATCCTCAGCCCTCGAGGAGCGGTTCGTCGAGCAGGGCCCTGCCGGTCCACACCCGCAGCAGGTCGGTCACCGGGGACATCACGTGCGCGGCGCGGGCGTCGCGCAGCAGACGGTGCAGGGGGGAGTGCTCGCCGTAGCCGATACCGCCGACCAGGGTCAGGGCGTCGTTGACGGTGGCCTCGGCGGCCTCGGCCACCTCGGCCTTGGCGGAGGCCAGCCCCAGCAGAGCCTCCGGGCTGCCGAGCTCCGCCTCGGTAGCGGCGTGGTAGATCAGCCGCCTGGTGCGTTCCACGCGGGCCCACATCGTGCCCAGCCGGTGCTGGACGACCGGCTGCCCCGTGGCGGGCCGGCCCGTACGCGCCCCTTTGCGCCGCAGCAGGTGGGCCCGGGCCTCCTCCAGGGCCGCCGCCGCCACCCCCAGGTAGGTGCCGGCCATGGCCATCAGGAAGTAGGGGGCGACGACGTTGAAGACGTACCAGATCTCGTCGCCCTCCTCCCCCAGCAGGCACCAGTCGGCTATCTCGGCTCCTCGCAGCTCCAGCCCGCGCGAGGCGTTGCCGCGCATGCCGAAACCCTGCCACGGCGCCCCCCACTCCAGTCCCGGCACGGTGGCGTCGACCACCGTGCAGGAGAACTGACCCGGCGGCGTTCCCGGCCCGGCGGCCAGGGTGGAGAGGACATAGGAGTCCGCGTGGCCCGCATTGGTGACGAAGCTCTTCGCTCCGGTCAACCGCAGCCGGCCGTCCCCCACGCGCTCCATGCGGGTCTGCGGCAACCAGAACTCGCCGCCCGTCCCCGGCTCCGACAGGGCCAGAGTCGTCAGATGGTCACCGGCGGCGATCGGCTCCAAATAGGCTTCCCGCTGTCGGCGGCTGGCCTTCGCAGAGATCACCGCCGAGCCGACGAGGTGCATCCCGAAACAGATCGACGTCGAGGCACAGGAACGTCCCGTGGCCTCACCGACCTGCGCCACCGCCAGCAGCCCGTGCCCCATGCCCCCGTACTCGGCCGGCACCACCAGCCCGCCCAGCCGGGACCGCAGCACGGCCATACCCTTCTCCGGCCATCTCTGCTCCTCGTCCACGGCCGCGGCCTCCGGGGCGAGAACCTGCTCGCCGATCTCTCGAGCCACGGACACCGCAGCCCCGAGTTCCATTCGCGTCACCGCTGCACTCCGTTGCCTCACAGGGCCCGGCCGACAGAATCGGCGGGCATGACGATCCTCCCGGCGCACTGCTGCCAGACGCCCATGGCCTCCCACCCTATGGCGCGCTCGGCCCTCATCTGCAAGATCACCGCATTCGCGGTGCCCGGCCGCCCGCGGCCGCGCCGATCGCTCCCGGATCCGCGGGCTGCTGCACGGAACAGCGACGCACTTGTGCCCGGCGGTCCCTCACGAACAGACCCGACGGCATCCACCCCCTCAGCAGGCACGACAAAGGAGCGTTCTCGGACGATCTTCAAATACCGTGAAACCCTGGCAAGGGTACGGCCGGTCCACGGTTCCCCCGGCGGGGGCCACCGTATCCGGCCAGGGCCTGGCGGCCGGGAGCAGCGGAGTGACGAACCACACCTTCGAGCCGGCGCTGCGCCGGCGACTCCAGCGGGTGACGCACGCAGCGGTGGGCACCTCCTCCCGGAGTTCACGGAAGTGTCGTTCCACGACTCGGCGGAACTGAACTGCCTGCTCCGGGACACCGGTGAGCGGCAGCCGAGAACCCGGCACTGGCGTTGGCCGCCGTCCCCGCTCCCGGGTGCCGCGTGCCAGAACGGCCCGCATCGACCGGACGCCGCCGGCCCACCCCGCCGCCTCCGACGCCGAGACGTCCTTCACCGTCCGACGCCGGGCTCTGGACATCCACTCAGCACCACCACATTCCTGTACGTCCGGACCACGGTCTCCTGTACCCGTTCCCGCCCGGCCGTCACCGCAGCCGACGGCCGGTCAGGGGCAGCGTGAGCCGAGGAACGATCCCGGAACCGTCGTGCTTGGCGGTGTGCTCCATGAGCCCGGTGATGCGCCGGGCACCGTGCACGAGGTCCATGGCGCAGCCCATCCCCGTGACCGTTCTCCCGGCCCCGTCAAGACAACCCCGAGCGTAGGCGCGAACCATCTCTCCCGAACGGGCGTCCTGTTCTACGGTGCCGGTGGTGACCCAGGAGGTGGGAGGGGCCGTGGAGCCGGCAAGGACGGTGCTCGTCGAGCGGATCACCGAGCGTGGAGAGGGAGGGGGCGGTCCGCAGGCGTTGGTCGGCGGGACGCGCCGGTCGGTGCTCCTGGTGCCGCCGGACGGCGGTGGTCCGTGGTCGGCGCGGTCCGGTGGCGTGCGGTGGATCTGCGCGTTCACGGACGAGGCTGCGCTGGCGCGCTTCGTGTTGCGGCACGGTCCGGGTGACCGGCCGGTGGACTACGCGGCGCTGCCGGGTGCGCGGGTCGTGGACGAGGTCGTGCCGGACCTGGGCGAGCCGGTCGGTCTGGCGATCGACATCGCGGCAGAGGACGGCTCGATGTTCTTCCCGCCGGTGACCGGCATCGTCCCGGGCTCCTCGGCGGTCGACATCGACGCGTGCGAGAAGGGGGACGGCCGTGGGCGGTGACGGGATGGATCTCGACTTCGACCAGGCGTCGGTCGCCAAGTTCACCCAGGGCGTCGGCACGGCCATCGACCGGCTCGGGGACCTGGGTGGCGCCACCGGCTCGGTGGTGGGCAAGGGTTTCTCGGAGTGGACGACGACCGGCATGGACCCCGGCCACCACGGCCCGTCCGCCGGCTTCGAGGACTTCTGCGAGCGATGGGAACAGGGCGTGCGTGCCCTGGTGAGCGGCACGAGCGCGATAGCGAACCGTCTCGGTCCGATGGCGGGCACCCGGTGGGAGCACGGCCATTACGTCGGGGGCGTCCTCAAGGTCGGCGTCAACACCCCGGCGGGCGGAAACCCGCACGCCGCCGAAAAGGAGACCGCCCGGCAGGACTGGGGGAGGCCTGGAAGCCGGACTGTCCGGCCCCGGACCGGAGCACCGACTCCTGGGAGCAGGCGGGCCAGGAGGTGGGGCGGACCTGGAAGGACACCGGTCGCGCGGTCCTCACCGAGGGACAGGGCGGCGGTCTGACGTCGAGGATCGAGGGCGCTTTCGGCGTCCCGCCGGAGCTGCGTGGACAGGCACTGGACGACGCTTTCGGGCCGTCGCCGGAGAAACGCGCCCAGCAGCAACGGCAGAGTGACGACCACGGGGGTGACTGAGCATGGGCACCGGCGACTTCATCAGCGACATCACGCCGGACCCGGTCGAGGACGGCGTCGAGTGGGTCGGGAACAAGGTCGAGGGTGCGGGCAACTGGGCCGCCGACCGGCTGGACGACGTCGGCTGGGAGTCCGGCGCGGACTGGGTGCGTGAGCAGTCGCGCTCGGTGGCGGACCGGATGGGCGCCGAGGTCGACGAGATGGACCTCGGACAGACCGAGGACAAGACGAAGCTGATCTACGGCAGCCCGGGCAAGATCCGCTCCACCGCGGAGGGACTCCGCGGCTTCCAGACCGCGTTCGACGACGCGGGCAACGGCCTGAAGGGGCTGGACTCCTCCCGGTTGAAGGGCGAGGCGGCCGAGGCACTGCGCAAGGCGGTCGGCGCCCAGCCGCCGAAGTGGTTCACCGGCGCCGACGCCTGCGAGAAGGCCGCCGCCGCGCTGGAGGCGTTCGCCTCCACCGTCACCTGGGCACAAGGGCAGGCACAGACGGCGATCGACAAGTGGAAGGAAGGCGTCAAGGCCTCCGAGGAGGCCGCCGACGCCCACCGGAGGAAGGTCGACGACTACAACAAGGCCGTCGACCGTTACAACGCCCAGCCCGCCGACAAACGCGACCCCAGCACCCTGCCCCCCTGCCCGGCGCCGACGTTCACCGACCCGGGCAAGAAGCTGATGCAGGAGGCGCAGGACATCCTCGCGGAGGCCCGCGAGCAGCGGAACACCGCCGCCGAGACCGCGCGTTCGGCAGTCCGCGCCGCCCGCGACATGGCCCCGAGAAGCCTTCCTACGCGCAGCAGTTGGGTGACGGCCTGCAGGAATGGCAGATCATGGGCGACCACGTCGGCGGCGGCATCATCAAGGGCACCGCCGGGCTGGTCGACTTCGTCCGCGGCACCAACCCGCTCGGCCCTTACAACATCACCCACCCCGCCGACTACGTCACCAACCTCAACAGCCTCGCCTCCGGCCTCGTCCTCGCCGCCAACGACCCGGTCGGCACCGGCAAGCAGATGATCAGCGACTTCATGAAGGACCCCTACGAGGGCTTCGGCCGGCTGCTGCCGGACGTCGCGCTGACGGTGGCCACCGGCGGCGCGGGGGCAGGCGTCAGGGGCGTACGGATCGCCGCCGACGCTCTGCGGACGCTGCCCGGCTGCGCAATCGGTCGACGACGCGCCCGACGGCACCCACAACCGGCCCGACGGCACCCGCACCACCGACGGCACCGACCCCGTCGACCTCGCGTCCGGCCGGATGTTCCTCCCGCAGACGGACGTGGCCCTGCCCGGTCTCCTGCCGCTGGCATTCACCCGCCGCACCGAGTCCGGCCTCACCGCCGGCCGGTTCCTCGGCCCGTCCTGGACCTGCACCGTCGACGAGCGGCTGGCCATCGACGCGGTCGGCGTCGTCCACGCCACCGCAGACGGCCTGCTGATCACCTACCCGCACCCCGTCCCCGGCGCGCCCACCCGCCCCGAGTCCGGCACCGCCCGCACCCTGCTCGCCCGCGAGGCGGACGGCGACTGGACGGTCACCGACCCCGGCACCGGCCTGGTCCGCCGCTTCACCGCCCCCGCGGGCGCGGAGCCCGGCGGCGACGGCATCGCCTGGCTGACCTCACTCACCGACCGCAACGGCCACACGATCACCGTCGACCGCACCGAGGACGGGCTGCCGCTCGCCCTGGTCCACTCGGGCGGCTACCACCTGAAACTGACTCTCGCCGACGGCCGGATCACCCGCCTCGCCCTGGTCGGTGCGGGCGAGGACGGCACCGACCTGACCCTGATGTCCTACGGCTACGACGAGAACGCAAACCCCACCACCGTCACCAAGCCCTCCGGCGCCACCACCACCTTCCTCCACGACGACCGCCACCGCGCCACCGCCTGGACCGACTCCAACAACAGCCGCTACGACTACACCTACGACCACCACGACCGCGTCATCGCCGAGGGCGGCGAGGCCGGCCACGTCCAGATCACCCTCGCCTACACCGACCCCGACCCCGAGACCGGCCACCGCACCACCACCCTCACCACCACCGACGGGCGGAGCACCCGGCACCTCATCGACCACCGCTGCCGTGTGATCGCCACCGTCGACCCGGCCGGCAACACCAGCCGGTACGGCTACGACACCCACGGCAACCTCGTGAGCCGTACCGACCCACTGGGGCGAACGACCGCCTTCGCCTACGACGAGGACGGCCGTCTCGTCTCGACGGTCCGCCCCCGACGGCAGCGGACACACCATGAGGCCGGGGCGTTTCGGGAGGCACACGGAACTGGTCGGACCCGACGGGGCGCGATGGTTCCAGGAGTTCGACGAACGCGGTAACCGCACCTCCGTCACCGACCCCGGCGGTGGCACGACTCGCTTCGCCTACGACGCCCGAGGTCGCCTGACGTCGGTCACCGACGCCCTCGGCGCCGTCACCACGGTGCGGTGCGACGATACGGGGCTGCCGGTACAGGTCACCGACCCGGCAGGGGGGGCAGAGTCCTCCTGGAGCGCGACGCACTGGGCAGCGTGGTCCGTGTCACCGACCCGGGCGGCGGGGTGACCTGCCTCGAGTGGGACGCTGACAGGAATCTCGTCCGACGCGTCGCACCGGACGGCACCGTCGAGTCCTGGACCTACGACGGGGAGGGCAACCAGCTCACGCACACCGACCCGGTCGGCGGTGTTTCCCGCTGCGAGTACAGCCACTTCGTTCTGCTGACCGCCCGAACCGCTCCCGACGGCGCTCGGTACACATTCGCGTACGACGCCGGCCTCCGACTCGTCGAGGTCACCGATCCGCAGGGCACGCGGTGGACGTACGAGTACGACGCGGCAGGCCGCGGAGACCGACTTCGACGGCAGGACGCTCCGCTTCTATTCGGGCGGCCGAACCCGGCGAACCGACGGAGAGCAAGCAGTATGGACGACCGGCTGACGCCACACTGGCTGGAGATCTTTGAGAACTGCGGTCTCGAGATCGTGGAGGACCAGACGCACGACGGACCTCCCGTCAATGCCGCGCTCTACGCGGTGAACGGGGTCGAGGTCCGGCCGTTGGCCGAGGTCTCCGACTCGGCCCCTCAGGCCCTGGAGAAGCTGAGCAGGGAGTGGCGCAGGCGGGCCGAGCTCGCGCGCTTGTTCATGGAGAGCGGCGATTTCCTGGTCCTGCCCCCTGGATCCGGCGGGAGCAAGGTCGGCTGGGTGCGGGTGAGGGACCGGGTCGGCGAGAACCTTCCCTCGCGTGTCGCCGCCGCGACGGGCGCCCCCGAGTTCATCGCCGTCTCGGTGGACGGACGTCATCTGTGTGCCTCCGCGGTGGAGGACGACTGCTACTGGGTGGTCGTGCACGAGTTCTGAGGCCCGGAACCCCGCCGCCGACCCGGGCACGCGCATGGGGTCCCTGTGCTTCCCGCTGCGTGACCGTGACGGCAGGTACGGCCGGTCGTTCGATGCTGTCTTCGAGGCCGAGGAGATCGCGATCCTCAGGAGCGCGCCGCAGGCCCCTCGAATGAACGCCCACTGAGAGCGGGTATCCGCCGGTCATCGGGCCCTGTCGCACATCCGGCGGTAACGGATCGTGCACGTCGAGCACCCTTTCCTTGCGGAGGGTAAGAGTGGCGCTCTGGCCTCGGTGTTTCGAGGTGAACGGCATCACGCCGGGACACCCCCCGCACGGACCGGAAGTACGCGTGGGCCTCGACCCGTGCGGACGGCCTGCGGAAGTGCGGGGCGCGGACGACGCCCGCTGGCTGCAGAGTACGACGAGCACGGGAACCTCACCCGGTCCGGGTCACGGATCCGGTGGGCGCCACCACTCGGCTGCAGTGGTCGCCGCACGGCGACCTCACTCGGCGAGTGGCCGCGGACGGCACGACGGAGTCATGGAGGTACGACGGCGAGGGCAACTGCGTCGAGCACACGGACCCGGTGGGCGGGGTGACCCGCTCCGAGTACACCCGCTTCGATCTGCTGGCTGCCCGCACCGACCCGGACGGCGGTCGCTTCGAGTTCGTCCACGACACCTGCCTGCGCCTCATCAAGGTGACCGATACGCAGGGGCAGGAGTGGACCTATGCCTACGACGCGGGGCCGTCACCGGCTGGTACGACGACGATCTGCTGTCCGCAGTGCTGACCCGCAAGGCCGACGTCTGGACCGCGGCGCCTCACCTGGCCCGGCATCCCGACGAGACGGTGAGCATGCTCACGGATCACTCGACGCCTACGACGCATGAGCGTTCTTCCTCCCAGCCCCAGCTCGACCTGCTGATCGAGCTGCGGAACGGCACCGCCCGCACAATCATCGGCGACGAGGCCGAGTCGCTCATTCCGACGTTCTCCGGGACCATGTTGATCCTGCTGACGGCCGCCGGCACGACCTCTCGTACGTTCTGGGGCCGGTGGGGGAGAACGGTGATCGTGGCCGTCGACAAGCAGCTTGACGAGATCCGTCGGGACATCGGAATTCGGATTGGCCCAGTCCGGCACCTGTTCGAGGACCGCTTCAGCAGCTTGCCAGAGCACCTTCGAGCGCGCCTTGCACGGCCCCCGGTGACGATCCTGGTCAGCCGAGGAAGCTCAAACGGACCTGACGGTTGTCGTTGTCAATGTTCGTGTCGACCAGGCACACCGACTGCCAGGTGCCCAGTTCCAGCCGCCCGTCCACCACCGGGAGCGTCGCGTGCGGCGGGACGAAGGCGGGCAGGACGTGGTCGCGGCCGTGTCCGGGGCTGCCGTGGCGGTGCTGCCAGCGGTCGTCGGCGGGCAGCAGGGTGTGCAGGGCGGACAGGAGGTCGTCGTCGCTGCCGGCGCCGGTCTCGATCACGGCGACACCGGCCGTGGCGTGCGGCACGAAGACGTTCAGCAGACCGTCCCGGCCGGCCGCCGTCTCCCGCAGGAAGGTCTCGCAGTCGCCGGTGATGTCGACGACCCTCTCGGCGGAGCCGGTGGCGACGGTCAGGACTCGGGTGGTGAAGGCATCGGACATGTGCTCCATCCTGGCCCATGCGCCCGGCTCCACGGGAGAACGACGGTGCCGGGAAGATCCACGGCCTTCTCCTGGTTGGTGGAGACGTGAACGACATGCGCGAGGTCGAGGTGGTCGTCATAGGCGCCGGGCAGGCCGGGCTGTCGAGCGCCTATCACCTGCGGCGGACCGGCTTCGCGCCGGACCGCGACTTCGTGGTGCTGGACCGCTCCCCCGGCCCCGGCGGCGCCTGGCAGTTCCGGTGGCCCTCGCTGACGTACGGCAAGGTGCACGGGATGCACGCGCTGCCCGGCATGGAGCTTGACGGCGCCGATCCGGCGCGGGCCTCCTCCGAGGTGATCGGCGAGTACTTCGACCGCTACGAGAAGACCTTCGACCTGCGGGTGAGGCGTCCGGTGGCCGTGCGGGCCGTGCGGGCCGTGCGGGAGGGGACGGGCGGACGGCTGCGGGTGGAGACCTCGGACGGCGACTGGTCGACGCGGACGCTGATCAACGCCACCGGCACCTGGGACCGGCCGTTCTGGCCGCACTGTCCGGGGCAGGAGACCTTCCGGGGGCGGCAGGTGCACACGGCGCGGTACCCGGGGCCGGAGGCGTTCGCCGGGCAGCGGGTGGTCGTGGTGGGCGGCGGTGCGTCGGGGACCCAGCACCTGCTGGAGATCGCGCCGTACGCGGCGGCCACGACGTGGGTGACCCGGCGCCCCCCGGTCTTCCGGGAGGGCTCCTTCGACGAGGAGGCGGGCCGGGCGGCCGTGGCGCTCGTCGAGGAGCGGGTGCGGCAGGGTCTGCCGCCGCGCAGTGTCGTCTCCGTGACGGGGCTGCCTCTCAACGACGCGATCCGCCGGGGCCTGGCGGACGGTGTGCTCGACCGGCAGCCCATGTTCGACCGGATCACCCCCGACGGCGTGGAATGGGCGGACGGGCGGCGGGCGGCGGCGGACGTCATCCTGTGGGCGACCGGCTTCCGCCCCGCCATCGAGCACCTCGCCCCGCTGCGGCTGCGGGAGCCGGGGGGCGGGATCCGGGTCGAGGGCACGCGGGCGTTCGCCGACCCGCGGGTCCACCTGGTCGGCTACGGCCCCTCGGCGAGCACCATCGGGGCCAACCGGGCCGGACGCGCTGCAGTGCGGGACATCCGGCGGCTGCCGGCGTGGGAGGAGCGGGTCGCGGCGTGACGGCCGGGGCCGGCCACTCACTTCGCGGACGGTTCGCCCGCCTTCCCGCTCGTTTCCTTCTGCCGGGCGTCGGCCTCGGCGACGTTGCGCTGGTGTTCGGCGTAGTCGGCCGTGAAGCGGGTGTCGCCCGGCTCGACGGTGACGAAGTAGAGCCAGTCGCCCGGAGCCGGGTTGATCGCGGCGCGCACCGCGTCCTCGCCGGGGTTGCCGATCGGGGTCGGGGGCAGTCCCATGCGCTGGTAGGAGTTGTAGGGGCTGTCGACCTCGGTGTCGGCGGCCGTCGTGCGCGGCGTCGTGCGGTTCAGGGCGTAGCTGACGGTGGAGTCCATCTGGAGCGGCATCCCGCGCTCCAGCCGGTTGAAGATCACCCGGGCCACCTTGCCCATGTCGGCCCTGGTGGCCGCCTCCGCCTGGACGATGCTCGCGACGGTGACCACCTGGTAGGCGTTCATCGCGTTGCGCTGCGCGCCGGCGACGGCCGGGACTCCGTTGAACTTCTTGTGGGCGGTGTCGACCATGCGGGACAGCAGCTTCTGCGGGGTCGCCTTCTCCCGGAGCGGATAGGTCGCCGGGAAGAGGTAGCCCTCCGGATTGCCCCCGGCCTCGTCGGGCAGCTTCAGGTCCGCCTTGGCGAGGGACTTCTTTGCGGTGCCCGCGGGCAGGTCGAGGACCTCGTCGACGGCGGCGTACACCTGGCCCGCGCGCCAGCCCTCCGGGACCACCAGGGCCGTGGGGCGGGAGTCGTCGTCGCCGTTCAGGATCAGCAGCGGCACCGCCACGGCGGTGCCGGCCACGACGGCCCCGAGCGCCGCGAGGACGAGGCGGCCCCGGCGCGTCAGTCGGATCGTGTTCCGTGACGGAGTGTTCGTCTGCATGCGGGCACGGTAACCCGCACATCTCTACAAATCCGGCATATCTTCATCTTGTCGGCTCCAGTCGGGCGTCCCGGCGCACGAGGGCCGCATACCGTCCGCCACACTCCAGCAGCTCTTCGTGCGTGCCGCGTTCGACCACGCGGCCGGAGTCGAGGACCACGATCTGGTCGGCGCTGCGGACGGTGGACAGCCGGTGGGCGATGGTGACCGTGGTGCGGTCGGCCGACAGCGCGTCGATGGCCTGCTGGACGGCGGCCTCGGTACGGGTGTCCAGGGCGCTGGTGGCCTCGTCCAGCACCAGGACCGGCGGGTCGCGCAGGATGGTGCGGGCGATCGCCAGGCGTTGTTTCTCGCCGCCGGAGAAGCGGTGGCCGCGCTCGCCGACCACCGTGTCGTACCCGTCGGGCAGGGCGGCGATGTGGTCGTGGATCTGCGCGGCCCGCGCCGCCGCGTGCAGCTCCTCGTCGGTCGCGTCCGGCTTGGCGAAGCGCAGGTTGTCCGCGACCGAGGCGTGGAAGAGGTACGTCTCCTGCGAGACGACGCCCACCGCACGGGCCAGCGTGTCGAAGTCGAGGTCGCGGACGTCGACGCCGTCGAGGGTGACCCGGCCGCCCGTGACGTCGTACAGCCGCGGCACGAGGTGACCGAGGGTGGACTTGCCGGCGCCGGTCGGCCCCACCACGGCGAGGCTGCCGCCCGGAGGGACGGTGATGTCGATGTCGTCGAGGACGGGGCCGCTCCTGTCGTCGTACCCGAAGGTGACGCCCTCGAAGCGGACCTCGCCCTTGACCCGGTCGAGGTGGACCGGATCCGCGCGCTCGGTGATGTCGATCGGGAGGTCGAGGTACTCGAAGATGCGCTGGAAGAGCGCGAGCGACGTCTGGATCTGGACACCGGTGGACAGCAGGCTCACGGCCGGACGGAACAGCCCCTGCTGGAGCGAGACGAAGGCGACGACGGTGCCGATGGACACCCCGGAACCGTCCGACCGCAGGGCGATGCCGGCCGTCCAGTAGATGACCGCCGGCATGGCCGCCATGACGACCGTGATGACGGCCATGCGCCAGCGGCCGGCCATGTTCGACCGGATCTCCAGGTCGACCAGACGCTCGGACTCGTCCGAGAAGGCGCCGGTCAGGGAGTCGGAGCGGCCCATGGTGCGGCCGAGCAGGATGCCGCTGACCGAGAGCGACTCGGTGACCGTGGCGGCCATCGCCGCCATCTGTTTCTGGCGCTGGGTGGTGATCTTCTTGCGCTCGTTGCCGACACGGCGGCTGATCCAGACGAACACCGGCAGCAGGACCAGGGAGACCACGGTCAGCCGCCAGTCGAGGGCCAGCATCGCGACGACGGTGGCGACCACGCTGGTGAGGTTGGAGACCAGGGAGGTCGCCGTGGAGGTCACGGTGGCCTGCATGCCGCCGATGTCGTTGGCGATGCGGGACTGGACCTCGCCGGTGCGGGTGCGGGTGAAGAAGGCGAGCGACATGCGCTGGAGCCGGCCGTAGACGGCGGTGCGCAGGTCGTGCATCACGCGTTGGCCGACGGTGGTCGAGATCAGCGTCTGCAGCACGCCGAAGACGCTGGTGAGGACGGCGCTGAGGATCATGCCGAGCGCGAGCAGGCTGAGCAGCCCGGTGCGGCCCTCGGGGAGGGCGACGTCGAGGATCGCCTTCAGCAGGAACGGGGTGGCGACCGAGACCAGCGACGCGGCGCCGACGAGCAGGCCGACGACCGCGAGGCGGCCCCGGTAGGGACGGAAGAGTCTCAGGATGCGCCGCACCTGCCGGGGCTGCTCCCTGGCGTCGGCGGGCGGAGTCCAGTCGGGTTCGCGGTCGGGGTGCATGGTCTCCTTCGGAACGGGCTCCCGGCGTGGTGGCCCGAGGGCGAGCGGAGCCTAGCTCATTGTTACCTATACTCACAATGAACGACATCCTGATATTGTTCCCGTATGACCGC
The DNA here is from genome assembly GCF_041380215.1 of Streptomyces pimonensis. Classification (NCBI taxonomy): domain Bacteria; kingdom Bacillati; phylum Actinomycetota; class Actinomycetes; order Kitasatosporales; family Streptomycetaceae; genus Streptomyces; species Streptomyces pimonensis. The sequence goes on from NZ_JAHWZY010000016.1 coordinate 67,417, forward strand.
TCCCGATCCCGACGGCCTACTGGCCGAGCAGCTGCTTCGGCTGACCCGCCGGGTGCACCGCATCCAGAAGCGCCATCTGGAGCGGCGCGAACTCGGCATCACCCCTGCCCAGTCGCGGCTGCTGCGCACCCTCGCGCACTACGCCTCACCGCCCCGTATGGCCGATCTGGCCGAGCGGCTGGAGGTGGTCCCCCGAGCCGTCACCACACTGGTCGACGGGCTGGAGGCGAACGGCAAGGTACGGCGGGTGCCTGATCCGGCCAATCGTCGGGTGATCCGGATCGAGCTCACCGACGACGGGCGGGCGGCCCTGCGGGAACTGCGCGCCGCGCGCCGGTCCGCCGCGAAGGAGATCCTGGCCCCGCTGGGGGAGGAACAGCGCGAGGCGCTGGGCGAGCTGCTGGACACCCTGATCGACGGGACGGTCCCCTCGCGGTGCGGCGACGCGTCCGTACGAACCGTGTGACGTGACGGTGCGGCGAGGCCGCCGGTTCCGTGCGGTCGTGTGGAAAATCGTTTGCCTTCCGGTACGCAGCGGGGTCAACCTGTCACGGTTTGCTGCCTCCGTCCTCGGACGGCGTGCAGCCGTGCCCGCACCACCCGCCGCCTTCTCCCGTCTCCGCCGCCCCCTGACCCGAGCCACTGGGACGTCATGCAGATCCAAGACCTTCCGTTTCCCGACCCGGGGGTGCCCGACGCGCGCTCGGGTCCCCGATTCCTGTGGTGGCTCTTCCGGAACCAACTGTCCGGGCAGCTCAAGTCGCTGGCCTGGGGCCTGCTGCACTTCGCCTCCGTCGCCTCGCTGCCGTTCTGCGTCGGCGTCGCGGTCCAGGCGGCGGTCGACCGCTCCGGCGGCCGGCTCGCCCTGGCCGGCGGTCTGATGGCGCTGGCCTGTGCGGGCAACGCGATCGGCGACACCTTCCTGCACCGGGCCGCCGTCACCAACTGGATCACCGCGGCGGCCCGCGTCCAGCAGCTGCTGGCCCGCAAGGCGTCGGCGCTGGGCTCCGCGCTGACCCGGCGGGTCGCCGCCGGGGAGGTCGTGGCGGTGTCCACCGGTGACGTCGAGAAGATCGGGTGGTTCGTGGAGGCCCTGTCGCGGTTCACCGCGGCGGCGGTCACCATCGTGCTGGTCTGCGTCGGCCTGATCGTCTACCAGCCGGCGCTGGGGACCGTCGTCGCCGTGGGGCTGCCGGTGCTGGCGATCGCGGTGCTGCCGCTGCTGCCCCGCGCCACCCGGCGGGCGGACGTCCAGCGCGAGAAGGCCGGCCGGGCCACCGAACTCGCCTCGGACACCGTCGCCGGGCTGCGCGTACTGCGCGGCATCGGCGGCGAGGAGCTCTTCCTCGACCGCTACCGCCGTGCCTCCCAGGAAGTCCGCCACGCCGCCGTGCGCAGCGCCAGGATGTGGGCCCTGATCGCCGCGATCCAGGTGCTGCTGCCGGGGGTCCTGCTGATCACGGTGGTCTGGTACGGCGTCCACCTCGCCCGCGAGGGCCGGATCGCCGTCGGCGAACTGGTCACCGTCTACAGCTCGGTCATGGTGCTCACCTACCCGCTGCGGCACGTCGAGGAGATCGCGATGGCGTACTCCTTCTCGCGTCCCTCGGCGAAGCGTGCCGCGCGCGTGCTGTCCCTGGAGCGGGCCACGGACATCACGGGATCGCGCGGCGCCGAGAACCCGTCGGGCGACCTGCACGACCCGGCGACCGGTCTGCTCGCCCCCGCGGGCCGGCTCACCGCCGTGGTGTGCGGGGATCCGGACACGGCGGGACGGCTGGCCGAACGGCTCGGCGGCCACGCCTCCGAGCAGGGCGTCCCGGTGCTGCTCGGCGGGGTGCCGCTCGACGAACTGCCGCTGGACTCCGCCCGCCGGGCCGTCCTCGTGCAGGACAAGGATCCGGTGCTGCTCTCCGGCACCCTGCGCGAGTTGCTCGACGTGCCGGCGTCCGGTGCGGTCGATCCGCGTCACGCGCTGGACGCCGCGCAGTGCGGGGACGTGCTGGCGGCGCTGGTGCAGGGCTCGGTGGACGCCGCGGACCCGATGAACGCGCGGATCACCGAGCGCGGACGGTCCCTGTCCGGTGGACAGCGCCAGCGGCTCGCGCTGGCCCGGTCGCTGGTCACGGACCCCGAGGTGCTCGTCCTGGACGAGCCGACCTCGGCCGTCGACTCGCACACCGAGGCCCGTGTCGCCCAGGGGGTGCGGGAGCTGCGGGCGCGGCGCACCACCGTGGTGTTCACCACGTCCCCGCTGCTGCTGGACCGCGCCGACCGGGTGGTGTTCCTGGAGGGCGGCACCGTCGCGGCCGTCGGCGGCCACCGTGAACTGGTGCGCGCCGAGCCTCGGTACCGGGCCGTGGTGACGCGCGAGACCGAGGACGAGGCCGCACGGGCCGAGGTCCCGGACGAGGACGGCGTCCTGCGCCGGGACGAGGTCCTGCACCGACTGGAACAGCTGGAAGAGATCGAGGAGACAGCATGATCGGCGTGGCGCCACCGGCCTACGACCCGGCGGCCCCGACCACGGCCGCCACGCTGCCCGTGGGTGCGCCCGCGACCGTCCGCGCCTACGTGGGCGAGCTGCTGCGCAGGCACCGCCGGGCCTTCGCGCTGCTGGTCACCGTGAACACGGTCGCCGTGGTCGCCTCGATGGTGGGCCCGTATCTGCTGGGCGGTCTCGTGGAACGGGTCTCGGACCGGGAGCGGGAGCTGCACCTGGGGCTCACGGTCGCGCTGTTCGTGCTCGCGCTGGCCGCCCAGGCGGTGTTCGTCCGGCAGGTACGGCTGCGCGGGGCGATGCTCGGCGAGCGGATGCTGGCCGATCTGCGCGAGGACTTCCTGGTGCGGTCGGTCGGGCTGCCGCCGGGTGTGCTGGAGCGGGCGGGAACGGGAGATCTGCTGTCGAGGATCACGACCGACATCGACCGGCTCGGCAACGCGATGCGCGAGGCCGTGCCCCAGCTGGCCATCGGCGTGGTGTGGGCGGTGTTGCTACTGGGCGGACTGGTCGTCACGGCGCCCGAGCTGGCTCCGGCCGTGCTGGTCGCCGTGCCGCTGCTGGTGGTCGTCTGCCGCTGGTACTTCCGGCGGGCGCCGGCCGGCTACCGCTCGGAGGCCGCCGGTTACGCCGCCGTGGCCGCCGCACTCGCCGAGACCGTGGACGCGGGGCGGACCGTGGAGGCGCACCGGCTCGGCGAGCGTCGCGTGGCCCTGTCCGACCAGCGGATCGGGGAGTGGACGGCCTGGGAGCGCTACACGCTCTGGCTGCGGTCGGTGCTCGTCCCCGTCATCAACATCACCCATGTGACCGTGCTCGGTTCGGTGCTGATGATCGGCGGGGTGTTCGTCCTGCAGGGCTGGATCGGTGTCGGCCAGCTGACCACGGCCGCGCTGATCGCGCAGATGCTCGTCGACCCGGTGGGACTGATCCTGCGCTGGTACGACGAGCTGCAGGTGGCGCAGGTGTCGCTGGCCCGGCTGGTCGGGGTCCGGGACATCGAGCCCGACGCCGGTGACGCCGGGATCGCCCCCGAGGGGCGCCGAGTGCACGCGGACCAGGTGCACTTCGGCTACCGGGAGGGCGTCGACGTGCTGCGCAAGGTGTCCCTCGAGGTCGCCCCGGGGACCCGGCTGGCACTGGTCGGTCCCTCGGGCGCGGGCAAGTCCACCCTGGGCCGGCTGCTCGCCGGGATCTACGCGCCCCGGGGCGGGCGGGTCACCCTGGGCGACGCCGAGCTGTCGCGGATGACCGCGGAACGGGTCCGGGAGCATGTGGCCCTGGTCAACCAGGAGCATCACGTCTTCGTGGGTTCCCTGCGCGACAATCTGCGGCTCGCCAGGACGAACGCGGAGGACGCCGAGCTGTGGGCGGCGCTCGGGGCGGTCGACGCGGACGGCTGGGCCCGTGCGCTGGACGAGGGCCTGGGCACCGAGGTCGGCTCCGGCGGGTTCGCGCTCACCCCGGCCCAGGCCCAGCAGATCGCGCTGGCCCGGCTGGTGCTGGCCGACCCGCACACGCTGGTCCTGGACGAGGCGACCTCGCTGCTCGACCCGCGTGCGGCACGGCACCTGGAACGCTCCCTGGCCCGTGTTCTGGACGGCAGGACCGTCGTCGCCATCGCCCACCGCCTGCACACCGCCCATGACGCGGACGTCATCGCCGTCGTGGAGGACGGCCGCATCAGCGAACTGGGCAGCCACGACGACCTGGTCGCGGCGGACGGGGCGTACGCGGCACTGTGGCGCTCCTGGCACGGCTGAGCCCGCGCCACACCGGCGGGCCGGCTTCCCGAAGGGCTGCGCGCGTGACGTCCCGGAGCCGGCCGTCGACCACGACGAGCCCGCGGCGTTCCGGCCCGGTGACGGCGTCACGCCGCTCCGGGGGCCCGGGCCGGGATCCCGTCGAGCGGGCCGGTCGGGCGGCCGCGGGCCGTGCCGGCGCCCGGGTCCGCGCGTCCCTGCCCCGGCGCGGCCGGAACGCGCTCCGGAGCGGTGCCGCCGCCCGGGAACGGCTCCCGGCCCGGGCCCGAGCGGGCGGGCCCGGGCCGGAAAGGTCCCTGGTCGGGTCCGTGCCGGGTCGACGGCGAGGATGCCGACCCGGCTGTGGGAGGGCCCGGAGGGCGTCGGGCGCGGGGTGTGCCGTTGCGCGGTGAGGAGCTCCGGTGGAAGGCTGGAGTCAGGCACCGGTTCGGGGAGCACCCGGGAGCCCGGCGGCCCGGGCAGCGGAGGCGCCAGTGCCTCGTACCGGCGGCCCGGCGCGGGCCGCGGCGGGGACGGGCCCGCCCCACCCTCTGGAGGTACCCGTGAACAGCGCCGACGGTTGGGGAGACGACGTCTACCAGCCCGACTCTTCCGAGATCCAGGACGACTCCGGGCTGCTCGACGTCGAGGACACCCTGGAGAACGACGGCGTCGAGAACCTCCTCGACCGGGGCTGGTCCCCTCCCGAGCGGCCCTGGGCCGTGGAGCACCACGGGGTGACCGCGGCGGAGCGCCGTGAGGGCGAGACACTCGACCAGCGGCTCGCCGAGGAGCAGCCGGATCTCGCCGCCCCCGACGGCGACGGCCTGGGTGATTCCCAGGACACGGACGGGGAACTCCTGGACGACGAGGTGGGCGCCGCGCGCTCCGGCCGGCTCGTGGCCCCCGACGAAGGGGCGCACGAGGACGAGGAGGAGGCCCTGGTCGCCATGGACGTCGGCATCGACGGCGCGGCCGCCTCCGCCGAGGAGGCCGCGATGCACGTCGTCGACGAGGACAACCTGCCGGGCTGACCCCGAGGAGCACTCATGCAGCAGGACAAGCACCCCGACTACCACCCGGTCGTCTTCCGCGACCGTGCCGCCGGATACGCCTTCCTCACCCGGTCCACCGCGACCAGCGACCGGACCATCGAGTGGGACGACGGCGAGACCTACCCGGTGGTGGAGGTGGAGATCTCCTCGGAGAGCCACCCGTTCTACACGGGCAGGGCCCGGACCGTGGACACGGAGGGCCGCGTCGCCCGCTTCGAGCGCCGGTACGGCGGTGGGGGTTCCGGCTGAGTCCGGGACGGGAGCGTCCCTCAGATCACGTTGAGCGCCGCCGCGCAGCCCACTCCGCCCAGCAGCATGAACATGGGCATCAGCACCTTCAGCTCCACCCAGCTGCCCGCCCGGAACCGCATCGCCTTCGGCGGACCGATCGGGTACCAGCGCTTGCGCCCCACCGGTATCGGCCACAGGATCGGGCAGCCGGAGACGGTCAGCGCGTCCCCGATGTCGTGCACCAGCGCGCCCAGCACGATCGGCAGCCCCAGCCACAGGTACTCCTGGCCGGGCGCGGTGAACAGCCAGTCCGATCCCATGCCCGGCTGGTCCAGAACGTCCGCGATGATCCAGGCACTGGTCGCCGCCAGCAGCCACACCAGGACGTCGCTGCTGGATCCTCGCGTCGCCCGCCACAGCAGGCCCTCGATGGCCAGCACCATGTGCACGAAGAGGATCGCCAGCACCGCCCAGCGACCGCCCGTGACCGCCAGGGCCGCGGCGCCGGCACCGGTCAGGACCGCCCACAACCAGGTGTGGGTGAGCGTGCGGTGCCCGCCGGAGCGGCGTGGGTCGCCTTGCTTCTTGGTGGCCTTGTAGACGGCGTAGGACAGCTTGTCGACGATCTCGCACAGCCGGCGGGACACGGGGCCGAAGGCCCGCGAGATGGTGGCCGCCTTGTGGTCCAGGTCCGGGGCGAGGGCGGCGCCGGCGCAGACCAGGGCGCCTGCCAGGAGGACCGGCCAGGGCATGGGGTGTCCTGCCGCGGCCGTCGCCGCGCCGACCCCGAGCCAGGCCGCGGCGCCCGACAGTGAGTGTGCTGGTCCCATCATCGCCGCTGCCCGCCCCATTCCTCGTTCGCCGCTGTCCGGTCGACCGGGCGCGTTGGCGCTCCGCCGACGACACAGCGTAGCGTTCGCGATCTTGGCGCCCGCAGCCGATTCCCCCATCGGGCGGGCGGGCAGGCAAGATGGGGGCGTGACCCTCATCGATCAGCTGCCGCCGACCGCCGACCCCGACGCCCTCTACGAAGCCTTCGAGTCGTGGACCCGGGAACGCGGTCTCACCCTCTATCCCCACCAGGAGGAGGCGCTGATCGAGGTGGTCTCCGGGGCGAACGTGGTCGTGTCGACGCCCACGGGTTCCGGCAAGAGCATGATTGCGGCGGCTGCCCACTTCGCCGCCCTGGCGCGCGACGAGGTCACCTTCTACACGGCGCCCATCAAGGCGCTGGTGTCCGAGAAGTTCTTCGAGCTGTGCAAGATCTTCGGCACGGAGAACGTCGGCATGCTCACCGGCGACGCGTCCGTCAACGCCGACGCCCCGGTCATCTGCTGCACCGCCGAGGTGCTGGCGTCGATCGCGCTGCGCGACGGCAAGGACGCCGACGTGGGCCAGGTCGTGATGGACGAGTTCCACTTCTACGCGGAAGGGGACCGCGGCTGGGCCTGGCAGATTCCGCTCCTGGAGCTGCCGCAGGCGCAGTTCGTGCTGATGTCGGCGACGCTCGGCGACGTCTCCTTCTTCGAGAAGGACCTCACCCGCCGTACCGGCCGTCCCACCGCCGTGGTCCGCTCCGCGACCCGGCCCGTGCCGCTGTCCTACGAGTACCGGTACACGCCGCTCACCGAGACGCTCACCGATCTGCTCGAGGCCCGGCAGGCGCCGGTCTACATCGTGCACTTCACGCAGGCGCAGGCGGTGGAGCGGGCGCAGGCGCTGATGAGCATCAACATGTGCACGCGTGAGGAGAAGGACCGGATCGCCGAGCTGATCGGCAACTTCCGCTTCACCACCAAGTTCGGCCGCAATCTGTCCCGCTACGTCCGGCACGGCATCGGCGTGCACCACGCCGGCATGCTGCCCAAGTACCGGCGGCTGGTGGAGAAACTCGCGCAGGCCGGTCTGCTGAAGGTCATCTGCGGCACCGACACGCTCGGGGTGGGTGTCAACGTCCCCATCCGCACGGTGCTGTTCACGGCCCTGACCAAGTACGACGGCAGCCGCGTGCGCACGCTGCGGGCCCGTGAGTTCCACCAGATCGCGGGCCGTGCCGGCCGCGCCGGCTTCGACACCGAGGGCTTCGTGGTGGCCCAGGCCCCCGAGCACGTCATCGAGAACGAGAAGGCGCTGGCCAAGGCCGGAGACGACCCGAAGAAGCGCCGCAAGGTCGTGCGCAAGAAGGCGCCCGAGGGTTTCGTCGCCTGGAGCGAGCAGACCTTCGAGAAACTCATCGCCTCCGAGCCGGAGCCGCTGACCTCCCGCTTCCGGGTCACGCACACCATGCTGTTGTCGGTGATCGCCCGGCCCGGCAACGCCTTCGAGGCCATGCGACGACTGCTGGAGGACAACCACGAGCCGCGCAAGCAGCAGTTGCGGCACATCCGGCGGGCGATCGCCATCTACCGGTCGCTGCTGGACGGCGGCATCGTCGAGAAGCTCGACCGGCCGGACGCCGAGGGCCGGATCGTCCGCCTCACCGTGGACCTGCAGCAGGACTTCGCACTGAACCAGCCACTGTCCACGTTCGCGCTCGCCGCGTTCGAGCTGCTGGACCCCGAGTCGCCGTCGTACGCGCTGGACATGGTGTCCGTCGTGGAGTCCACGCTGGACGATCCGCGCCAGATCCTCGCCGCCCAGCAGAACAAGGCGCGCGGCGAGGCGGTCGCCGCGATGAAGGCCGACGGCGTGGAGTACGAGGAGCGCATGGAGCGGCTCCAGGACATCACCTACCCGAAGCCGCTGGAGGAGCTGCTCTTCCACGCCTACGACACCTACCGCAGGAGCCACCCCTGGGTCGGTGACCATCCGCTGTCGCCGAAGTCCGTGATCCGGGACATGTACGAGCGGGCGCTGTCGTTCACCGAGCTGGTGTCCCACTACGAGCTGGCCCGCACCGAGGGCATCGTGCTGCGCTACCTCGCGAGCGCCTACAAGGCGCTGGAGCACACCGTCCCGGACGACCTGAAGTCGGAGGACCTGGAGGACCTGATCGCCTGGCTGGGCGAGACGGTGCGCCAGGTCGACTCCAGCCTGCTGGACGAGTGGGAGCAGCTGGCCAACCCGGAGGAGATGACCGCCGAGGAGGCGCAGGAGAGGGCCGACCAGGTCAAGCCGGTCACCGCCAACGCGCGTGCCTTCCGCGTCCTGGTCCGCAACGCCATGTTCCGCCGGGTCGAGCTCGCCGCCCTCGATCAGGTGGGGGAACTGGGCGAGCTGGACGCCGAGGGCGGCTGGGACGCGGACGCCTGGGGCGAGGCGATGGACAAGTACTGGGACGAGTACGAGGAGCTCGGCACCGGCCCCGACGCCCGCGGGCCGAAGCTGCTGCTGATCGAGGAGGAGCCGCAGAACGGGCTGTGGCGGGTCCGGCAGATCTTCGACGACCCCAGCGGCGACCACGACTGGGGCATCAGCGCCGAGGTCGACCTCACCGCCTCCGACGCGGAGGGCCGTGCGGTCGTCCGCGTCACCGATGTCGGCCAGCTGTGAGTACAGGAGAGACCCACCCATGACGAATCCGGCAGAGAGCCTCGTCGCCCTGCTCGACCTGGAGCAGATCGAGGTCGACATATTCCGTGGCCGCAGCCCGCAGGAGTCCCTCCAGCGGGTCTTCGGCGGCCAGGTGGCCGGCCAGGCCCTGGTCGCCGCCGGCCGCACCACGGAGGGCGACCGTCCCGTGCACTCCCTGCACGCGTACTTCCTTCGCCCGGGCCGCCCCGGGGTGCCGATCGTGTACCAGGTCGAGCGGGTGCGCGACGGCCGGTCGTTCACGACCCGCCGGGTCACCGCGGTGCAGCAGGGACGCACGATCTTCAATCTGACCGCCTCCTTCCACAAGCCTGAACAGGGAAGCTTCGAACACCAGCTGCCGCCGGCCCGTCAGGTTCCGCACCCCGAGTCGCTGCCGACGGTGTCGGACGAGATCCGTGAGCATCTGGGCGCGCTGCCCGAGCAGTTGGAGCGGATGGCGCGCCGTCAGCCCTTCGACATCCGCTACGTGGACCGGCTGCGCTGGGACGCCGACGCCGTCAAGGACTCCGAGCCGCGCAGCGCGGTGTGGATGCGCGCGGTCGGCCCGCTCGGGGACGACCCGCTGGTGCACACCTGTGCCCTGACGTACGCCAGTGACATGACCCTCCTGGACGCCGTGCGGATCCCGGTGGAGCCGCTGTGGGGGCCGCGGGGCTTCGACATGGCGTCGCTGGACCACGCCATGTGGTTCCACCGTCCGTTCCGCGCCGACGAGTGGTTCCTGTACGACCAGGAGTCGCCGATCGCCACGGGCGGGCGGGGCCTGGCCCGCGGCCGGATCTACGACCTGGAGGGCCGGATGCTGGTGTCCGTCGTCCAGGAAGGACTGTTCCGGGCGCTGTAGGTCACCGGTTTCCGCGCCACCACCGGGTCGGCAGGCCGCGGGGCGTCTCGCGGCCCGGTTCGGCGGCTTCCCGCTTCCGCCGGCCCGGTCCGGGGCTGCGAGGAGCGGGACGGGGCGCCGGCCGGTGTGCCCGCGCCTCCTCCGTCAGCCTGGTCAAGTCGGCCTGCAGCCGGGCGACCTCGTCCGCTTCCTGAGCGGTCATGAGCTCTTCCGCCAGGTTCGCGGCCGGTGAGCCGGGCGCGCCGTGGGACGGTGGCGGCCTGCGGAACCGGTTGAGGTGGAAGCGGTCGTAGGGGTCCGGGACGGCCTCTGACACGTGCAGCGGGTCGAGCAGCGACGCCACGGCCCCGGCACGCGCCCAGGGGTCGCCGGCCCGGCGGAGCAGGAAGCCCAGCTGCCGGGTGCGCCAGTTCCGCGGGCGCAGGTCGACGCCGGTGTCGAGCTGGCTTCCGAAGCTCTCGGGCGTACGCCCCGTCAGCAGGGGCGTGTTCCTGTCGTCGGCCCCGAAAAGCCGTAGCTCCTCGGCCGGATAGAGCCAGACCACGGCACGGCGGCGGTTCAGGCGGAACTTCACGGGCGCCAGCAGTCCCAGCCTCGCGAGGCCGGTGAAACGGGTCTTCGACACGTCGATGAGGGCTGCGCCCTCCGTGGTGTCCACCGCCTGCACACTCCGGCGCAGGGTCTCCGGGAACCCCGGCCCGGCGCGGAGCCGCTCGATCTCGGCCCGGGCCACCCGTCGGCCCCCTCTGTCGCCGCCGGGGAGCGTACGGATCCGCCCGAGCTGCACGGCGAGGTCGAACTCGGTTTCCTTGAGGCCGAGTTCGCGGGCCGCTCGGCCCGGACCGACCCAGGCGTCCCGGGCCGCCACGGACCGCCCGGCAGTGGCGGTGATGTCGTGCGCGACGGTGTGCTGTCCGGGCATGTTCGTCCTCCCCCGTGGAGTGTGGGCGGTCGGCGCCGGGTGCGCCAGCCCGGAAGAACCGTATCCGCTCCGTCACTCTCCGTGGCAAGCCTGTGGATAACTCCACGCCGAAGGACGAACCCGCAGGTCAGATTTGTGTGTCGGGTCCCGGCTGGCGGGCGTCCACGCCCAGGTGCTCGCCGACCCGGTTGACCAGCAAGGTCATCTCGTACGCGATCTGGCCGATGTCGGCCTCCGCCCCGCTGAGTACGCACAGGCAACTGCCGGCGCCCGCCGCGGTGACGAAGAGCACCGCGTCGTCGAACTCGATCATCGTCTGGCGCACCCCGCCCGCGCCGAAGTGCCGTCCCGAGCCCTTGGCAAGGCTGTGCAGTCCGGACGAGACGGCGGCCAGGTGCTCCGCGTCCTCGCGCCGCAGCCCCGTGCTCGCACCCGTCACCAACCCGTCGTTGGACAGGACCAGCGCGTGCCGTACGTGTTCGACTCGCTGGGTCAGGTCGTCCAGCAGCCAGTCGAGTCCCTGGTTCTGCGCCATGTCGTGTGTCTCCCCCTGGTCTTCCCCGTGGTCTGCCCCGTGTGCCGTTCCCTCCTGGCGGGAGGGCTCCGGCGCCAGCCTTCCCCACGACCGGGCGCCGGGCAAGGAGGAGGTCGGGGCCAAGGGGCGGAAGATGACCGGGGAACAGTGGCGCGAGCCCGGATCCCGCGGGCATTCCACCGAGTCGGGCAGCCGGGCGGGGTGTACGCGTCCGGTGTACTCGACGAGCCGGATCAGCACCTCCCTCCCCGGGGCGCGTGCGCCGCGCGACCACGACGGGCGTTCCGGCGTCCAGGTCGAGCGCGTGGCAGACGTCTTCCGTGCCGTGGCTCCGGGCCCCACGAAGCGGTTGACGGCGACGGCGGACGGATCCGCCGGTGCTCGAAGCAGTCCACCGCGAGGAAGCAGTCCTCCAGGCGCCTGGTGTCCGCGAGGACCACCGCGCCCGGGGCGTCCTGCTCCGGCTCGTCCCACAGGAACCGAAGGCGGTACTGGCCCGGGGCGCCGAAGAGGCACGGGGAGGGTCCCGAGCGGATGGTGATGCGCCCGAAGTCCACGGCGACGGTCGTGGTGCCCCTCCGGCCCACGCCGCCGGTGTCGTCCACCGGCCGGCCTGCTTCGCCGAGCAGTCCCCCGGTACGCAGCAGCCGGATCTCGCTGACCGCGCCACCAGGACGGCCCCGCCCCCGCCGAGCCCGTCGGCGACCGGTGTCTTCAGCGCCGGTGCGGCCGTCTCGTAGCCGGTGCGGCCGTCTCGTAGCCGGGGGCGTCGAAAGTGTTCGGGGGCCGTCGGCCGCTCTCCTCCGGAGCGCCGGCCGCGGTCGGCGGGGACACGGTGTGCCGCGGACCCGGGAGGCGTCGCCGCGCGGTGTCCCGGCCGTGGCGCGGTGTCACCCACGAGCCCTCAGCTCCTGGATCACCTCGCGGAGGAGGCGCTCACGGGAGCGGAGGCCGGTGGCGGCGAGCGCGCGGACGGTCCGGCGCGGTCCGGCGCCGGCCATCGTGTACGACAGCACGAGGATGCGCCGTCCTGGCGCGGCGTGGTCCAGGGGCCCCATGGCCCGGGACGCCAGAGGGTGCGGACGCGCGAAGGGAACGCGTTTCGGAAACGGCTGGAACATGACGCGGCGGCGCACCGGGACGACCGCGTCACGCTCGAGCGTGCGCGCAAGGACATCGCCCGTCCCGGTGGGGGATCATGCGGAGTATGAGCGACGACCACACCCACGTCCAGGAGTTCTTCACCGCGCGTGCCGCCGACTGGGACCGCCGCTTCCCCGACGACGGTCCGGCCTACGCCGCCGCGGTCGCCGGACTCGGTCTGCGCGAGGGGGACCGGGTGCTCGACGCGGGCTGCGGCACCGGGCGCGCCCTGCCTCCGCTGCGTGCGGCCGTGGGCCCCTCGGGCGTGGTCCTCGGCGCGGACCTGACGCCGGCCATGCTGCGGGAGGCGGCACGGGCCGGACGGGACCGCGACGGGGCGCTGCTGCTGACCGACGTCGCCGCGCTGCCGCTGCGCCCGTCCGCGCTGGACGCCGTGTTCGCGGCGGGTCTGATCGCCCATCTGCCCGACCCGGCCGACAGCCTCCGGGAGATCGCGCGGGTGGTACGGCCGGGTGGCGTGCTCGCGCTGTTCCATCCGATCGGCCGGGCGGCGCTCGCCGCCCGGCAGGGTCGTACGCTCACCCCGGACGATCTCCGCGCGGAGCACAACCTCCGCGCGCTGCTGTCCCGTTCGGGGTGGCGCATGACGTCGTACGCCGACGAGGACACGCGCTTCCTGACGCTGGCCGTCCGCACGGCCTGAGCGCCCGGCCGCGCGCCCGGCCGCATGGCCGGGCACTCAGGCCGGATGCCGCACCGGGCGACCCCGCAGCCCCGGAACGGGTTCGGTGCCCGGGTCGGCCGACCGGTAGCCGTTCGAGGAGCTCTTGGTCTCCCGGTTCCGCCGGGCGAAGTACGGGGCGCGCCGCGGCGGCAGCAGTCGGACTGCACGGCCCCGCAGCCGCACCGCGGCGGACCCACGTGCGGGTGGCCGCGCTCGACGGGGAGTGGCGGAAGGCGCGCAGAAGGTCAGCGGCCCAGCTCCTTGTGCGAGACGCGGCGCAGCCTGCGCCGCTGTGCGGGGTCCAGGGCGAGGTACGCGGCGGCCGGGACTCCCAGCACGATCAGGAGCGCGGCCCACCAGGGCAGCCAGATGAGCAGGATCAGTCCGGCCGCCGCACCCCCCGCGGCGATCTTGGCGTTCTTCGACATGAGTGTCGCCTCCTTCGCGGCCGCTGCCGCTCTCTGCCGTGAGAACGGGCCCGCGCCCTCGGCGGTTCCGGACCACGACCCCGAGACGTCCCTGAGGTGCATCCCTAGGGTCTCCGAGAACCCGTGGCGGGCCTCCCGCCCGGAAGGCCACGACGCGCGGACGGCACCGTGCCGTCGCGATCGCCCGAGCCCGAACGGCTGCTGCGCGCCTTCCTCGACGCGGTCGCCGGCGCCCTCCCCCGCTCCCCCGCCGCCCACCTCGTGACCGGCACCGCCGCCTTCGCGGCACCGGGGCCGCAGCGGCTGCCCGGGCTGCGGGCCCGGGCAGCCGACGTCGCCGCAGGCCACGGCGCCGGCGTACGGCTGTCCCCGCAAATCGAGGTGCGCGGGCTCACGGACCCGGCCGACATCGCGGACGTGTCGTTGCGGGCCGTCCTCCAGATGCACGGCGCGGGCGACCCCGCGCTCCTCGCGGACGCCGGCGAGGTGTGGGCCGGGCCCTTCGGCCCGGCCTTCGGCTCCCGCGCGCGGATGGACGCCCTGCTCGCGCTCCGCCGCGCGGTGCGGGGGCGGCGGGGACCGGACTGGACCTCACCCGCGCGGAGCACGTCGTGCACTACGACCGCTGGTGGAACCCCGCCGTCGAGACCCCGGCGGTCGCACCGTGAGGAACACGGCCACCGGGGCCCGGCGGGGACGGACGCGGTACCGGCCTCGGAGGAGGTCCTTTCGGGGGGCCGGGCTCGGCGCCGTGCCGTCAGGGCGGTTCCTCGTCGTCCAGGGACGGCGGGAGCGGCTCCGGACCGCTCGGCAGACCGCTGGGCAGCTCGGAGGGGATGCCCGGCGGCGGGCCGGACGGGCCGCCGGTCCCCGTGCTGCCGCCCGGCGCCTTGTCCGGCGCGTCGTCGCCCGTGCCCACCAGGACGACGAGAGACACGGCCGCGACGGCGGCGGCGAGCAGGAGGAGCACGACCCCGTGTCCGCCGGGCGGCCGGTGCGGTGGCGCGCCGCCGCGTGCGTGGGCCCGCGCGGTCGCCGCGCCTCGGGACGCCCGCGCATACGCACCCGGTCGGTCACGACCGGGTGCGAACCGCGCCGAGGGCGCGGCCGTCCCCCCGGGCGTGCGCGAGGGCGCGGCCGGGTCTCAGCCCCGGGCGCCCAGCAGGTGGTCCATGGCCAGCTGGTCCAGGCGCTCGAAGGCCATGCCCCGCGCGGCGGCCCCGTCGACGTCGAAGTCCTCGAAGGCGGAGCGGTCGTCGAGCAGGGCCTGCAGGCCGTCGGCCGCCGTGGGCCGGGCCAGCTGGTCCAGCCGGGCCGCGCGCAGCGCCTCCTGCACCTCCGGGTCCGAGCGGAACGCGGCCGCACGCTCCTTGAGGATCAGGTAGTTGCGCATGCAACCGGCCGCCGAGGCCCACACGCCGTCGAAGTCCTCGGTCCGCGGCGGCTTGAAGTCGAAGTGCCGCGGGCCCTCGTACCCGGCCGACTCCAGCAGGTCCACCAGCCAGAACGCGGCCCGCAGGTCGCCCGCGCCGAAGCGGAGGTCCTGGTCGTACTTGATGCCGGACTGGCCGTTGAGGTCGATGTGGAAGAGCTTGCCCGCCCACAGCGCCTGCGCGATGCCGTGCGGGAAGTTCAGCCCGGCCATCTGCTCGTGGCCGACCTCCGGGTTGACGCCGTACAGCTCCGGGCGCTCCAGGCGCTCGATGAACGCCAGGGCGTGGCCGATGGTGGGCAGCAGGATGTCGCCGCGCGGCTCGTTCGGCTTGGGCTCGATGGCGAAGCGGATGTCGTAGCCCTGGGCGGTGACGTACTCGCCGAGCAGGTCGAAGGCCTCCTTCATGCGGTCGAGGGCGTCCCGCACGTCCTTGGCGCCACCGGACTCGGCGCCCTCACGACCGCCCCAGGCCACGTAGGTCTGCGCGCCGAGCTCGACCGCGAGGTCGATGTTGCGGATGGTCTTGCGCAGCGCGTAGCGGCGCACGTCGCGGTCGTTCGCGGTGAACCCGCCGTCCTTGAACACCGGGTGGGTGAACAGGTTGGTGGTGGCCATCGGCACCTTCATGCCGGTGTCGTCCAGCGCCTGCCGGAACCGCTTGATGTGCTCCTCGCGCTCGCTGTCGCTCGAACCGAAGGGGATGAGGTCGTCGTCGTGGAACGTGACGCCGTGGGCTCCCAGCTCGGCCAGGCGCCGCACCGACTCGGCCGGGTCGAGGGCCCGTCGCGTGGCGTCGCCGAAGGGGTCCCGTCCCTGCCAGCCGACGGTCCACAGTCCGAAGGTGAACCTGTCCTCGGGGGTGGGCTGGTAGTTCATGCCGCGGCTCCTTGCTCGCTGGGGCTATTTCGTCATGGCGGTTTACAAATTAGTATGCAGGAACATTTCTGGGAAGAGACACACCCCGCCGGGTGCGGAAGAGGGAGAGACCGATGTCAGCAGCCGAGGGTCCGCTCGTCGTCGGCGTGGACACATCCACCCAGTCCACCAAGGCGCTGGTCGTCGACGTGGCCACCGGCCGGGTCGTCGCGAGCGGCCAGGCCCCGCACACGGTGACCTCGGGGGCCGGCCGGGAGAGCGATCCGCGCCAGTGGTGGGACGCCCTGTCCGAGGCGCTGCGCCAGTGCGGCGAGGCGGCGCACGAGGCCGCAGCGGTGTCGATCGGCGGGCAGCAGCACGGCCTGGTCACCCTGGACGGGCACGGCGAGCCGGTCCGCCCCGCGCTGCTGTGGAACGACGTGCGTTCCGCCCCGCAGGGCCGACGGCTGATCGAGGAGCTGGGCGGCGCGAAGTTCTGGGCCGAGCGCACCGGGAGCGTGCCGGCCGCCTCCTTCACGGTCACCAAGTGGGCCTGGCTGGCGGAGCACGAGCCGGACGCGGTGCGCGCCACCAAGGCGGTCCGTCTCCCCCACGACTACCTCACCGAGCGGCTCACCGGGCAGGGCACGACCGACCGCGGCGACGCGTCCGGCACCGGATGGTGGGCTTCGGGGACGGAGGCGTACGACGAGGAGATCCTCGCGCACGTGGGGCTCGACCCGGCGCTGCTGCCGCGCGTGGTGCGTCCCGGGGAGGTCGCCGGGACCGTGCGCGACAGCCACGACCTGCCGTTCTCCAGGGGAACCCTGGTGGCGTGCGGCACCGGTGACAACGCCGCCGCCGCGCTGGGCCTCGGGGTGCGTCCCGGCACGCCGGTGATGAGCCTCGGCACCTCGGGCACCGTGTACGCAGTGACGCAGCGCAGGCCGGCCGATCCGACCGGCACGGTGGCGGGGTTCGCCGACGCGCGCGGCGACTGGCTGCCGCTGGCCTGCACGCTCAACTGCACGTTGGCCGTGGACCGGGTCGCGGCGCTGCTGAACCTGGACCGCGAGGCCGTCGAACCCGGGCACGGTGTCACGCTGCTGCCCTTCCTGGACGGCGAGCGCACCCCGAACCTCCCCCACTCCTCCGGCCTGCTGCACGGGCTGCGCCACGACACCACCGGCGGACAGCTGCTCCAGGCCGCCTACGACGGTGCCGTGTACTCCCTGCTGGCCGCGCTCGACCTCGTCCTCGACGAGGACGCCGACCCGTCGGCGCCCCTGCTGCTGATCGGCGGTGGCGCCCGGGGCGCCGCCTGGCAGCAGACCGTGCGGCGACTGTCGGGACGGTCGGTGCAGGTGCCCCTGGCCAGGGAACTGGTCGCGCTCGGTGCGGCGGCGCAGGCCGCCGGGCTGCTCACCGGGGAGGACCCGGCCGCGGTCGCCCGGCGCTGGGACACGGCGGCGGGCCCGGTGCTGGAGGCCGTGGAGCGGGACGAGGAGACGCTGACCAGGCTGGCCGGGGTACTCTCCGACGCGGCCCCGCTGCTGAACCGCGGCACGACCGTCGGCTGACGGCACCCGCCGGCACGGCGCCGACCGGCGGGCACGGACCGGTGGAGACAGGACGGCAGGCACGGACCCGCCGGCACCGACGGGCCGGCCGTAGCGGTCGTCGGTGCACCGACGACCGCGGAGACCGAGGAACGACGGAGGAATGAGCGCACCGCTGCACAAGGCCCGCCCGGCCGGTCCGGGGCGCGCGTTGCCCGACACCCAGCAGGGCATGCGCCGCCGCAACCTCTCGCGGGTGATGCACACCGTCAGCGCCGAGGGGCCGCTGTCCCGGGCCGCCGTCGCCTCCCGCATTGGTTTGACCCGCGCGGCGGTGTCCACACTGGTCGACGAACTCATCCGCTCGGGTCTGCTGGAGGAGCTGGGACCCGAGCGGCCCGGACGCGTGGGCCGTCCCGGCTCGGCGCTCGCCGTCAGCGGGCGCGGTCCCGCGGGGATCGGCGCCGAGATCGGCGTCGACCACCTCGCGGTCTGCGCGGTCGACCTGCGCGGACGGGTCCGGTCGCGGGCGGTGCGGCACGTCCCGAACCGGGGCCGCTCCCCGGGGCCGGTCCTCGGGGAGCTCACCGAGCTGACGGAGCGGGTAACCGCCGAGATGGAGGCCGAGGGCCTGTGGCCGGCGGGGCTCGCCGTGGCCGTACCGGGTCTGGTGGCGCGCGACGCACGGACCGTCGTGCGCGCCCCGAACCTCGGCTGGCTCGACACGGACCTCGGCGACCTGCTCCCGGCGGGCCTGCCGCTCACCGTGGCCAACGAGGCCAACTTCGGCGCGCTGGCCGAACTGTGGCTCGGCGAGGACACCCCGCGCGACTTCCTCCACGTGTCCGCCGAGATCGGCATCGGCGCCGCGGTCGTCGTGGACGGACGGCTGCTGCACGGAAACCGCGGCTTCGCGGGCGAGTTGGGCCATGTACCGGTACGGCCGGACGGACCGGAGTGCGCCTGCGGCGGACGGGGCTGCCTGGAGCAGTACGCCGGTGAGGAGGCGGTGCTGCGCGCGGCCGGACTGGAGCCGGGCGAGGGTCGTGTCGGCCTCCTCGCGGGCCGCGCCGAGCAGGGCGACACGGACGTACGACGCGCCCTGCAGGACGCGGGGACGGCGCTCGGGATCGCCCTGACCGGGGCGGTCAATCTGCTGGACCCCGAGAGCGTGGTACTGGGCGGAGCCCTGTCCGGGCTCGCGCCCTGGCTGCTGCCGTCGCTCCGCTCCGAACTGGCCCGCCGTACCGCGGGACCGGCCTGTCCCGTCTCCGTCTCCCCGCTGGGCCCCGAGGGCCCGCTGCTGGGCGCGGCGCACTCGGTGGTGCGGGGAGTCCTGGACGACCCGGCGGCGGTGGCCGAACGGGCCTGACGCGCGGCCCCGGAGCACGCGGACCGCCCGCGCGGCTTTCCTCGAGTCCCGCGCGACCGGCCACGAACCGCGTCCGGCGGCCGCGGTCCCCCTCCCGCACGGCGTCGCGCGGATCGAGGGCGGCGTCACCGCCGCTCGGCTCCCGGCCGTCCCGGTCGCGCCCGAGGACGGCAACGCGGTGCCGGTTCACGAGCCCATCGGCCGCCATGACATGATCACCTGTCGGGCTCCCGCCGGCGTTCCGGCAGCCCCGCCACCTCACCACTCGATTACAAATCACCCAACTCCTGGTGTCCGGGCGTTGAGCAGGCGACGATGATGTCATGACACCGGCGCAGCGAGCCATGGAGACACTGCTCACCTGGTCCGATCTCACGGCCTGTCCGGCCGGTTGCGGCACGGGGCAGGCACTCCGCACCGCCCGTGACGAGATCGTCCACTTCCACTCCGCGCGGGACGTGGACCTCCACCTCACTCGTCGCGCCATCCAGCGCTTCCACTACGACCTGAGCGGATCGAGCGCGATCCAACTGGTGCCGAACTCCTGCTGGGTGACGGTGCACCTGGACTGCGCCACGGACGTGGACCTGCTGCTGAGCCTGGTGAGCGTCGCCCTCAAGGCGCACCAGAACAGATCCCTGTCCGCACCGTCGGCGTCGGCGTCGGCTGGGTGCAACTTCCACCGCGTCACCGTGCTGCCGCGGGACGCGGTCGCCGACCGCTGAACGGTGCCGGGCGCGGTGGCCTCACGGCCGCAGACCGCCGACGATGTCGGCGGTCGCCGTGAGGCCGCTGTGGATCGTGGGCGCGATGCTCGTGCTGGCCAGGTAGAAACCGAGCAGCAGGCAGACCAGTGCGTGGGAGATCTTCAGCCCGCCGTTGCGCAGGAAGATCACCGCAAGGACCGAGAGCAGCAGCACCACAGAGATGGAAATGGCCATCGTCAACCTCCTCCGCCACATCCGTTTCGCGGCGTTCGGCCGCAAGTGTGGCGTAGCGGGGGGTTCGTCCGGGCTGCTGACCTGTCCTCCGAACGTGTGGTGTCACACCCGCCGGTGGGCGTCGAGAAAGGATTCCAGGCCCGCGAGGTCATCGGTGTTGAGGTGGTCGACGTCCGCCGCCACCAGCTCGCCCCAGAGGGCGTCGCGGGCGGGGCCCGGCAGGTCGGGGGTGGCCCAGAACCGCACCCGCTGCCCGCGCGCGTGCGCGGCGCCCACGATGCCGCGCAGTTTCCGGCGCTCCGCGGCCGGAAAGGCGCCGACGCCCCGCCAGGTGAAGTTGAGCGTCCAGTTGTCGCTGATCAGGGGGACGAAGGAGGCCGGTGCGGCGCTGCCGAGGTCGGCGAGCCGGCCGTCGTAGAAGGCGTGGCGGACCCGCTGGGCCTCCATGGGGGCACGGGCCGCGCGGTCGCCGGAAACGACGACTGTGACTGGTCCGGGCAGCACCCTGCCGTGGGCGCAGGTGGTGAACAGGTGCCGGTAGCGGCGCAGAAGGCGGTCGAGTTCGAGGTAGGTGGAGGCGCCCTCGGTCTTGATGTCGACCAGCAGTTGGAGCGGTCCGCGGTGACCGCGGTACACCGAACCGCGGTGGGCGCGGACCCGGACGGCGAGCGGGTCGAGATAGAGGGACTCCAGGGTGCGGGACGGGTCGAGGTCCTCGGGATCGTGGGCTACGAGGAGTCGGCCGCCGACCAGGTGGACGTCGGCCTCGACGCTGCCGAAGCGGTGGTCGAGGGCGTCGAGGAGGGGGCGGGGGTGCTCGTAGTCGTTGTGGGCGTGGGCCCGCCACAACGGGCGGGACCGGTGCTCGTGTTCGCCGGCCGACGCCCGGGGCGCGGAGAGGGCGGCCGAGCCGGCGAGGGCGGCGCCGAGGGTGGTGAGGGCTCTGCGACGGGTGGTGAGGGCCATGCTCTGCCTCCCTGGAAGTGACATACGGGACCATGGGGAGTATGAGGTCCTCAGGTGGTCAAGGAGCATGATCGTTCGGGGAGTTGACCGATCCTTCGTCGGTCGTTCACCTCACCGACGCAGGGCGCGCGAAGAAGCCCGCCCCTGGCGGGACGGGCTTTCCCTGTGGTCCGGCCGGTCAGGGCGCTCGCAGGTCGACCAGCTCGGCGAGCGTCTCGCGGTGGACGCCCGCCGTGCCGTAGGCGATCGAGTCGGCCTTGGCCCGCTTGAGGTACAGGTGCACCGGGTGTTCCCAGGTCATGCCGATGCCGCCGTGCAGTTGCAGTGCCTCCTCGGCGGCCCTGACCGCGACGGGCGCGGCGTAGGCCTGGGCGACGGCGACCGCCACATCGGCGTCCTCGCCGGTCGCGAGCGCGGCGGCGGCGCCCCGGGCGGCGGCCCGGAGGCCGACGGTCTCCAGCCACAGCTGGGCGATCCGGTGCTTGAGTGCCTGGAAGCCGCCGAGGGGGCGGTTGAACTGCGTACGCCCCTTCAGATGGCGGACGGTCTCCGTCAGCGACCAGTCGACGAGGCCGAGTTGCTCCGAGGCGAGCAGTCCGGCGCCGGCCCGCAGGGCGCGGTGCACGGCGGTCTGCGCGTCGCCCAGCCTGCGTCCGGGCGCGCCGTCCAGGACCACACGGGCCACCGGGCGGGTCAGGTCCAGGGAGACCTGCGGGGTGACGGTGACCGCGTCGGCCCGCACCGCGTACAGCCCGCCGTCGTCGACCGGTACGAGCAGGACGTCGGCGACGGTGGCGTCCGCGATGCCGGTCAGCTCCCCGTGCAGCGTGCCGTCCGCCGTCCGTACGGTGGTGAACGCGGCACCGGGAGCGGTGTGCAGGCCGACGGCGAGGGCGCCGATCCCACGCCCGGACGCCAGCTCGGCGAGCAGGTCGCCGCCGTCCCGGCAGGCCAGCAGGGCCTCGGTGGCCACCACGGCGCTCGTCAGGTACGGCACGGGGGCGGCCGCGCGCCCCAGCTCCTCCAGCACGACGGCGGCTTCACGGTGGGTGGCGCCCTGGCCGCCCCGGTCCTCGGGGACCAGCAGACCGGCGAGTCCCATGCCGTCGGCGAGCACCTTCCACAGGGACAGGTCGTGCGGGGCGTCCGACTCGGTACGGGCGATCACACCCGCCGCGTCGCAGTGGTCGGTGAGCAGGTCCCGGACCGCGGCGCGCAGCGCCTCTTCCTCCTCCGAGTACAGAAGGTCGCTCATCGGGCCAGGTCCTTCCACGCGAGGTCCTTGTCGGTGCGCGGCTCGGCGGGCAGGCCCAGGACGCGCTCGGCGACGATGTTCAGCAGGACCTCACTGGTCCCGCCCTCGATGCTGTTGCCCTTGGAGCGGAGGTAGCGGTAGCCGGCGTCACGGCCGGTGAAGTCGACCAGTTCGGGACGGCGCATGGTCCAGTCGTCGTACAACAGTCCCTCCTCGCCCCTCAGTTCCACTTCCAGGCCGCTGATCTCCTGGTTGAGGCGGGCGAAGGCGAGCTTCATGCCGGCGCCCTCGGGGCCGGGCTGTCCGGCGACGAGCTGCTGACGCAGGCGCTCGCCGGCGAGCCGGGCGACCTCCGCCTCGACCCAGAGCCTCAGCAGCCGCTGGTGCAGGTCGTGGGTGCGCAGTTCGGGCCGTTCGCGCCAGGTCCTCGAGACCGGGCCGATCATGCCGCCCTCACGGGGCAGCCGCATGCCGCCGATGGCGACGCGTTCGTTGTTCAGGGTGGTCTGCGCGACCCTCCAGCCGTCGCCGACCTCTCCGAGACGGTGGGCGTCGGGGATGCGGACGCCAGTGAGGAAGACCTCGTTGAACTCGGCCTCACCGGTGATCTGGCGCAGTGGCCGCACCTCGACACCGGGGTCGGTCATGTCGCACACGAAGTACGTGATGCCCCGGTGCTTGGGCACGTCCGGATCGGTGCGGGCGATGAGGATGGCCCAGCGGGCGAGGTGGGCGCTGGACGTCCACACCTTCTGCCCGTTCACCACCCAGTGCTCGCCCTCCCGGACGGCACGGGTGCCGAGCGCTGCCAGGTCGGAGCCGGCGCCCGGCTCGCTGAAGAGCTGGCACCAGACCTCCTCGCCGGTCCACAGCGGCTTCAGGAAGCGCCGCTTCTGCTCCCGCGTGCCGTACCGGAGGATCGTCGGCGCGGCCATGCCCAGGCCGATGCCGATGCGGCGCGGGTCGTTGTCGGGGGCCCCGGTGGCCTCCAGTTCGGCGTCCACGACGGTCTGGAGCGAGCGCGGGAGACCGAGTCCGCCGAGCCCTTCGGGGAAGTGCACCCAGGCGAGTCCGGCGTCGAAGCGGGCGCGCAGGAAGTCGAGGCGGCCGGTGTCGGCCGGTGGGTACGCGGACAGGAACTCCTGAATGCGGCGGCGCAGTTCGGCGGCGTCGGTCATACGGCGGCTCCGTTCTCCAGCGAGGGCAGCACGGCGACGCGCCCGGTGGTGACACCGTCCGCGACCCGCCGCACGGCGTCGGCGGCCCCGGCGAGCGGCACCCGCTCGCTCACCAGCGGCCTGATCGCGCCCCGCGCGGCGAGTGCGGTGAGCTGTTCGTGGCAGTGCCGGACCAGCTTGGGGTTCCTGGTGTTGTACAGGCCCCAGTGCAGGCCGAGGATCGCGTAGTTCTTGACGAGGGCGTGGTTCAGGGCGGGGCTCGGGACGGACCCGCTCGCGAAGCCGACGACGACGATCCGGCCCTCGAAGGCGACGGCCTTGGCGGACTGGGCGTAGGCCTGGCCGCCGACGGGGTCGTAGACCACGTCGGCGCCCCGGCCGCCGGTGGCCTCCTTCACCACGGCGACGACGTCCTGCTCGCGCCGGTCGATCACCACGTCGCAGCCCAGCTCACGGGCGACGGACGTCTTCGCGGCACCGCCGACCACGCCGATGACGGTGGCGCCCGCCGCCTTGCCGAGCTGTACGGCCGCACTGCCGACCCCTCCCGCGGCGGCGTGGACGAGCAGGGTCTCGCCGGCCTCCAGACCGGCCCTGCGGTGCAGGCCGAACCAGCCGGTCTGGTAGCCGATGTGCAGGGCGGCGGCCTCGGCGTCGTCCAGCGCCTCGGGCGCGGGCAGCAGCGCGGCGGCGTCCGCGACGGCGTACTCGGCGAAGCCGCCGCAGGGCAGCACCGGGTTGGCGATCACGCGGCGCCCGTCCTCGGTCTCGCCGCAGATCTCCACGCCCGGCGTGAACGGCAGCGGCGGCCTGACCTGGTACTGGCCCCGGCACATCAGCGCGTCCGGGAAGTTGACGTTGGCGGCGCGCACCTTCAGCAGGACCTGCCCGTCACCGGGCGTCGGCCGCGCCGCCTCCGCGAGGCGCATCACCTCGCCCGGCTCGCCGAGTTCATGCACTTGCCATGCCTGCATGCGGGGCCTCCACGGGACTGTGGGCATCGTGTTCGCCTGACCGGGTCCATCACATACTAAGCGGTCGCTTGCCGATGAGGGAACAGTCTCGCCCCGCACACCTCGATTCCCGTCCGTCACGGCCGCCTGGGCCGCGCCCGTACGTGCATCCGCTCCCCCTGCGGCCCGAACAGGCTGAGGAACTCCACGGGCCCCTCCCCCGTCGACCCGAACCAGTGCGGCACGCGCGTGTCGAACTCGGCCGCCTCCCCCGCCGCCAGCACCACGTCGTGCTCGCCGAGCACCAGCCGCAGCCTCCCGGACAGCACGTACAGCCACTCGTAGCCCTCGTGGGTGCGCGGTTCGGGTTCGATCCTCCGCTTCGGTTCCAGCACCTTGTACGCCTGGAGGCCGCCGGGCTGGCGGGTGAGCGGCCAGTGGGCGCGGCCGTGGCGCCGGATCGGCTCGGACGCACGGATGCGGGGGTCGCCGACCGGCGGCGCGCCGACCAGTTCGTCCAACGGGACCTGGTGGGCCTGCGCGATCGGCAACAGCAGTTCCAGGCTGGGTTTGCGCAGTCCCGACTCCAGCCGGGAGAGGGTGCTCACGGAGATGCCGGTCGCCTCGGACAGCGCCGCGAGGGTCACCTCCCGCTCCTTCCTGATCCGGCGCAGCCGGGGGCCCACTTCCGCGAGGACGTCGTCCGTAGTCATACGGGCATTGCAGTTTCGGCAAAGACGTTTGTCAATACGACGGTATCCGGGCGACTGTCATGACGGAGGTGGTCATGATGAACGAGACATTCGGAAGCGAGACGTACGACGTGGTCGTCGTCGGCGGCGGGGCGGCGGGGCTGTCCGCCGCACTGGTGCTCGGCCGGGCCCGGCACCGCACGCTGGTCGTCGACGCGGGCGAGCCCCGCAACGCGCCCTCGTCCCACATGCAGGGCTATCTGTCCCGGGACGGGATGGCGCCGGCCGAGTTCCTGGCGCTGGGCCGGGAGGAGATCGCGCGCTACGGCGTGGAGCTCGTCCGGGACCGGGTCACGGACGTCACCGGGGGCGGGGACTTCACCGTCGTACTCGATGAGGGACCGGCCGTACGGGCCCGGCGGCTGGTCGTCGCCACCGGGCTGAAGGACGAGATGCCGGCGGTCCCCGGGGTCGCCGAGCGGTTCGGGCGGGACGTGCTGCACTGTCCGTTCTGCCACGGCTGGGAGGTGCGCGACCAGCCGTTCGGTGTGCTCGCGTCGAGCGCGGCGAGCGCGCACCAGGCGCTGATGGTGTCCCGGTGGTCGAAGGACGTCGTCTTCTTCCTGCACCGGGTCGCCGAGGAGGAGCTCTCCGACCAGGATCTGCGCCGGCTGGCCGCCGCCGGGGTCCAGGTGGTGCCCGGCGAGGTCGCGGAACTGGTGGTCGAGGACGACCGGCTCACCGGAGTGCGACTGGCCGACGGCACCACCCACGCCCGCTCCGTGCTCTTCGTCGGGCCGCGCCCGGTGCCGCGGACGAGTCTGCTGGAGCGGCTGGGCGCCGAGATGGAGGAGACCCCGTTCGGCACGTACCCGGTGATCGACCCGACCGGCCTGACCACGGTGCCCGGAGTCTGGGCGGCGGGCAATCTGATCGGCTTCTCCGAGCAGGTGGTGCACGCGGCGAGCGGCGGCTACCGCGCGGCGACCGCGATCGTCGGGGACCTGCTGAGGGCCGAGCTGGACGCCGCGGTGAACGGGTAGGCGCCGGGCGGCGGAGGTGTGGAGCGCCCGTCTCCGGAGCACTATGGCTGCATGCTGCTGTCCCGGCTGGCCCGCGTGTCCCAGGAGGTCGCCGCCGCCTCGGCGCGGTCCCGGAAGGTCGCCCTGCTCGCCGAGCTGTTCCGGGAGGCGGAGGCGGACGACGTACCCGTCGTCATCCCGTATCTGGCCGGGCGGCTGCCGCAGGGCCGGATCGGGGTCGGCTGGAAGGTGCTGAGCCGTCCGGTCGCCCCCGCCGCCGGGCCGTCCCTGACGGTGCGCGAGGTCGACGCGCTGCTCACCACGCTCGGCGAGGTGTCCGGCCCGGGCTCCCGGGCGGAGCGGGCCCGGCTGGTCGGCGAGTTGCTGGGCGCGTCCACCGAGGAGGAGCAGCGGTTCCTGTCCGGGCTGCTCACCGGCGAGGTCCGGCAGGGTGCCCTGGACGCGGTCGCGGTCGAAGGGCTGGCGCGGGCGACCGGGGCGCCCCCGGCGGACGTACGGCGGGCCGTGATGCTGGCCGGCTCCCTCCAGTCGGTGGCGGCGGCGCTGCTCGCGGACGGTCCCGGGGCGCTGGAGCGGTTCCGGCTCACCGTCGGCCGCCCCGTGCTGCCGATGCTGGCGCACAGCGCCTCCTCGGTCGCCGAGGCGGTGGAGAAGCTGGGCGCCTGTGCGGTGGAGGAGAAGCTCGACGGCATCCGCGTCCAGGTCCACCGCGACGGGGACACCGTGCGCGTGCACACCCGCACCCTCGACGACATCACCGACCGGCTGCCGGAAGTGACGGCGGCGGCCCGGGAGTTGCGGGGCGGACGGTTCATCCTGGACGGGGAGGTCATCTCCTTCGACGGGGACGGCCGCCCCCGCTCCTTCCAGGAGACCGCCGGACGGGTCGGCTCCCGGGTGGACGTGGCCGCGGCCGCCCGGGAGGTACCCGTCTCCCCCGTCTTCTTCGACGCACTCTCCGTGGACGGCCGCGACCTGCTGGACCTGCCGTTCGCCGAGCGCCACGCGGAACTGGCCCGGCTGGTCCCGGAGGCCATGCGGGTGCGGCGCACCCTCGTGTCGGGGCCCGGGGACCTGGGCGCGGCCGATGAGTTCCTCGACCGGACGCTGGCACGCGGCCACGAGGGCGTCGTGGTCAAGGGCCTGGACGCCCCCTACAGCGCAGGCCGCCGCGGCGCGTCCTGGCTGAAGGTCAAGCCCGTCCACACGCTCGACCTGGTGGTGCTGGCCGCCGAGTGGGGCCACGGCCGCCGCACCGGGAAGCTCTCCAACCTGCACCTGGGCGCCCGCACCTCCGACGGCGGCTTCGCCATGCTCGGCAAGACCTTCAAGGGTCTGACCGACGCGATGCTGGCCTGGCAGACCGAACGGCTGCGGGAGCTGTCGGTCGACGAGAGCGGATACGTCGTGACGGTACGCCCCGAACTCGTCGTGGAGATCGCCTACGACGGCCTCCAGCGTTCCACCCGCTACCCGGCCGGGGTCGCCCTCCGGTTCGCCCGTGTGATCCGCTACCGCGAGGACAAGCGCCCCGAGGAGGCGGACACGGTCGAGGCCCTGCTCGCCGCGCACCCCGGGGTACGGCCGTGAAGGGCGCCCGGAGCGCCGGACTGCTGTTGTTCCGGCACACCGGTCAGGGCATCGAGGTGCTGCTCGGTCATATGGGCGGCCCGTTCTTCGCCCGGCGGGAGAGCGGGGCGTGGACCGTGCCGAAGGGCGAGTACGGGCCCGGTGAGCCCGCCTGGGAGGCGGCGCGCCGCGAGTTCCGGGAGGAGCTGGGGCTGCCGCCGCCGGACGGGAAGGCGCTGCCGCTCGGGGAGGTCCGGCAGTCCGGCGGGAAGACCGTCACGGCCTGGGCGGTGGAGGCGGACCTCGATCCGGCGACGGTCGTCCCCGGCGCCTTCGCGATGGAGTGGCCGCCGGGATCGGGGCGGACCCGGGAGTTCCCGGAGCTGGACCGGGTGGCGTGGTTCTCCCTGGAGCGGGCCCGTGACGTGATCATCGGCGCGCAGGCCGCGTTTCTCGACCGCTTGGCGGAGCACTCGCCCTGAGGAGACCTTCCGCGTTGCGCCGTCCACCACCGCGCGGGAAGGTCGGAAAGCACAGCCCGCCCCAGGGAGGTCAGCGATGCACATCGCCACGGTGAACCCGGCGACCGGTGAGACGGTCAAGACGTACCACCCCATGGACGAGGAGGAGATCGGGCACCGGATCCAGCTCGCGGAGGCCACGTTCCGTACGTACCGCACGACGGCCTTCGAGGAGCGTGCCCGCCTGATGCACCGGGCCGCCGAGATCCTCGACGAGGACCGGGAGACCATCGGCCGGGTGATCACCACGGAGATGGGCAAGCCGATCGCACAGGCCCGCGCGGAGGCCGCGAAGTGCGCCAAGGCGATGCACTGGTACGCCGATCACGCGGCGGAACTCCTCGCCGACGAGGAACCCGACGCCTCCGACGTGAAGGACTCCGGGGCCTCCCGGGTCCTGGTGCGCTACCGGCCGCTGGGCCCGGTGCTCGCCGTGATGCCGTGGAACTTCCCGCTGTGGCAGGTGGTGCGGTTCGCCGCGCCCGCGCTGATGGCGGGCAACGTGGGACTGCTCAAGCACGCCTCGAACGTGCCGCAGACCGCCCTGTACATCGAGGACCTCTTCCACCGCGCGGGCTTCACCGAGGGCTGCTTCCAGACCCTGCTCATCGGCTCCGCCGCGGTCGACGACATCCTGCGGGACGAGCGGGTGAAGGCGGCCACCCTCACCGGGAGCGAGCCCGCGGGCCGTGCGGTCGCCTCCACCGCCGGGGAGATGATCAAGAAGACGGTGCTGGAACTGGGCGGAAGCGACCCGTACGTGGTCATGCCCTCCGCCGATCTGGACCGGGCCGCCGAGGTCGCGGTCACCGCGCGGACGCAGAACGCGGGGCAGTCCTGCATCGCCGCCAAGCGGTTCATCGTGCACACGGACGTCTACGACGCCTTCGTCGAGCGCTTCGTCGCGGGCATGAAGGCGCTGAAGGTCGGCGACCCGATGGACGAGGGGACCGACGTCGGCCCGCTCTCCAGCGAACGGGGCAGGGACGACCTGGAGGAACTGGTCGACGACGCCGTCCGCGCGGGCGCCACCGTGCTGTGCGGCGGCGAGCGCCCCGACGGGCCCGGCTGGTTCTACCCGCCGACCGTCCTGGCCGGTATCGGCCGGGAGATGCGCATCCACCGCGAGGAGGCCTTCGGCCCGGTGGCCACGCTGTACCGCGCGGCGGACGTCGACGAGGCGGTCCTGATCGCCAACGACACCGGCTTCGGGCTGAGTTCCAACGTCTGGACCCGCGACGAGGCGGAGGTCGACCGGTTCGTACGGGACCTGGAGGCGGGAAGTGTGTACGTGAACGGGATGACGGCGTCCCATCCGGCGTTCCCCTTCGGCGGGGTGAAGCGGTCGGGCTACGGACGTGAGCTGTCCGGGCACGGAATCCGCGAGTTCTGCAACATCACCACGGTTTGGCAGGGTGCGTGACAGCCGCGCGGTTACGATCCCGACTGTGAACCGCGAAGTGACTCTGCCTCTGATCGTCGACGACCGCGGGACCTTGCAGGTGGCCGCCGCCGATGTCAGCAAGCTGCTGCGTACGGTGGGCGGGCGGTGGGTCCGGCTCGTCGAGGCGGGGGAGGACGGGCTCGACGAGGACACGGTGGCCGCGCTGACCATCGAACTCGCGAAACTGGCCGACCGGATCGACGTCGCCTGTATCGCCCACAGCAGTGGTACGCCGTAGGGCGCGGTGTTCCGTCCCCGGTGCCGGCCGTACGGGGTTTGCCGCGTGGGTGCGGCAAACCCCGTACGTCGTGCGCCATCCCGCACCCTAGGCGTGTTCCCCCAGCGTCGCCCAGAACTGCGCCTCGTACGCCTGGAGCAAGCGGGCGTACCGGTGGGCGCGGTTCTCGTCCAGGCACCCCTCGTCCAGGGCCGTCTGGACCACTTGGACGGCCAGGCGGTCCAGGTCGGGGGCCGGTTCCGCGAAGAAGTCGAAGAAGGCGCAGGCCTCGTCCCCGAAGCCGTAGTGGGTGCGCAGGGCCTCGGCGATCGACGCGCAGTAGCCGCCCCAGGCCGAGAAGTTCGCCGTCAGGGCCAGGACCGCGTCCGGCGGCTCGGCGTCGAGGGCCAGCCAGGCGACGTACGCGGGGTAGGACTGGCAGCCCGGCAGGGGGGTGTACGCGTCCGCGTGCGCCTCGTCCGCGCCGCACGCGGCCGTGAAGGTCCTCAGGTGTTCCGCCGCCAGGGCCTCGCCCTCGGCCAGGGCGGTGAAGTACGCGGCCGGCTCCGGGCCGGCCCGCTCCGCCAGACGCAGGAAGGCCCTGCGGTCCGCCGGGATCACCCAGCGCTGTTCCAGGGCGAGCGCGGTCAGGACGGACCGGTCGGCCCCGCCGCGGGCGATCAGAGGGACCAGGGGGTTGGCCCCCGGGTCGGGGGCGAGCTCCCCGGCGGTCGTCTCCAGCAGCTCCCGGGCCGTGCGTGTCATCGCGTCCTCCGTCACGTCGGTCACGCACGAGCCTTCCCCGGGAGCGGGGCAGGGGCAACCCGCGGCACCGCCCCCGCCGCCGGGTGTCCGAGTGGCCGGCCTCAGCGGATGGGCACGCCCGACAGGGTGCGGGCGATCACCAGGCGCTGGATCTCGCTCGTGCCCTCGAAGATGGTGTAGATCGCGGCGTCGCGGTGCATGCGCTCCACCGGGTACTCGCGGGTGTAGCCGTTGCCGCCGAGGATCTGGATCGCCTGCGCGGTGACCTTCTTGGCGGTCTCGCTGGCGAACAGCTTGGACATCGAACCCTCGGCGGCCGTGAACGGCTTGCCGTTGATCGCCATCCAGGAGGCACGCCACACCAGGAGGCGGGCGGCGTCGATCTGGGTGCGCATGTCGGCGAGCTGGAAGGCGACGCCCTGGTTGTCGATGACCGGGCGGCCGAACTGCTCACGCGTGGTGGCGTACTCCAGGGCGACCTCGTAGGCCGCGCGGGCGGTGCCCACGGCCATGGCGCCGACGGCGGGGCGGGACGCCTCGAAGGTGGCCATGGCGGCGTTCCTGACGCGCTCGCCGCCCTTCCTGGCCTTCTCGCGGGCGCGGGCGAGGCGCTCGTCCAGCTTCTCCTTGCCGCCGAGCAGGCAGGAGCCGGGGACGCGCACGTCGTCCAGGACGACCTCGGCGGTGTGCGAGGCGCGGATGCCGTGCTTCTTGAACTTCTGTCCCTGGGAGCAGCCGGGGGTGTTCGGCGGGATGACGAAGGAGGCGTGGCCCTTGGAGCCGAGGTCCGGGTCGACGACGGCGACCACGACATGGACGTTGGCGATGCCGCCGTTGGTGGCCCAGGTCTTGGTGCCGTTGATCACCCACTCGTCCTTGGCCTCGTCGTACACCGCGCGGGTGCGCATCGAGGCCACGTCGGAGCCGGCGTCGGGCTCGGAGGAGCAGAACGCGGCGACCTTGACGTCGTCGGCGTCGCCGTACATCTGGGGGATCCAGGTGCCGATCTGCTCCTCGGTGCCGTTGGCGAGGACGCCGACGGCGGCCAGGCCGGTGCCGACGATCGACAGGGCGATGCCGGCGTCGCCCCAGAACAGCTCCTCCATGGCCATCGGGATGCCGAGGCCGGTCGCGTCGAAGTACTGCTGGGCGTAGAAGTCCAGGGAGTAGATGCCGGCCTTGGCGGCCTCCTGGATGATCGGCCAGGGGGTCTCCTCACGCTCGTCCCATTCGGCGGCCGCCGGGCGGATCACATCGGCGGCGAAGCCGTGCAGCCAGTCCCGGACCTCCTTCTGTTCGTCGTTGAGTTCCATGGTGAACTCGGCCATGACCCCTCCAGCGGCACACATGCGTGTTACTTGTGGTAACACCGAGTCTGTTACCAGCAGGTAGGGGAAGTCAACTCCCCAGGACCGTCGGCATCCGTTCGATGAGCGGATCACCTTCAGTGTTAGTTTGCGCAGGCGTCACCGAACCAGCACGGGTGGGGAGAGCTCATGAACACCACACAGCGGACCGACCAGCAGCGGTCCGCCGACCGACGCCGGCGCGAGCTGCTGGAGGCCGCCGACCGGGTGGTGCTCCGCGACGGCCCGCAGGCCTCGATGAACGCGATCGCCGCCGAGGCCGGCATCACCAAGCCGATCCTCTACCGGCACTTCGGCGACAAGGGAGGACTCTACGCCGCCCTGGCCGAACGGCACACCGACGCCCTGCTGGACTCGCTGCGGGCCGCGCTGGACGCCCCGGCGGACCGGCGCGAACGGGTCGAGGCCACCCTGGACACCTACCTCTCGGCGATCGAGGCACGGCCCCAGGTGTACCGCTTCCTGATGCACCCGGCGGAGGAGTCGCAGAGCGACCAGGGCTTCGACGTCGGCAAGCACTCGGCTCCGTTGCTGCGCCGGATGGGCGAGGAGCTGGCCCAGGTCATCGGGGAACGACTGGACCTCGGGCCGGACGGCCGGCAGCTGGCCCGGGTGTGGGGGCACGGCATCGTCGGCATGATGCACGCGGCAGGCGACTGGTGGCTCGGCGAACGCCCCTGCCCCCGGGCCGAGTTGGTACACAGCCTGGCGGACCTGCTGTGGGGGCGGCTGGCCGCCGCGGGCGACAAGGTCGGCGGGCCCGGGTTCTGAGCGCTCAATCCGGCCGGTGCCAGGAGGCCCGGCTCACCTGCCGCATGAGCCTGCGGTGCCGCCACCTCGTCAGGCGGTCGGCGTAGATCCTGCCCTCCAGGTGGTCGCACTCGTGCTGCAGACACCGGGCGAAGAACCCGGTGCCGTGGACGGTGACCGGCTCGCCGGTCACCGTGAAGCCCTCGACGACCGCGTGGTCGTACCGCTCCGTCCCCGCCTCCAGGCCGGGCAGGGACAGACAGCCCTCCGGGCCGCGCACCACCACCCCGTCCGTCCCGACCGGCCTCGGGTTCACCACGTGGCCCAGGTGCCGGACGTCCTCGTCGTCCGGGCAGTCGTAGACGAACACCCTGAGCGGCACTCCGATCTGGTTGGCGGCCAGGCCCACGCCCTGCGCCGCGTACATCGTGGCGAACAAGTCGTCCACCAGGCCGGCGAGTTCCGGGCCGAAGTCGGTGACCTCCCGGCAGGGCGCGTGCAGCACCGGGTCGCCGAGCAGGGTGAGGGGCCGCACACGTCCGTGGACGCCGGGGATGGAGCCGTGTCGCATGGCGCAAGAGTACGGTCCTACCAGCAGCGCCCGTCTCACGATGGTGCCGCGGTTCTGGAGTGCGAACGGATCTCGATAGGCTGAGGTCTCACCACGTGGCCGTCAGGCACAGACGCGGCGCGTACGCAAGGAGGATCGAGAACTGATGGCAGGCAACTCGGACCCGCTCACGCCGCGGGCCAAGCTGGCCGTGACCGCGGGCAAGGCGGTCGCGGCGGCATCCCGCGCCGCCGGGCGCGGCAGCGGTTCGGTGATCGGCGGCCGGGTGGCACTCAAGCTCGACCCCGATCTCCTCGCCCGGCTCGCACAGAACCTGGACTGCGTCCTGGTCTCGGCGACCAACGGCAAGACCACCACCACCCGGCTCATCGCCGAGGCGCTGCGGGCCGCGGGGCCCGTCGTCTCCAACGCGCTCGGCGCCAACATGCCGGCCGGCATCACCTCGGCGCTGGCCGGCGGCTCGGAGGCCAAGTTCGGCGTCATCGAGGTCGACGAGAAGTACCTCGCGGGCGTCGCCCGGGACACCGAACCCAAGTGCATCGCACTGCTCAACCTCTCCCGCGACCAGCTGGACCGGGCCGCCGAGACCCGGATGCTCGCGGAGAACTGGCGCGAGGGCCTGGCCGGAGTCAAGGCCGTGATCGTCGCCAACGCCGACGACCCGCTGGTGGTGTGGGCCGCGTCCTCCTCCCCCAACGTGATCTGGGTCGCCGCCGGCCAGATGTGGAAGGACGACGCCTGGTCCTGCCCGTCCTGCGGCGGTGTGATGCAGCGCCCGGGCGACGACTGGTTCTGCGGCGAGTGCGGCTTCCGCCGGCCCACCCCGAGCTGGGCGCTCTCCGGCGACCACGTGCTCGACCCGCACGGCTCCGCCTGGCCGATCCACCTCCAGCTGCCGGGCCGCGCCAACAAGGCCAACGCCGCGAGCTCCGCGGCCGTCGCCGCCGTCTTCGGGGTGCCGCCGCAGGTCGCCCTGGAACGCATGTACCAGGTCCAGGCCGTGGCCGGCCGCTACGACGTCGTGCAGTTCGAGGGCCGTGACCTGCGTCTGCTGCTCGCCAAGAACCCCGCGGGCTGGCTCGAGACGTTCTCGCTGATCGACCCGCCGCCCACGCCGGTGATCCTCTCGGTGAACGCGCGCTCCGCCGACGGCACCGACACCTCCTGGCTGTGGGACGTCGACTACACCCGGCTGACCGGCCACCCGATCTGCGTGATCGGCGACCGGAAGCTGGACCTCGCGGTGCGCCTGGAGGTCGCGAACCAGCAGTTCCAGGTCTGCGAGAACCTCGACCAGGCGGTGCAGCTGTGCCCGCCGGGCCGGATCGAGGTCATCGCCAACTACACCGCGTTCCAGGACCTGCGCCGCCGCGTCGGCAACTGACCAACGACACCCCAGAGGACTTGAAGTGAGCGACAACCAGCTGCGGGTCGTGTGGATCTACCCGGACCTGCTCAGCACGTACGGCGACCAGGGCAACGTCCTCGTCGTGGAGCGCCGGGCGCGGCAGCGCGGCCTGGACGTGGCGCGGCTCGACGTGCGCAGCGACCAGCCGATCCCCACCTCCGGCGACATCTACCTGATCGGCGGCGGCGAGGACCGTCCGCAGCGGCTGGCCGCCGAGCGGCTGCGCCGGGACGGCGGTCTGCACCGGGCGGTGGGGAACGGCGCGATCGTCTTCTCGGTCTGCGCCGGGTACCAGATCCTCGGCCACGAGTTCATCAACGACCTCGGCCAGCGCGAGCCCGGTCTCGGCCTGCTCGACGTGGTCTCGGTACGCGGTGAGGGCGCCCGGTGCGTGGGCGACGTGCTGGGGGACGTCAACCCGCAGCTGGGGCTGCCCCCGCTGACCGGTTTCGAGAACCACCAGGGCGTCACCCACCTGGGCCCCGCGGCCCGCCCGCTCGCCCAGGTGCGCTTCGGCAACGGCAACGGCACCGGGGACGGCACGGAGGGCGCGTTCAACGAGACCGTCTTCGGCACGTACATGCATGGTCCGGTACTGGCCCGCAACCCGCAGATCGCGGACCTGCTGCTGAAGCTGGCGCTCGACGTCAACGCGCTGCCGCCGACCGACGACCGCTGGTACGAGGCGCTGCGCAGCGAGCGCATCGCGGCGGCGCAGCAGGCCGCCTGAGCAGGTCCGCGGGCCCCCGTCCGCGGAGCGCGTACACCTGGGCGTCGGACGGGCGCAACCGGCCCGTCCGACGGCTGGTCCGCACAGGTGAGCGGGGGCGTCCAGCAGGCGGACGCCAGGTGCGGTCCCGCCCCCCGCAGCCGCTAGGGTGGCGGTGATCGAGCCGGACAGCGCGGTCCGGTCCCGGCCCACATCGAGAAGGTTGTTTCGGGCTATGCGCATTGGTGTCCTCACGTCCGGCGGCGACTGCCCCGGTCTGAACGCGGTCATCCGGTCCGTCGTGCACCGTGCCGTCGTCGACCACGGCGACGAGGTCATCGGTTTCCGGGACGGCTGGAAGGGCCTCCTGGAGTGCGACCACCTCAAGCTCGACCTCGACGCGGTGAGCGGCATCCTCGCCCGCGGCGGCACCATCCTCGGCTCCTCCCGGGTACGTCCCGAGCACCTGCGGGACGGCGTGGAGCGGGCCAAGGGGCATGTGGCGGAACTCGGCCTCGACGCGGTCATCCCGATCGGCGGTGAGGGCACGCTGAAGGCGGCCCGGCTGCTGTCGGCGGGCGGCCTGCCGATAGTGGGCGTGCCGAAGACCATCGACAACGACATCGCCGTCACCGACGTCACCTTCGGCTTCGACACGGCCGTCGGTGTGGCCACCGAGGCCCTGGACCGGCTGAAGACCACCGCCGAGTCGCACCAGCGGGTGCTGATCGTCGAGGTCATGGGCCGGCACACGGGCTGGATCGCGCTGCACTCCGGCATGGCGGCCGGCGCGCACGCCATCGTCGTCCCCGAGCGGCCCTTCGACATCGACGAGCTGACCGCGAAGGTCGGCGAGCGGTTCTCGGCCGGCAAGCGGTTCGCGATCGTGGTCGCCGCGGAGGGGGCCAAGCCGAAGGCCGGGACCATGGACTTCGACGAGGGCGACAAGGACGTCTACGGTCACGAGCGGTTCGCCGGGATCGCGCGGCAGCTCTCCCTGGAGCTGGAGTCGCGGCTCGGCAAGGAGGCGCGGCCGGTGATCCTCGGGCACGTGCAGCGCGGGGGGACGCCCACGGCGTACGACCGGGTGCTGGCCACACGGTTCGGGTGGCACGCGGTGGAGGCGGTGCACCGGGGGGAGTTCGGGCGGATGACCGCGCTGCGGGGTACGGACATCGTGACGGTTCCACTCGCCGAGGCGGTCGAGACGCTGAAGACGGTGCCGGAATCACGGTACGCGGAAGCCGAGTGCGTGCTGTGACCCCCCGGGGGCGGCTCGGTCCGTGAGGCGGGTCGCGAGACGCGGACCGTCCGTGGTTCCCCTCGCCCACACGGCGGAGCCGTATGTCTGTACAGCCCCGCGCCCCTTGGGAGCGCGTTCACCGCCCCCGGCGACAGAAGCCGCCGGGGGCGGTTCTACTCTGGTGCGGACAGATTGCGCAGAACCCGCACGAAACAGGAGCCGGTGGATGGATCACAGCGGGCACGGCACGACCATGGATCTGCCGCCGTTCACGCTGGGGCGAGGACTCGCCTGGTCGGCGGACGGTTTCTTCCTCGTCTCCTGCCTGCTGGCGCTGGCACTGTACGGCTGGGGCGTGTTCCGTCTGGTGCGGCGCGGCGACAAGTGGCCGGTGGGGCGGACCGTCGCGTTCGTCACCGGCGTGCTGAGCGTCGGGCTCATGATGTGCACCAAGCTGAACGACTACGGCATGGTCATGTTCAGCGTGCACATGGTGCAGCACATGGTGATCAGCATGGTGTCGCCGATCCTGATCCTGCTCGGCGCCCCGATCACCCTCGCCCTGCGCGCGCTGCCGCCGGCCGGACGGGGCCGCAAGGGACCGCGCGAGCTGCTGCTGATGCTGCTGCACAGCCGCTACATGCGGGTCGTCACCCACCCCGTGTTCACCATCCCGATGTTCATCGCCAGCCTGTACGGCCTGTACTTCACCCCGCTCTTCGACTTCCTGATGGGCTCCGGGGCGGGGCACATCGCGATGATGGTGCACTTCCTCGCCGTCGGCCTGGTCTTCTTCTGGCCGATCATGGGGGTGGACCCGGGGCCGCACCGGCCGGGGTACCTGATGCGGATGCTGGAGCTGTTCGCGGGCATGCCGTTCCACGCCTTCTTCGGCATCGCGTTGATGATGGCGTCGACCCCGATGGTCACGACGTTCGGGGATCCGCCCGCCTCGCTCGGGATCGAGGCCCTGTCCGACCAGAACGCGGCCGGCGGCATCGCCTGGGCGTTCAGCGAGGTCCCCTCCGTACTGGTGCTGCTCGCGCTGCTGTTCCAGTGGTACGCCTCGGACCAGCGGCAGGCGAAGCGCGAGGACCGCGCCGCCGACCGGGACGGGAACAAGGAACTCGAGGCGTACAACGCCTATCTGGCCTCACTGAACGCTCGCGGAAACTGAATCCACCGTCCCTCCCGATCCCCTTGAGCGGGGAATGTCCGCCGGCAGCACGAATGCGTCAGGGGGGAGCGGCGACGGTGTTTCGCGCTTCGTGCACGGGGCGGGACACGGGCCGGTGCACGGGCCGCCCGGGGACGGCGTTCGCCGGGACGGCGACGGCGCAACGGCGGAATCGCCTGGACGTACGGTCCCGCCCTGAGGCGTGGCCGGCGCCCTGCGACGGGACGTACGACGCGCAGGTGCTCGGGTTCACCCGGCTGGACGAGGACGTCACGCTCGCCGGGGCGCGCACCGAGTCGGACACGGCGTGTG
This sequence comes from Streptomyces pimonensis, assembly GCF_041380215.1. Classification (NCBI taxonomy): domain Bacteria; kingdom Bacillati; phylum Actinomycetota; class Actinomycetes; order Kitasatosporales; family Streptomycetaceae; genus Streptomyces; species Streptomyces pimonensis. Next base: position 105,338 of record NZ_JAHWZY010000016.1, read on the forward strand.
CGCGCGACGTTCCGCCGCGTGACCACGGCTACGACCCGTCGGTCCACGAGCGGGGTCGTGGACCAGTGAGGGGTCCTGGAAATCGGGCACACGTGTCGTCGTGTGCGCCGTAAGGAGGCAGAACGGGGGCACCATGGAGGAAGCCGAACCATGAGGAGGGTGTCGCGATGCCCGGTTCCACGAACGGTTCCACGTCGACGAAGACCATGGGAGTGCTCACCGTCGGCGGTCTGGTCGCCGTGACGGCCTATACGGTGGCGCTCGGCAGCAACGGCTGGCTGTGGTTCGGCTGGGTCGTCCTGGGGCTGATCACCTTGGGGATGGTCGCCACCCGCAGCGCCTGAGGAGTGTCCGGGCGGCCTGCCTCACTTCGGGGTGAGCCGCCCGGTCAGGTGCACGCCCGGCTGGTACTTCGGCAGCCGGACGGTGATCTTCATGCCCGCGCCGACGGCGGTCTCGATGACGAGGCCGTGGTCGTCGCCGTAGACCTGGCGGAGCCGGTCGTCGACGTTGGACAGTCCGATGCCGCCGGTGGGGCTGACCTCGCGGGCGAGGATGCGGCGCAGCAGGCCGGGGTCCATCCCGGCGCCGTCGTCCTCGATGACGACGAGGGCCTCGGCGCCGGCGTCCCGCGCGGTGATCTGGATGCGGCACGTGTCGGCCTTGCCCTCCAGGCCGTGCTTGACGGCGTTCTCCACCAGCGGCTGGAGGCAGAGGAAGGGCAGCGCGACCGGCAGCACCTCGGGGGCTATCTGCAGCGTGACGGAGAGGCGGTCGCCGAAGCGTGCCCGCACCAGCGCCAGATAGTGGTCGATGGCGTGGAGCTCGTCGGCGAGAGTGGTGAAGTCGCCGTGCCTGCGGAACGAGTAGCGGGTGAAGTCGGCGAACTCCAGCAGCAGTTCGCGGGCCCGCTCGGGGTCGGTGCGCACGAACGAGGCGATCACGGCGAGCGAGTTGAAGATGAAGTGCGGGGAGATCTGGGCACGCAGGGCCCTGATCTCGGCTTCGATGAGGCGGGTGCGGGACTGGTCGAGGTCGGCGAGTTCAAGCTGGACGGAGACCCAGCGGGCGACCTCCCCGGCGGCCCGGACGAGGACGGCGGACTCGCGGGGTGCGCAGGCGACGAGCGCGCCGTGCACCCGGTCGTCGACGGTGAGCGGGGCGACGACCGCCCAGCGCACCGGGCAGTCGGGGATGTCGCAGGTGAGCGGGAAGGCCTCGCCGCGGCCGGTGTCGAGGGGGCCGCCGAGGCGTTCCATGATCTCGGCGCGGTGGTGGGCGCCGACGCCGTCCCAGACGAGTACCTGGTCGCGGTCGGTGAGGCAGAGGGCGTCCGTGCCGAGCAGGGAGCGCAGTTTGCGGGCGGACCTGCCGGCGGTCTCCTCCGTCAGGCCGGCCCGCAGCGGGGGCGTGGCCAGGGAGGCGGTGTGCAGGGTCTCGAAGGTGGCGTGCTCGACCGGGGTGCCGAGCCCGGCGAGGCTGGTGGGGCGGGCGGTGCGCCGGCCGATCCAGAACCCCGCGGCCAGCAGGGGCAGGACGGCGACGAGCAGACCGGCGAGGAAACCGCTCACGCGGGCGCCTCCGTACGGAGTTCCTCCGGCAGGTGGAAGCGGGCCAGGACCGCCGCCGTGCCGGGCGGCACCCGGCCGGGGGTGGCCAGGGACACCAGGGTCATGGTGAGGAAGCCCAGCGGCACCGACCAGAGCGCGGGCCAGGCGAGCAGGGCGTGCCAGGGCCCCGTGCCCGGGTAGCCGGCCATGGTCGCGGCGACGGCGGCGAACGCGGAGCCGCCGCCCACCAGCATCCCGGCCGCCGCGCCGGGCGGGGTCAGCCGGCGCCACCAGATGCCGAGGACGAGCAGCGGGCAGAACGACGAGGCGGAGACGGCGAAGGCGAGTCCCACGGCGTCGGCCACCGGCAGTCCGCCGACCAGGAGGCTCGCCCCGAGCGGCACGGCCATGGCGAGGACGGTGCCGAGCCGGAAGTGCCTTACCCCGCGCGAGGGGAGCACGTCCTGGGTGAGCACGCCGGCCACTGCCATGGTGAGGCCGGAGGCCGTCGACAGGAACGCGGCGAAGGCGCCCCCGGCGACCAGCGCCCCGAGGAGGTCGCCGCCCGTCCCCCCGACCATCCGGCCGGGCAGGAGCAGGACGGCGGCGTCCGCGTCGCCGGTGAGGGCGAGCTCGGGCGCGTAGAGACGGCCGAGGGCTCCGTAGACCGGGGGGAGGAGGTAGAAGGCGCCGATCAGGCCGAGGACCGCGACGGTGGTGCGGCGGGCGGCCACGCCGTGCGGGCTGGTGTAGAAGCGGACCACGACATGGGGCAGTCCCATGGTGCCGAAGAAGGTGGCGAGGATCAGTCCGTACGTGGCGTACAGCGGGCGTTCCTCATGGGACTCGGCGCGGGAGGGCGACAGGGCGTCGTCGGTGCCGCGTCCGGCGGCGGGGACCTCGGCGCCCTCGGCGAAGGTGAGCCGGGTGCCGCCGCCGATGCGGTGGGTACCGGCGGACAGCCCGGTCTCGGCGCCCTCGAGGTCGCGGCCGTCGACGGTGCCGTCCACCGTGACGGTGAGCGGCCTCTCGAGCCGGAGGTCGAGGGTGGCGTCGACGTGGACCACCCGCTGTTCGCGGAAGGCGGCCGGTTCGTCGAAGGCGTGGCTGGGGGCGCCGTCGCTCTGCCAGGCGGCGATCAGGAAGAGGGCGGGGACGAGCAGGGCGGTGAGTTTCAGCCAGTACTGGAAGGCCTGCACGAAGGTGATGCTGCGCATGCCGCCCGCGCCGACGATGACGGTCACCACCACGGCGACGATCACGCCGCCGAGCCGGCCGGGCGCTCCGGTGAGGACGGCCAGGGTGAGCCCGGCGCCCTGGAGCTGCGGCAGCAGGTACAGCCAGCCGACGCCGACGACGAAGGCGCCCGCGAGCCGCCGTACCGTCTGCGAGGCGAGCCGGGCCTCGGCGAAGTCGGGCAGGGTGTAGGCGCCGGAGCGGCGCAGCGGGGCGGCGACGAACAGCAGCAGCACCAGGTAGCCGGCGGTGTAGCCGACCGGGTACCAGAGCATGTCCGGGCCCTGGACGAGGACGAGTCCCGCGATGCCGAGGAAGGAGGCGGCGGAGAGGTACTCGCCGCTGATGGCGGCCGCGTTGAGGCGGGGGCCGACGGTGCGGGAGGCTACGTAGAAGTCGGAGGTGGTGCGGGAGACGCGCAGGCCGAAGGCGCCGACGAGGACGGTCGCGAGGACGACGAGGGCGACGGCGGGCACGGCGTAGGTGGAGTTCACGGCGTGGGACGTCCCGGTCTCAGCGGTCCTCGACGAGCCGTACGAAGTCGCGTTCGTTGCGTTCGGCGCGGCGCACGTACCAGCGGGCGAGCAGGACCAGCGGGGGGTAGAGCCCGAAGCCGAGCACCGCCCACTCCGGACGGCGGGCGTCGGGGACGGCGGCGAAGACCAGCGGGAGCGGTCCGACGAGCAGGGCGAGGACGGCGAACACGACCAGTCCGGTGCGCAGTTGGATGCGCATCAGGGAGCGGACGTAGGTGTGGCCGAGGGTGGTCTGCTCGTCGATCTCGGTGCGCGGACGGTAGTAGCCGGAGGAGCGGAGGGTACGGCGGGGCGGGCCGGTGACGACCACGCGGCGTTCGGTCGGGTCCTGTGGCATGCGCGCTCCCCTGCCTAACTCGTGGTCCGGCGCATCAGCAGGTCCCGCAGTTCGCGGGCGTGCCGGCGGCTGACCTGGAGTTCCTCGGAGCCGATCAGGACGCTCACGGTGCCCGCGCCGAGCCGGAGTTCGCCGATGTGGCGCAGGGCGACCAGATGACGGCGGTGGATGCGGACGAAGCCGCGGGAGCGCCAGCGCTCCTCCAGGGTGGAGAGCGGGATCCGTACGAGGTGGCTGCCCCGGTCGGTGTGCAGGCGGGCGTAGTCCCCCCGGGCCTCGACGTGGGTGATGTCGTCGACGGCGACGAAGCGGGTCACACCGCCGAGTTCGACGGGTATGTGGTCGGGGTCGGGTTCGTGCACGGGGATGCGCGGGGCGGCGGCGCGCTGCGCGGCGGCGCGGCGGACGGCCTCGGCCAGCCGTTCCTTGCGGACGGGTTTGAGCACGTAGTCGACGGCCTTGAGGTCGAAGGCCTGGACGGCGAAGTCCTCGTGGGCGGTGACGAACACGATGAGCGGCGGCCGGGCGAACCCGCTGAGCAGCCGGGCGAGGTCGAGGCCGTCGAGTCCGGGCATCTGGATGTCGAGGAAGACGACGTCGATGGCCTCGGGCCCGTCGGGCCCCGAGGCCAGGGCGCGGTTGATGCGGCGCAGTGCCTCGGTGGCGTCACCGGCGCCCTCGGCGCTGCCGACGCGGGGGTCGGCGTTCAGCAGGTAGAGCAGCTCCTCCAGCGAGGGGCGTTCGTCGTCGACGGCGAGGGCGCGCAGCATGAAGGTGGAGTGTAGGGGGGTTTTCCACGTCTGGACATGCCCCGGACGTGGGCGTTCGCGCTGGATACAGTGCCCGCATGAACAGCAGGCCCGCGTCGTTCGACGAACTCGACCGGAAGATCGTCACCGCGCTGATGGCGAATGCCAGGACCTCCTTCGCCGAGATCGGCGCGGCCATCGGGCTGTCGTCGACAGCCGTCAAGCGCAGGGTGGACCGGCTGCGCGGGACGGGGGTGATCACCGGTTTCACGGCGACGGTACGGCCGTCGGCGCTGGGCTGGCGCACCGAGGCGTACGTCGAGGTGTACTGCGAGGGGGCGGCGCCGCCCCGGCGGCTGGCGGAGGTGGTGCGCAACCATCCGGAGATCGCCGCGGCGATGACGGTGACCGGCGGTGCGGACGCGCTGCTGCACGTGCGGGCGCGGGACGTGGAGCACTTCGAGGAGGTGCTGGAGCGGATCCGCCAGGAGCCGTTCATCCGGAAGACGATCAGCGTGATGGTGCTGTCCCACCTGCTGCCGGACAGTCCTGAGGCAGGAGTGAGCCAGCCCGCGCCGCAGGGCGCATCAGACGTGCGCTGAGCCGCGGAACTGCGCAGCGTTCCTGCGCGAACACGCAGCTCTCGTTCCTTGTCGCTCGTACCGCCCGCTTCCTACCGTGGTCTCACCCCCTGCCGAGACCGCGTGGAAGCGGAGGAACCCCTCTGTGCCCGACTTCCGTGTGGCGTCCCGGCGGCGATACCTCGTCTGCGAACCCAGACACTTCGCCGTCCGGTACGCGATCAACCCCTGGATGCATCCCGACCGTCCCGTCGACGTCGCCCTCGCCCGACGCCAGTGGCGGACGTTGATCGACGCCTACCGCGACCACGGCCATACCGTGGAGACCGTGAAGCCGGAGCCCGGGCTGCCCGACATGGTGTTCGCCGCGAACGCGGCGGTCGTCGTGGCGGGCCGCGTCTTCGGCTCCCTGTTCCTGGCGCCCGAGCGGCGCCCGGAGTCCGTGCCGTACGAGGCCTGGTTCAAGGCCGAGGGGTACGAGGTGCACCATCCCGGGTCGGTGTGCGAGGGCGAGGGCGACCTGGTGCCCGCCGGGCGCTGGATCCTCGCCGGCACCGGCTTTCGCACCGCCCCCGAGGCACACCGCGAGGCGCAGGAGTTCTTCGGGATGCCGGTGATCGGCCTGACGCTGGTGGATCCGTACTTCTACCACCTGGACACGGCGCTGTTCGTACTGGACGAGGAGAACATCGCGTACTACCCGGAGGCGTTCTCGCCGGGCAGCCGCGAGGTGCTGGCCCGGCTGTATCCGGACGCGGTGCTCGCGACCCGTGAGGACGCGACGGCGTTCGGGCTGAACTCCGTCTCCGACGGCCGCCATGTGTTCGTCTCCCCGGGGGCCACGGCCCTCGCCGCCCGGCTCGCCGACCGCGGCTACGTCCCCGTTCCCGTCGACCTGTCCGAGTTCCACAAGGCAGGCGGGGGCATCAAGTGCTGCACACAGGAGATCCGCTCATGACTGCTGTCGTCCCCGCACGTACGTCCGCCGAGCTGATCGGCGCGGAGGAGCCGGTCCTCGCGCACAACTACCATCCGCTGCCCGTGGTCGTCGCCCGCGCGGAGGGCGCGTGGGTGGAGGACGTGGAGGGCCGACGGTACCTCGACATGCTGGCCGGCTACTCGGCACTCAACTTCGGACACCGGCATCCGGCGCTGACCGAGGCGGCTCACCGCCAGCTGGACCGGCTCACGCTGACCTCGCGCGCGTTCCACAACGACCGGCTCGCCGAGTTCGCGCGGCGGCTGGCCGCGCTGACCGGTCTTGACATGGTGCTGCCCATGAACACCGGCGCCGAGGCGGTGGAGAGCGGGATCAAGGTGGCCCGCAAGTGGGCCTACGACGTGAAGGGCGTCCCGGCGGACCGGGCGACGATCGTGGTGGCGGCGGACAACTTCCACGGCCGGACGACGACCATCGTGAGCTTCTCGACGGACGAGGTCGCGCGGACCGGGTTCGGGCCCTTCACCCCGGGTTTCCGGGTGGTGCCGTACAACGACCTGGCGGCGCTGGAGGCGGCGGTCGACGAGACGACGGCGGCGGTGCTGATCGAGCCGGTCCAGGGCGAGGCGGGGGTGATCGTCCCGGACGACGGCTACCTCGCCGGGGTGCGTGAGCTGACGCGCCGCGCGGGGTGCCTGTTCGTCGCGGACGAGATCCAGTCGGGTCTGGGCCGCACGGGCCGCACGCTCGCGGTGGAGCACGAGTCGGTCGTCCCGGACGTCGTCCTGCTCGGCAAGGCGCTGGGCGGCGGCATCGTCCCGGTGTCGGCGGTGGTGGCCCGGCGGGAGGTGCTCCAGGTGCTCCGTCCGGGGGAGCACGGATCGACCTTCGGCGGCAATCCGCTGGCCGCGGCGGTCGGCACCGCGGTGGTGGAGCTGCTGGAGACGGGCGAGTTCCAGCGCCGGGCGGCGGAGCTGGGCGGGATCCTGCGCGAAGGCCTGGAGTCGCTCGTCGGCAGGGGCGTGGTCGGCTTCCGCTCCCGCGGTCTGTGGGCGGGTGTGGACGTCGACCCGGCGCTCGGCACCGGCCGCGAGGTCAGTGAGCGCCTGATGCGGGAGGGCATCCTGGTCAAGGACACCCACGGCTCCACCATCCGCCTGGCCCCGCCCCTGACCGTCACGGCGGAGGAGCTGCAGAGCGCCCTGCACACCGTGGAGAAGGTCCTGGCCCGGCAGTCCTGAGCCGCCGCCGTCCCCTTCCGGGTCCGGAAGGGGACGGCGTACCCCAGAGGGCCCCGTACCGCCCCAAGGGTGAAGATGGGGGCAAGAGGGGGTAGACCACTCTCAGCGACAGAGAGGTCGGCCGTGGGCGGACACAAGGAGCAGGACGATGCCCGGCAGGGGTTCGATGTGGCCGACGCCGCTCCCCTGCTGCTCGATCCGCACGGCATGGTGTCGGGCTGGACCGGCGGAGCCGAGCGGCTGCTGGGGCACCGCGCCTCCGAGGCCGTGGGCCGCAAGTTCGCCGAGTTGCTGGTTCCCGAGGACGCCGAGCGGGTGCCGGACCTGGTCGAGCGGTGCCGGTCGGACGGCGACTGGGCGGGCCTGCTGACGGCCCGGCACCGGGACGGGCGGCCGGTCGCGGTGACGGCGCGGATCACGCCGGCCGTGGAGCCGCGGGGCTGTTCGTCGCTGCTGGTCCTGCTGTCGGAGCTGGCCGGCTCGGCCGGCTGGGACATGAGCCGCGCCGTGCTGGAACAGATGGTCGCCGGTACGCCGATCGGCATCGCGATCGTGGACACGGAGCTGCGCTTCGTGTGGTCCAACACCGCGCTCGAACAGTTCGGCGGCGGGCCGGCCGGGCGGCGCCTGGGACTGCGGTTCGCGGACGTCCAGCCGGGGATGGACGCCGAGGCGGTCGAGGCCCGGATGCGGCACGTACTGGACACCGGCGAACAGGTGCTCGACTACGAGCACGTCGGCCGGGTCCGCTCGGCGCCGCTGCGCGAGACCGCGCACATGTTGTCGTTCACCCGCCTCGACGACGACCGGGGCCGTCCGATGGGCGTGTACTACACCGTCGTGGACGTCACCGAACGACACCGCGCCCGGCAGCGCCTCGCCCTGCTCGACCGGGCCGGCGAACGCATCGGCCGCACCCTGGACGTGGTGCGCACCGCGCAGGAACTGGCGGACGTGGCCGTGCCGGAGCTCGCGGACTTCGTCGTCGTGGACCTGCTGGAGACGGTGCTGCGCGGCGCCGAGGTCCCGCCGGACCCCCTCACCGGTTCCGACCGGGTGCCGCTGCGCCGGGCGGGCCAGCGGTCGCTGCACAAGGACCTGCCGCGGACGGCCACGGAGACCGGGGCGCTCCTGTCGTACCCGGTGGGTTCCCCGCCGGTGGGTTGTCTGACCACGGGCCGGTCCTGGCGTCAGGAGCAGCTCGACCCGCTCGCCCCGGAGTGGGCCACACCACCGGACGGCCGGGAGTCCACCTTCCTGGAGCTCGGCCTGCGGAGCGCGATGGTCGTCCCGGTCCGGGCCCGGGGCGTCACCCTGGGCATCACCGCGTTCTTCCGCCGCCGACAGAGCCCCTTCGACGAGGACGACCTCCATCTGGCCGAGGACCTCGTCTCCCGCGCCGCCGTCTGCGTGGACAACGCCCGGCGCTACACCCGCGAGCGGGACGCCGCGCTGGTCCTGCAGCGCAGTCTGCTGCCCCGGCGGCTGCCCGAGCAGGACGCCGTGGAGGTGTCCGCCTGCTACCGCCCCGCGGACGAGCTGACCGGTCTGGGCGGCGACTGGTACGACCTGATCCCGCTGTCCGGCGCCCGTGTCGCCCTGGTCGTCGGCGAGGTGCCGGGGCACGGCATCGACGCCGCCGCGGCCATGGGGCGGCTGCGCACCGCCGTACGGACGCTGGCCGCGATCGATCTGCCGCCCGAGGAGGTGCTCGCCCATCTGGACGACCTGGCGTCCCGGCTGGCGCGGGACGAGGGCGACGGGGAGTCCGGGGACTCCCCCGGCCGGTCCGTCGGGTCCAGCTGCCTGTACGTCGTCTACGACCCGGTGGACGGGCGGTGCACGATGGCGGCCGCCGGCCATCCCGTGCCCGCCGTGGTGGCGCCCGACGGCGCGGTCGCCTTCGTCGGCCTCCCGCAGGGGTCGGCGCTCGGTGTGGGCGGCCCGCCGTTCGACGCGGTGGCGCTGACCCTGGCCGAGGGCAGCACGCTCGTCCTGCACACGGACGGTCTGCTGGCCGGCGGGAAGCCCGCGCCCGACGAGGCGGACCGCGAACGGCTGCGGCAGGCGCTGCAGGGCACCACGGCCGCGCTCGAGCCGAGCTGCCGCGCGGTGGTCGACATGCTGGTCCCGGACCGGCCGTACGACGACGTGGCCCTGCTGATGGCGCGCACCAGACGTCTCGACCCGGGACGGATCGCGGTCTGGAACCTGCCCGCGGATCCGGCGGTCGTGGCCGAGGCCCGCAGGGCCAGCACCCGGCAGCTGGCCCGCTGGGGACTGGACGACCTGGTCTTCACCACGGAGCTGATCGTCAGTGAACTGGTCACCAACGCCATACGGCACGTCGGCGGCCCCGTGCGGCTGCGGCTGATCCGTGAGCGGGCGCTGGTGTGCGAGGTGCTCGACGACGGCGCCACCGCACCCCATCTGCGGCACCCCCGCGCGATGGACGAGGGCGGGCGCGGGTTGCTGCTGGTCTCCCAACTGGCCCAGCGGTGGGGCACCCGGTTCGTTCCCGGCGGGAAGATCATCTGGGCGGAGCAGTCGCTGACCGCACCGCCGGAGTGAGGCGATGGCCCATGACGCAGGTGCCGATCGACTACGCGGCGGTCTACCGGGCCCTGCCCGGCATGGTGGCGCTGCTGACCCCGGAGCTGGTGTACGCGGACGTCAACGAGGCCTTCGTCCGCGGGTCGGGGCGGGCCCGTGAGGACCTCGTGGGCCGCTGTCTGTTCGACGTCTTCCCGGACAACCCGGGCGCCCCGGAGTCGACGGGCGCGCACCAGCTGCGCGCCTCGCTGCTGCGGGTCCTGTCCACGGGGGAGCGCGACACCATGGCCGTGCAGCGTTACGACATCGAGAGCCCGGAGCACTCCGGGCACTGGGAGGAGCGCTACTGGAGCCCGGTGAACACGCCGGTGCCCGGCCCCGACGGGCGGACCGCGCTGATCGTGCACCGGGTCGAGGAGGTCACCGAGCTGATCCGGTTCCGTGACGGCCGGGGGCGGACGCCGGATGCCGAGCTGTACGCGCGCGCCCGTGAACTGCAGGAGCTCAACAACCGGCTGCGCCAGGCGCACGCCCGGGAGCGCGAGGTGGCCCTGGCGCTGCAGGAGGCGATGCTGCCCGCCCGCCGGCAGGTCGGTCACCACCGGGCCGCGGTGCGCTACCGGCCGGCGGCGGGCGCACTCAACGTCTGCGGGGACTGGTACGACCTGGTCGACCTGGTGGGCGGGCACCGTATCGACGTGTCCGTGGGCGACGTGGTCGGGCACGGGCTGGCGGCGGCCGGGGTGATGGGCCAGCTGCGCAGCGCGCTGACCGCCGCCTCCCGCGTGGCGGACGGGCCCGCGCAGGCACTGAACGTGGTGGGCCGCTACGCCCATGTGGTGGACGGCGCCGAATCCGCGACCGCGGTGACGACCTTCATCGACTTCGACCGGCACACCATCACCTACAGCAGCGCCGGCCATCCGCCGCCCGTGCTGCTCCATCGCGGCGGACGCGTGGAGTTCCTCGACCGGGCCACCGACCCACCGCTCGACGCCCAGCCCGACCCGGTGCCCCGGCCGGAGGCGACGACCGGTTTCGCGCCGGGGGCGACCCTGGTGCTCTACACCGACGGGCTGGTCGAACGGCGCCGGGAGGACATCGACACGGGGCTGATGCGGCTCGCCGAGGCGCTGCGCCGGCACCGGACGCAGGATCCCGAGACGCTCGCGGACATCGTGCTGCTGGAACTGCTGCCGCCCGGCGGCGCCACCGACGACACGGCACTGGTCGTGGTACGTCTGTGACCGGTGGGTCCGGGCGCGTCAGGAGCCGGTGCGCTCCCGGTCGAGCCGTTCCGTGCGTTCCACGTTGCGCCGGTCCTCCGGGTCGTCGCTGGGCGCGCCGGCGAACCAGGCGTCGAGGATCTCCGTCAGCAGCGGCGCGGACGTCAGCCGCAGGCTGAGCGCCAGCACGTTGGCGTCGTTCCAGCGGCGCGCGCCGTCCGCCGTACAGGCGTCCGTGCACAGGGCGGCCCGGACGCCGGACACCTTGTTCGCGGCGATCGAGGCGCCGGTGCCGGTCCAGCAGCAGACCACCGCCTGATCGGCCGTGCCGACGGCGACCTCACGGGCGGCCGCCGCGGAGCAGACGGCCCAGTGCGTGTCGTCCCCGGGGTTCAGGGCGCCGTGCGCGCGCACCTCGTGGCCGCGCTCGCGGAGTTCGGCGAGGAGGGCCCGGGCCACGGGCTCGTCCATGTCGGAGGAGACGGAGATCCGCATGCGTCCGAGCCTACTCCCCGCGACGCGCCCCTGACGGGCGCTCAACGCTGCGGCGCGGTGCGTTCCGTCGCGTCGGACGTGGTGCCGGCCCGCGGCGCCCGGACCTAGACTGGCACCCCGCGACGTGCCGGATGGCCTGCCGGGATGCGGGGGCACCGCCCGTCCGCCGGAGCCGAGGAGCGTGTCCTTGTTCTACCACCTGCTCAAGTACGTGCTGCTGGGTCCGCTGCTGCGCCTGGTCTTCCGGCCCCGGATAGAGGGCCTGGAGCACGTGCCGTCGTCCGGCGCGGCCATCGTCGCGGGCAACCACCTGTCGTTCTCGGACCACTTCCTGATGCCGGCCGTGCTCAAGCGGCGCATCACCTTCCTCGCCAAGGCCGAGTACTTCACCGGCCCCGGGCTCAGGGGCCGGCTGACGGCGTTCTTCTTCCACTGCGCGGGACAGATCCCCGTCGACCGCTCCGGCAAGGAGGCCGGGCAGGCCGCCGTCCGGGAGGGCCTCGGCGTGCTGGGCAAGGGGGAGCTGCTCGGCATCTACCCGGAGGGCACCCGATCGCACGACGGCCGCCTCTACAAGGGCAAGGTCGGCGTCGCGGTGATGGCCCTCAAGGCGGGCGTCCCGGTGATTCCCTGCGCGATGATCGGCACCTTCGAGGCGCAGCCGCCCGGCAGGAAGATCCCCCGGATCCACCCGGTGGCGATCCGTTTCGGCAAGCCGCTGGACTTCTCGCGCTACGCGGGGATGGAGAACGAGAAGGCGGTGCTGCGCGCCGTCACCGACGAGATCATGTACGCCGTCCTCAGCCTGTCCGGGCAGGAGTACGTCGACCGGTACGCGGCCGTCGCCAAGGCGGAGGACACCGAGCGCGAGGCGGGGGACAAGCGCCGCTTCCCGCGTATGCCGCTGAGCTGATCCCTCCGCGCACACGGGTGAGGGGCGGCCGGAACTCGCCGACCCGGTGGGCGGTGCTCGGCCCGGGGGCCGTACTGACCGGCGGCGCGCCGCAGGAGCGCACGGGGAGAGCCGAGCCGACGCCCGGGCCGAGCCCCGCTCCCGTCGGCCGGCCGACGCCCGGGCCGCGGCGCCGCCCGCGGCACGAGAAGGACCGTGTTCCTCCCTCCGCCGCGGCGGAGGGGGTGCGCGGCCCTGCTCGCCGGGTCTACGAGGTGGCCGTCCCCCGGTGCTCCGCCGCGATGCCGAAGCGCTGCTGTTCGCGAGGAGCGGACGCGACCTCGCGGACGCCTGCCACCGTGCTGGTCACCTGCTCCTCGACCGGCTCCCGCACCTCCCTGAGTTCTTCGAGTCGTCGCAGGTCATCGGCGGAGACAAGGGCGACGAGAGGCTTTCCGTGCCGGGTCACGACGACGCGCTCACCGCCGTACACCACGCGGTTGATGAGGTCGGCGAGTTCAGCCCTGGCCTGGGTGACCGGAATCTCGTAGGTCATGAATCCATCATAACGTCACGTACGTCCTGTACATTTTTTACAAGACTGACCAGACAGGAGGGGCTCCTATGACCCGACCGTCCGCCCGTCACGTCCTGCCCGGACCCACCGAACGCACGGTGTCCGGGAACCGGACGACGGACCCCTACGCCAAGCTGCTCGAGGAGCGGATCGTCATCCTCGGGACACGGATCGACGAGACCTCCGCGAGCGACGTGACGGCGCAGTTCATGTACCTGGAGCACCACCGCCCCGACCGGGACATCTCGCTCTACGTCAACTCCCCCGGCGGCTCCTTCCACGCCATGTCGGCGATCTACGACACGCTGCGCCACGTCTCCTGCGACGTGGAGACGATCTGCCTGGGCCGGGCGGAGGGCGCCGCCGCGCTGCTGCTGGCCGCCGGCACCCCGGGCAAGCGACTGCTGCTGCCCGGCTCCCGTCTGGTGCTCCGCCAGCCCTCCCTCCCGGAGCGGGTCGAGGGGCAGGTCGCCGATCTGGCGATCCGGGCCGAGGAGGCGGTCCGCGTCCGGTCGCGGACGGAGGAGATCCTGGCCCGGCACACCGGCCGCACCGCGGAGCAGGTCCGGGCGGACACCGAGCGGGACACGGTCCTCGACGCGAGGGCGGCGGTGGAGTACGGCCTGGCGGACCGGATCGTGCCCGGCCGCAGGAGCGCGTCCCCCGCCTCCGGCGGAAGGTGAGCCGCGGATGCTGCCACCGGAGCTGCCGCCACTGCCCGCGCTGACCCGCGCGGAGGCCGAGCTGATCGACCGTTACCTCGAGGCCGTCGACCTGCTCGGCCGGATCAACCCGGCCCTGGGCGGCGACACCTACCGCGGACTGCGTGCCGCCCAGGCGTTGGTCGGCAGGGCCGTCGCGCTGCGCGACGCGCTGACCCTGATGCACCGGCGCGGCGAGCGCGAACTGCACTCCGGCACGCTGGCCCGGGCCCTGCGGGTGCTGGACGGCGAACGGCGTACGGCCCGGGTCGCGCTGCCGTCGCCCCCCGACAGGTGACGCCCGCGGCCCCCGGGCGGCGGCCCCGGCCGGCGGTGCGCCCCGGCCGGGACCGAAACGGACCAAACGGCGTACCTCCGTCCGGCGTAGACGAATCTGCTGTTTTCACGCCCCCGGAGTTGCGCAGCGCGCGTACCGCACCACCGGAACGGCCCTTTTCGTCCCTGGTCCACGGCTCCCCCGGGCTCCGGCGGAGGTCCGAACGGAGAGGCGTCCACCCGAACGGATGAGTGGTGAGTAACAACACAAACCCCACGTTCCGTTGGGATTTCGGTCGCGTCATGAGCCAAGATCCCTGACTGACGACAAGACCCCGCCACCGCGGCGGGGCGATCCGGGCGGACGCCGAGTCCTGCCGCCGCCCGGATGACCGGTCGACAGGAGTGGATCGGCAGGAGTGGAGGACCCAAGCACGACGGGCCGCCGGAACGTCAGTTCCGAGCAGTCCTTGGGGTGAAGCCGCACACGTGCGGCCGGGCAACTTCGCCAGCCCGAATCCGACAGGTCATCCTTCACAGGCGGCTGACGAAGGGTTGCGCATGACTGCGCTCAATCGTGTCCCGTCTCTCATGGCCCGGGCCGGCACGGCCTCGGCCCTCACCCTGGCCGCCGTGGGCGGCTCCCTCGTGGTCCCCGGAGCCGCCTCGGAGGCGGCCGCGGCGAGCACGGCCACCAAGGCGCTGAACATCGCCGCCTCCAAGAAGGGCTCGCCCTACAAGTGGGGCGCCACGGGGCCGTACAGGTTCGACTGCTCGGGCCTGACGCTGTACTCGTTCAAGAAGGCGGGCAAGAAGCTGCCGCGCACCGCCGCCCAGCAGTACAACAAGACGCGCCACATCTCCGCCAAGAGCCGCAGGGCGGGAGACCTGGTGTTCTTCCATTCGGGCAGCTACGTCTACCACGTCGGCATCTACGCGGGTAAGGGCAAGATCTGGCACGCCCCGAAGACCGGGGACGTGGTGCGCCTGCAGAAGATCTGGACCTCCAACGTCTGGTACGGACGGGTGAAGTGACCCCGGGGCGGCGGCGCCCCGGGGCGCCGCCGCCCGGCTACTGCTCCTGCTGCCCGGCCGCCGTGACCGCTTCGGCGGCCCGGACGGTCCACGGGAGTTCCACCGATACGGTCTTGCCGCCCTCCCGGGTGGGGCGGATCCTGAGCCTTCCGCCGCATTCCACGGCCAGCCAGCGGATGATGACCAGCCCGCGGCCGTTGTCCTGCTGGACCGCCGCGGGCAGCCGCCTGGGAAACCGCGGGTGGCTGTCCGTGACGCCGACGTACACCCGTTCGTCACGGACCAGGACGACGTCCACGGTGAACGTGGGCGACTGCCCGAACGTGTGCTGCACCGCGTTGGTGGCGAGTTCGGAGACGATCAGCCGGACGGTGTCGCACAGTTCCGCGCCCGCCGGCATGCCCCATTCCTCCAGCGTGCCCACCACATGGGCGCGGGCGGCCGAGACCGAGGCGGGATCGCTCGGCAGAGTGACGGATGCTTCCAGATGGTCTGCCATGGCGACGTCGTCCCTTTCCCACGGGCCGCAGTCCGACACGAAGCGGATGGTTCGAGTACGGTCCCGCACTGGTGCTTCGCCGCCAGACTGCCATCACCGCACGGCGCAGGGCGGCGATCCACCAGGATATGCATATATCTGTCGCTCAAAGCGGTGAACTCTGCGACGGGAGACCGTATCCGGGCGGCCCGGAAGGAGTAAGGAGAACCCCATGCAGCACGGCCCCGCGGTGCGCCGCCGGAAACTGGGCGCCGAACTGCGCGCGCTGCGCACCTCGGCGGGACTCACCAGCGGCGAGGCGGCCCGGCTGGCCGGCTGGCACCAGTCGAAGGTGAGCCGGATCGAGACGGGCACCAGCGGGGTGAGACCGCCCGACGTGCGGTTGCTGCTCGACGTCTACGGCGTGGCCGACCCGCAGCTGCGGGAGTTGCTGCTGGTGCTGTCGGGCTCCGGCGACGGGGACGGGGACGGGCGGCACCACTGGTGGCACGCCTACCGCGGTGTGCTGCCGCCGACCTACCGGGACTTCATCAGCCTGGAGTCGCAGGCGAGCGCGATGCGCACCCTGGAGACCACGGTGATCCCGGGGCTGCTGCAGACACCGGAGTACGCGCGCGCGGTGACGGAGGCGGCGCTGGAGGGCGCGTCGCAGGAGCGTCTGGACACGCTGGTGGAGGTGCGGCTGGCCCGGCAGGACGTGCTGCGGGCGACGCCGCCGCTGGAACTGAGCGCGGTCCTGGACGAGGCCGTGCTGCGCCGGGAGGTCGGCGGCCCCGGCGTGATGGCCCGTCAGCTGAACCGGCTGGCCGAGGCTGCCCGCCTCCCCCAAGTGCGGTTGCAGGTCCTGCCGTTCGGTGCCGGCGCGCACATCGGCATGACCGGTCCTTTCGTAATCTTTTCTTTTTCGCGCACTTCTGATCTGGACGTGGTTGTTCTCGACCACCTGACGAGTAGCCTCCATCTGGAGCGGAAAGAAGACCTCCGGGTGTACTCGGAGGCCTTCGAAGCCCTCTCGATCCACGCCCTTTCACCCGAGGATTCGTTGGATTTCATCGCCGGCGCAGCCGCCGGCGCGTAAGGAGGCACGATGCCCGCACCGCCTCGGACCGTCCCTTCCAGCCTCGCAGCACACGATGCGGGGTGGCTGCGCAGCAGCTACAGCACGGGCGCGAACAACTGCGTCGAGACGGCCAGGCCGGCCGCCGGCCCCCTGGCCGGACTGCTCGCCGTGCGCGACTCCAAGGACCCTGACGGGCCCGCGCTGCTCTTCTCCCCCGCCAGCTGGACGGAGTTCGTGACCGCGGTCGGCTGACGACCCGACCGGTCGGCCCGTCATCGGGCGACGCACGGCCGTGCCCCGCCGACTCATGGCCGCGTCTCGCCGATCACCCGTACAGCGCGTTCGATCTCCGCCCCGGACAGGTCCGCGCGGGCGGTCAGTCTGAGCCGTGAGACGCCATCGGGCACGGAAGGAGGACGGAAGCAGCCCACGGCCAGGCCGGCCGCCCGGCAGTCGGCCGCCCACCGCACGGCCTGCTCCGGGGAAGGAGCACGCACGGAGACGACCGCGGCGTCCGGACGCACCGCTTCCAGACCCGCGGCCGTCAGCCGGCAGTGCAGTTCCCGCGCCGCCTCGCCCGCCCGCGCCGCGCGCCCCGGTTCACGTCGCAGCAGCCGAAGGGCCGTCAGGGCCGCTCCCACCGCGGCGGGGGCGAGTCCCGTGTCGAAGACGAACGTCCGGGCCGTGTTGACCAGGTGCTCGATCACCCGGGCCGGGCCGAGCACCGCCCCGCCCTGACTGCCGAGCGACTTGGACAGCGTCACCGTCACGACGACGTCGTCGGCGCCCGCCAGTCCCGCCGCGTACGGGGCCCCGCGCCCGCCGTCGCCGAGCACGCCGAGGCCGTGCGCGTCGTCGAGCACCAGACCCGCGCCGTGCTCCCGGCACGCCGCGGCGAGCCCGGTGAGCGGGGCGGCGTCGCCGTCCACCGAGAAGACCGTGTCGGACACCGCCACCGCGGGCCCACGGTGCCCGTCCAGCGCCTTGCGCACGGCGTCGGGATCGGCGTGCGCCGCGACCCGTGTCGTACCGCGGGCCAGCCGGCAGCCGTCGATCAGCGAGGCGTGGTTGCCCGCGTCGGAGACGATTCTGGAGCCGTGCGGGGCCAGCGCGGTGACGGCGGCGAGGTTGGCCGCGTAACCGGAGGAGAAGACCAGGGCCGCCTCGAAGCCGCAGAAACCGGCCAGTTCGCGTTCCAGCTCGGCGTGGAGTTCGGTGGTGCCGGTGACGAGCCGGGAGCCCGTCGACCCGCCGCCCCAGGTCCGCGCGGCCCGTGCGGCACCCTCGGTGACCTCCGGGTGCCGGGCCAGGCCGAGGTAGTCGTTGCTCGCCAGATCGAGCAGGGGAGTGTCGGCGGCCCGGGGGCGCAGGGCGCGTACGAGCCCGGCCCGGCGGCGCAGTTCCGCCTGCTCGTCGATCCAGCCGAACGCCATGGTCCCTCCGGGGATTTTGTAGGCAGTGCACAGACATTAGCGGGCGGCCGGACGGACCACCGTGTGGCGATACCCACACCTCGAAGTGCCCCCGTTGTACGAACCCTCCTTGGCCCGGGCCGGTCGGGTAGGACAGGATCAGCTTCCATGGACCTGCTGAACACGCTGGTGGACAAGGGGCTTCGGCGCGAGACGCCGACCCGCGGGGAAGCTCTGGCCGTCCTCGCGACGTCCGACGACGACCTGCTCGATGTGGTGGCCGCGGCCGGGAAGGTGCGGCGGCACTGGTTCGGCCGACGGGTGAAGCTCAACTATCTCGTCAACCTCAAGTCCGGCCTGTGCCCGGAGGACTGCTCCTACTGCTCCCAGCGGCTCGGCTCCAAGGCCGACATCCTGAAGTACACCTGGCTCAAGCCGGAGCAGGCGTCGCAGGCGGCCGCCGCCGGACTCGCGGGCGGCGCCAAGCGGGTGTGCCTGGTGGCCAGCGGCCGGGGCCCGACCGACCGTGACGTGGACCGGGTCTCCGACACCATCAAGGCCATCAAGGAGCGGCACGAGGGCGTCGAGGTGTGCGCCTGCCTCGGCCTGCTCTCCGACGGCCAGGCGGAGCGGCTGCGGGAGGCGGGCGCGGACGCCTACAACCACAACCTCAACACGTCCGAGTCGACGTACGGGGACATCACGTCCACGCACACGTACGCCGACCGGGTGAACACCGTACGGAAGGCGCACGCGGCCGGTCTGTCCGCCTGCTCCGGGCTGATCGCCGGTATGGGCGAGTCCGACGAGGACCTGGCCGACGTGGTCTTCTCGCTGCGCGAGCTGGACCCGGACTCGGTGCCGGTCAACTTCCTGATCCCGTTCGAGGGGACGCCGCTCGCCAAGGAGTGGAACCTGACCCCGCAGCGGTGCCTCAGGATCCTCGCGATGGTGCGGTTCGTCTGCCCGGACGTCGAGGTGCGGATCGCCGGCGGCCGTGAGGTGCACCTGCGCACGATGCAGCCGCTCGCGCTGCACCTGGCCAACTCGATCTTCCTCGGCGACTACCTCACCAGCGAG
This sequence comes from Streptomyces pimonensis, assembly GCF_041380215.1. Classification (NCBI taxonomy): domain Bacteria; kingdom Bacillati; phylum Actinomycetota; class Actinomycetes; order Kitasatosporales; family Streptomycetaceae; genus Streptomyces; species Streptomyces pimonensis. The sequence continues at coordinate 124,314 of NZ_JAHWZY010000016.1, forward strand.
GGCCAGGCCGGCAAGGCCGACCTGGAGATGATCGCGGACGCCGGGTTCGAGGTGGAGGGCGCCGGCGAGGTGACGCTGCCCGGGCACCGCGCGGTCGGCGGCTGCGGCTCGCACGAGGGTGCCGCCGTGTGCGGTCCGGCGACCGCGGAATCCTGCGGGAGTGCGCCCGAGGAGCCCCGCACGGACCTGGTCGCGGTACGCCGCCGGGGCGCCGGAACGGACCTCGCGCCCAATGCCTGAGCGGTCCGTCGCCGAGCTGCTGGAGCTCGACCGGCGGCACGTCTGGCATCCGTACGGGCCCATGCCGGGCCGTCAGGAACCACTCGTCGTGGAGTCGGCGAGCGGGGTGCGGCTGCGGCTCGCCGACGGCTCGGGCGAACTGGTCGACGGGATGTCGTCCTGGTGGTCGGCGATCCACGGCTACAACCACCCGGTGCTCAACGAGGCCGCGCGCGGGCAGCTGGAGCGGATGAGCCACGTGATGTTCGGCGGGCTCACCCACGAGCCCGCCGTGCGGCTGGCGAAACTCCTCGTCGACGTGTCGCCGGACGGTCTCGAGCACGTGTTCCTCGCCGACTCCGGGTCGGTGTCGGTCGAGGTCGCGGTGAAGATGTGCCTGCAGTACTGGCGTTCGCTGGGCCGGCCGGAGAAACGGCGGCTGCTGACCTGGCGGGGCGGCTACCACGGCGACACCTGGCAGCCGATGTCGGTGTGCGATCCCGAGGGCGGGATGCACGAGCTGTGGTCCGGGGTGCTGCCGCGCCAGGTCTTCGCGGACGCGCCGCCGGCCGGGTACGAGGAGGCGTACGCGGAGCACCTGCGGTCCACGGTCGAACGACACGCCGGCGAGCTGGCCGCGGTGATCGTGGAGCCGGTGGTGCAGGGCGCGGGCGGGATGCGGTTCCACTCCCCCGCGTATCTGCGGGTGCTGCGCGAGGCGTGCGACGCGCACGACGTGCTGCTGGTGTTCGACGAGATCGCGACCGGGTTCGGGCGCACTGGCACGCTGTTCGCGGCGGGGCACGCGGCGGTGACGCCGGATGTGATGTGTGTGGGCAAGGCGCTGACCGGCGGTTATCTGACCATGGCGGCGACACTGTGCACCGCGCGGGTGGCGCGAGGGATCTCGCGCGGTGAGGTGCCGGTGCTGGCGCACGGTCCGACGTTCATGGGCAATCCGCTGGCGGCGGCCGTGGCCTGCGCCTCCGTCGAGCTGCTGCTCGGCCAGGACTGGCTCGCGGAGGTCGAGCGGATCGAGGCGGGTCTGCGGGAAGGGCTGGCGCCGGCGGCCGGGCTGCCCGGGGTGCGGGACGTGCGGGTGCTCGGCGCCATCGGGGTCGTCCAGCTCGACCACGCCGTCGACGTGCGGGCGGCCACGGAGGCCGCCGTGCGGGAGGGCGTGTGGCTGCGGCCCTTCCGCGATCTGATCTACACCATGCCGCCGTACGTCACGGACGACGCGGACGTGGCGCGCATCGCCCGCGCGGTGTGCGCGGCGGCGAAGGAGGGATGACATGACGGTGTTGGTGATCACGGGCACGGGCACCGAGGTCGGCAAGACGGTGGTGACGGCCGCCCTCGCCGCGACGGCGCTGGCGGCGGGCCGGTCGGTGGCCGTGCTGAAGGCGGCGCAGACGGGTGTGCGGCCGGAGGAGACCGGGGACGCCGAGGAGGTCGCGCGGCTCGCCGGTGCGGTGACGACGGACGAGCTGGCCCGGTACCCGGATCCGCTGGCGCCGGCCACGGCGGCCCGACGGGCCGGCCGGGCGCCGGTGCGTCCGAACGAGGTCGCGGAGCGGGCCGCCAAACTGGCCACGGAGCACGATCTGGTGCTGGTGGAGGGCGCGGGCGGACTGCTCGTGCGGTTCGACGCGGCCGGCGGGACGCTGGCGGACGCGGCGGCGCTGCTGGCCGCGCCGGTGCTGGTGGTGGCGTCGGCCGGGCTCGGCACCCTGAACGTCACGGAGCTGACGGCCCGTGAACTGCGCGGGCGGGGGCTGGACCTGGCGGGTGTGGTGATCGGTAGCTGGCCCGCCGGGCCCGACCTGGCCTCGCGGTGCAACCTGCTGGACCTGCCGGACGTGGCTGGCGCCCCCCTGCTGGGCGCCGTACCGGCCGGGGCGGGCGCGCTGGACCCCGCCGGGTTCCGGGCCTCGGCGCCGCGCTGGCTGGCGCCCCGGCTGGAGGGGACCTGGGACGCGGAGACGTTCCGGATGCGCGAGGCGCCCTGACGGCCGGCAGGGGTGTGGATCAGCTGTTCGGGGGAGAATCGGCGTAGGCCCGTCCTGAGGGAGGTCCTCATGCAGCCGCGGTCCGGCCGGTCCACGAGGGGGCAGTGGGATGCCGTGCACCATCCACTGTTCGCGCGGTGCTACGCCCGGCTCAGCGTCGCCGCCGAGACCCGCACGGGGGTGGCCGGGGTGCGGCGCCGACTGCTCGGCGGACTGTCCGGCCGGGTGATCGAGGTGGGCGCGGGCAACGGTCTGAACTTCGCGCACTGTCCGGGCGCCGTCTCGGAGATCGTCGCCGTCGAACCGGAGCGGGAGCTGCGGGCGCTGGCTGTGGAGGCCGCCCTGCGCGCCCGGGTGCCGGTGGATGTGGTGCCGGGTGTGGCGGAGGCGCTGCCGGTCAGGAGCGAGGCGTTCGACGCGGCGGTGCTCTCGCTGGTGCTGTGCAGCGTCCGGGACGTGCCGCGGGCGCTGGCGGAGCTGAGGCGGGTGCTGCGGCCGGGCGGCGAGGTGAGGTTCTTCGAACACGGCCGGGGCGGCGGCCGGGTCATGCGCCTCGCCCAGCGGGCGCTGGACCGGACGGTGTGGCCGCCGCTGACCGGTGGCTGCCATGTGGCGCGGGATCCGGTCGGCGCGCTGCGGGAGGCGGGGTTCGAGCTCGGCCCGTACCGGCGGGTGCTGATGCCGGACAGGGGGCCGGCGCTGCCCACCTCGTACTGCGTCACGGGTACCGCGTGGCGGCCGCCGGTCGACGCGGCGGCCACCGGGAGCTGATCAGCCGCACCAACGGCGCAGCCCGGCCGCGATGTCGTCCACCGTCACCTCGCCGTCGTCGACGAGCCGGGCCAGGTCGCGCGCCTGTTCCGGCGAGGTGACGACCTTCAGGCCACTGGCGACGAGGCAGGCGTACGCGACGGCGGAGGCGAACAGGGCGTTGGAGCGCTCCAGCGCGGGGACCCGGATCAGCAGCCGGAGCAGCGACGCGACGCGGACGTGCGGGCCGTCGTGGACGGGTACGTCGAAGATCTCGGCCTCGCGGCGTGCGACGGCGGCGACGAGGGCGCCCCCGTCGGTGATCTGGGGGTCTTTCGGGGTCTGCCGCTCGGCGGGCATGAGCAGCCACGCGAGGTCGATGCGCAGGCCGTCCGACGGCTCAGCGGCGGTCTTCGCCCGTGCCTTCGCGTTCCTTGCCGAACTCCTCGGCGAAGACGCTCCGGGCGGGCGGGGCGGTGTGCGCGGCCGGGCGTCCGGATCGTGGAACTCCCTGCCGTACGGGCTCGCACGTGCTGGGATCGCGGCATGAGTGAGCTGCGTGTACGGGCCGCCGGGCCCGAGGATCTCGACACCGTGCTGGCCTTCTGGAAGGTGGCCGCCGAGGGCCCGAGCATCAGTGACGACCGGGAGGGCGTGGAGCGGCTGGTCGCCCGCGACCCCGAAGCGCTGATCCTCGCGGAGAGCGACGGCGAGCTGGTCGGCACGGTGATCGCGGGCTTCGACGGGTGGCGGTGCCACCTCTACCGGCTGGCGGTGCGCCCGGACCGCCGCCGCCGGGGCATCGGCTCCGCGCTGCTGGCCGTGGCGGAGGAGCGGTTCGCACGGCTCGGCGGGCGCCGCGCGGACGCGATGGTGCTCCAGGACAACGGGACGGCCCATCATGCATGGGGCGCCGCGGGGTACGCGCGGGAGGAACGCCGGCGGCGCTGGGTGAAGCCCCTCACCGGGTGATCCACGGCCGGCGGCACCCTTTGGGCGGCCCCTTTGCCTCGGGCGGTCACTCGGTCCTCATGAAAGGTTGTGTGCGTCCGCCCATGGACGAGTCCTCCGGTCCACGACACCGCGCATCCGTTCCCGTCCTGTCCGACCATGGGACGGAGGTGACCCGATGACCGAAGTGCTCCTCCTTCTGACGGCGATCCTGCTCTCGCTCGCCTGCGGCGCGTTCGTCGCGGCCGAGTTCTCCCTCACCACGGTCGAGCGGGCCGATCTGGAGCGGGCCGCCGAACGCGGTGAGCGGGGGGCCGCGGGCGCCCTCGAAGCCGTACGGAACCTGACCTTCCAGCTCTCCGGCGCACAGCTCGGCATCACGGTCACCAACCTGGTGGTCGGCATGCTGGCCGAGCCCTCGATCGTCGCGCTGATCACCGGCCCGCTGGAGGACATCGGCGTCTCCGGTTCGGTGGCGCGCTCCCTCGCCCTGGTGATCGGCACGGCCCTGTCGACGGTGTTCCTGATGGTGGTCGGCGAGCTGGTGCCCAAGAACTGGGCGATCTCCTCGCCGCTGGCCGTCGCCAGACGGGTGGGCAACGCACAACGCTGGTTCAGCGCCGCCTTCCGCCCGTTCATCACGCACCTGAACAACATGGCCAACCGCATAGCGCGCCGCATCGGCGTGGAACCCGCCGAGGAACTGGAGTCCGCGCGCGGGCCGCAGGAGCTCGCGGCGCTCGCCCGGCACTCCGCCCGGGAGGGTGCCCTGGAGCCGGACACCGCCGAGCTCTTCGTCCGCACGCTGAACCTCGCCGACCTCACCGCCGCGAACGTGATGACACCGCGCGTCCGGGTCGTCGCACTGGAGGTGCACGCCACCTGTGAGGACGTGGCGAACGCGACCCGGGCGACCGGACTGTCCCGGTTCCCCGTCTACCGCGACACCCTCGACGCGGTCGTCGGCACCGCGCACGTCAAGGACGTGCTGGCGCTGCCCGCCGAACGCCGGGCCCGGGTGCCCGTGTCGGAGGTGATGCGCGAATCCCTGCTGGTCCCCGGAACGCTCACCGTCGACCGGCTCCTCGACCGGCTCTCCGGGCGGCGCACCATGGCCGTGGTGATCGACGAGTACGGCGGCACGGCCGGCGTGGCCACGCTGGAGGACATCGTCGAGGAGGTCGTCGGCGAGGTCCGCGACGAGCACGACCCGCACGAGACCCCCGACCTGGCCCGCGCCGGCACCGACGCGAACGGGCACACCCTGTTCTCGGCCGACGGCTCCGCGCGGGTGGACCAGCTCGCCCGGGTCGGCCTGCGCGCGCCGGAGGGGCCGTACGAGACCCTCGCCGGACTCGTGGCGGCCGGGCTGGGCCGGATCCCGGCCGTCGGCGACACCTTCGAGGTCGCCGGCTGGCGCCTGGACGTGGTCGACGCCACCGGCCGCCGTGCGGCGCGCGTCCTGCTGCACGCGCCCCTCGACGACCGGCACGCGACGGACCGGCGGACGGCCGGGACCACGAAGGACAGGGGGGCACGGCGATGACCGTCGTACAGCTGCTGATCGGTCTGGCGACCCTGGTCGTCAACGCCTTCTTCGTCGGCGCGGAGTTCGCGCTGATCTCGGTCCGCCGCAGCCAGATCGAGCCGTACGCGGACGGCGGCGACCGGCGCGCGAAGAGCGTGCTGTGGGGTCTGGAGCACGTCTCCGCGCTGATGGCGGCCGCGCAGCTCGGCATCACGCTGTGCACGCTGGTCCTCGGCGTCGTCGCCGAGCCGGCCATCGCACACCTGCTCGAACCGGCGTTCCACGCGGTGGGCGTGCCGCAGAGCGCGGGGCACGCGGTGTCGTTCGTGATCGCGCTGGCGCTCGCGACCTACCTGCACATGCTGCTCGGCGAGATGGTGCCGAAGAACATCGCGCTCGCCGAGCCGGTGCGCAGCGCCCTGTTGCTGGGTCCGCCGCTGGTGGCGCTGTCCCGCGTACTGCGCCCGGTGATCTTCACGGTCAACGCGTTCGCCAACGCGCTGCTGAAGCTGATGCGGGTCGAGACGCGGGACGAGGTCGTCGCGTCCTTCTCGGACTCCGAACTGGCCGAGATCGTGAGGGACTCGGGCGAGGCGGGCCTCATCGACGACCGTGCGCTCGAGCGGCTGCACGACGCGCTGGAGCTGGGCCGGCGGCCCGTGCGGGACGTGGTGATGCCACTGGAACGCGTGGTCTACGCAAGCGTGGGGGTCACCCCGGAGGGGCTGGAGCGGCTGTCGGCGGAGTCCGGGTTCTCCCGCTTCCCGGTGGTGGACGAGCAGCGGCGGATCGTCGGCTACCTGCACGTGAAGGACGCCCTGGACGCCTCGCCGCGGGACCTGCCGTTCCGGCTGGACGACATGCGGCCCATCGCACGGGTGCGGGAGAGCACACCGATGGACGACGTCCTCACCGCCATGCGGAGCAGCCGTACGCATCTGGCGGCCGTCCTCGGGACCGACGGGCGGCTGGCCGGACTGGTGACCATGGAGGACGTGCTGCAGGAGCTGTTCGGGCAGCGGGCCTGAGCGCGGGGAGGGCGACCGACCGCTGGGTATGTGCCGCGGGATACCATCTGTGTCGCCATGCACACGAATCCCACCTACAACAGCCTCGTCGCCCTCGGCGACTCCTTCACCGAAGGCATGTCGGACCTCCTTCCCGACGGCACCTACCGGGGCTGGGCCGATCTCCTCGCCGCACGGATGGCGGCCGCACGCCCCGGTTTCCGGTACGCCAACCTCGCGGTGCGCGGCAAGCTGATCCAGCAGATCGTCGACGAGCAGGTCGAGGCCGCCGCCGCCATGCGGGCCGACGTCGTCACCCTGGTCGGCGGGCTCAACGACACCCTGCGGCCCAAGTGCGACATGGGGAGGGTGCGGGACCTGCTGACCGAGGCCGTGGAGCGGCTGGCGCCGCACTGCGGGCAGCTGGTGCTGATGCACAGCCCCGGCCGCCAGGGGCCGGTCCTGGAGCGCTTCCGCCCGCGCATGGAGGCGCTGTTCGAGTGCGTCGACGAACTCGCCCGGAAGCACGGCGCGCTGGTCGTCGACCTGTACGGCGCGCCGTCGCTCGCCGACCCCCGGCTGTGGGACGTGGACCGGCTGCACCTGACCGCGGACGGGCACCGCAGGGTCGCCGAGGCGGTGTGGCAGACGCTCGGGCACCCGCCGGAGGACCCCGAGTGGCACCTGCCCCCGGAGGCGACGCTCCCCCCACGCTGGGTGGCCCGGCGGGTCGAGGACGCCCGGTTCGCCCGGCAGCACCTGCTGCCGTGGATCGGCCGCCGGCTCACCGGCCGTTCCTCCGGCGACGGGCTGCCGCCGAAGCGGCCCGAGCTGCTGCCCTACGAGGGCCGGTAGCGTCTCCCTGTGGTTTCCTCCAGGTCACCCGGTGGCGCGGGCCTGCAGGAATCGACAGTAGACTCCGTGCACGTGACTGCTGCGCCCGCCAAGCCCCGTATCCCCAACGTCCTCGCCGGACGCTACGCCTCCGCCGAGCTCGCCACGCTCTGGTCGCCCGAGCGGAAGGTGAAACTGGAGCGGCGGCTCTGGCTCGCCGTGCTGCGGGCCCAGAAGGACCTCGGGATCGAGGTGCCCGACACCGCGATCGCCGACTACGAGCGGGTCCTCGACACCGTCGACCTGGCCTCGATCGCCGAACGCGAGAAGGTCACCCGGCACGACGTGAAGGCGCGGATCGAGGAGTTCAACGACCTCGCCGGGCACGAGCACGTGCACAAGGGGATGACCTCCCGCGACCTCACCGAGAACGTCGAGCAGCTGCAGATCCGGCTCTCGCTGGAGCTGGTGCGCGACCGTACGGTGGCCGTGCTGGCCCGCCTGGGCAAGCTGGCCGGTGAGTACGGCGAGCTGGTCATGGCCGGCCGCTCGCACAACGTGGCCGCGCAGGCCACCACCCTCGGCAAGCGGTTCGCCACCGCCGCCGACGAGCTGCTCGTCGCGTACGGCCGGGTGGAGGAGCTGCTGGGCCGCTACCCGTTGCGCGGTGTCAAGGGCCCGGTCGGCACCGCGCAGGACATGCTGGACCTGCTCGGCGGCGACGCGGGCAAGCTGGCGGAGCTGGAGCGGCGGGTCGCCGGGCACCTGGGCTTCTCCCAGGCGTTCACGAGCGTCGGTCAGGTCTACCCGCGCTCGCTCGACTACGAGGTCGTCACCGCGCTGGTGCAGCTGGCCGCCGCGCCGTCGTCGCTGGCGAGGACGATCCGGCTGATGGCCGGGCACGAGCTGGTCACCGAGGGCTTCAAGCCGGGCCAGGTCGGCTCGTCCGCGATGCCGCACAAGATGAACACCCGCTCCTGCGAGCGCGTCAACGGCCTGATGGTGATCCTGCGCGGTTACGCCTCGATGACCGGCGAGCTGGCGGGCGACCAGTGGAACGAGGGCGACGTGTCCTGCTCGGTGGTGCGCCGGGTCGCGCTGCCGGACGCGTTCTTCGCGCTCGACGGCCTGTTGGAGACGTTCCTGACGGTGCTCGACGAGTTCGGCGCCTTCCCGGCGGTCGTGGCCCGGGAGCTGGACCGCTACCTGCCGTTCCTCGCCACCACCAAGGTGCTGATGGGCGCCGTGCGCGCGGGCGTCGGCCGCGAGGTCGCGCACGAGGCGATCAAGGAGAACGCCGTCGCCACCGCCCTCGCCATGCGGGAGCAGGGTGCCGAGCGCAACGACCTCCTCGACAAGCTCGCCGCCGACGAGCGGCTGCCGCTCGGCCGTGCCGAGCTGGAGGCGCTGATGGCGGACAAGCTGTCCTTCACCGGTGCCGCGGGCGACCAGGTCGCCACCGTCGTCGGCCGCGTCGACGAGATCGTCAAGCAGCACCCGGCGGCCGCCGGGTACACCCCCGGGGCGATCCTCTGACACGCTTCACCCAGGAGGAGCTGGAGGCCGCCCGCGACCGCCTCGTACCGGATGTGGTCGCGGACGGCCTGCGCGTGCTGTTCTGCGGCATCAACCCCGGTCTGATGACGGCCGCGACCGGTCACCACTTCGCCCGCCCCGGCAACCGCTTCTGGCCGGCCCTGCACCGCTCCGGTTTCACGCCCCGGCTGCTGCTGCCGTCCGAGCAGCGGGAGCTGCTGTCGTACGGACTCGGCATCACCAATGTCGTGGCGCGGGCGACCGCGCGGGCCGACGAGCTGGGCGCAGAGGAGTACCGGGAGGGCGGTCGGCTGCTCGCCCTGAAAGTGGCCCGGCTGCGGCCGCGGTGGCTGGCCGTGCTGGGAATCACCGCGTACCGCGCGGCGTTCGACGACCGGAAGGCGCGGGTCGGGCCCCAGGAGCGGACCATCGGCGGCACCCGCGTGTGGGTGCTGCCCAATCCGAGCGGGCTGAACGCGCACTGGACGCCGGCGACGCTGGCGGAGGAGTTCGGCCGGCTGCGGGAGGCCGCGGCCGAGGAGTGACGGCCGGGGCCCGGGGCGGAGCGGTTTCCGCGACCACCGTCGGCAGCCGGATCCCGTCGGCCGGGTCCCGGTCGGCGACCGCCACGGCGACCCGGCGTCCGGTGCCCCGCACCTGCCACAGCCGGGTCGCGCCGGCGCGGGCGCCGAGCCAGGCCCACGGCTCGGGCGCCCTCTCCCGCCCCGTGTGCGGCGGGACCGCCCGCGCGTTCCGGGGATCGGTGTCCCCCAGCGGGGGGCCGCACCTCGTACACGGCGTCGTGGTGCTCCTCGAACCGGCCCGCCGCCGCCCGCCGCACGGGATCGCCGCCCGGCCCGTCATCGGCCTCCAGCACGGCGACGTGGTGGCCCGGTCCCCCGAAGCCGACGTCCGGCGGGCCGTGCTCCGCCGGGAAGGGGCGGAAGCACAGCTCGTCGATGAGGGCGATGTGCCGGGCTGTGTCCGTCGGGTCCAGTGGACCCGCCACCGCCGGCGGCCGGCGGGGCGTCGGCCGGCTTCCGGTCAGGCGTCCCGGCGGCGCAGGCTCCACACCCCGGCCCCCAGGGCGGCAGCCGTCCACAGCGCGGTCACCGCCAGTCCCGCCCAGGGGCCGAGCGTTCCGTCGTGGGTCTCGTACAGGACCACCTGTCCGGCCCGGTCGGGCAGGAAGTCGACGACGGTGCCGGCCGCGTCGCCGATCACGAAGGACACGACGAGGATGAACGGGATCAGCACGGACAGCGTGGCCACCCCACTGCGCAGCAGGGTCGCGAGGCCCGCGGCGAACAGGGCCATCAGCGTGAGGTAGACGCCGCAGCCCACGACACCGCGGATCTGCTCGGCCGGGGTGAGGCCGCTCGCCGCCTGGCCGAGCCCCGCGCGTGCCACGAGGAGGGCGGCCAGAGAGGCCAACAGGCTCACGACCAGCGTGGGTACGGCGATCGCCGTGGCCTTCGCGGCGAACCAGCGTCCGCGTTGTGGGACCGCGGCCAAGGAGAGCCGCAGAGCCGCGTTGTGGTACTCCGCCGATACGGCCATGGCGCCGAAGGAGACGGCGGCGATCTGACCCGGAACGACACCGGACAGGGCCGTGAACAGCGGGTCGAGCTCCGGGTCCGACGTGCCATCCACTCCGGCGATCCCGGAGAACGCCGCGGTCACCGCGAAGAGCGCGAGCAGTGCTCCCGGGAGCGAGCGGACCGTGCGGATCTTCAGCAACTCGGAGTGGAGTACGGGTGCGAACCGCATGGTCAGGCCTCCTGGGGCTGCGCGGCGAACTCGGTCTCGGCGGCGGTCAGGTCCAGATAGGCCTGTTCCAGCGTGCCCTCGTCCGCGGTGAGTTCGAGGATCGGCACCCCGGCGGCGGAAGCGAGGCGTCCGACGTCGTCCACGCGCGCGTCCGGCACGGTCCAGTGGCCGTCCGGGTGTTCCACGGCGCCGTGACCGTGCCCGGCGAGGACGCTTTTGAGGCCGGTGGGGTCGGAGGTCCGGATGCGGACGGCGGGGCGCACGCGCGCGTCGATGAACTCCCGCATCGGGGTGTCGGCGAGGAGCCGGCCCCGTCCGAGGACGACGAGGTGGTCGGCGAAGGAGGCGGTCTCGTTCATCAGATGGCTGGATACCAGGACGGTCCGTCCCTCGTCCGCGAGCCGGCGCAGCAGGGTACGGATCCACACGATGCCTTCGGGGTCGAGGCCGTTGGACGGTTCGTCGAGCATGACCACCTCCGGGTCGCCGAGCAGCGCGGCGGCGATGCCCAGTCGCTGACGCATGCCCAGGGAGTACGTCCGCACCCGGCGGCGCCCCGCCGGGCCCAGGCCGGTCTCCTCCAGCACCTCGTCGACCCGGCGGTCCGGGATGCGGTGGCTCGCCGCCAGGACGCGCAGATGGTCGCGGCCGGTGCGGGAGCCGTGGGCGGCCTGGGCGTCCAGCAGGGCGCCCACCTGGCGCAGGGGTTCACTCAGGGTGGCGTAGGCGCGGCCGCCGATGGTGGCGGAGCCGGACGTGGGGTGGTCGAGGCCGAGCACCAGGCGCATGGTGGTGGACTTGCCGGCGCCGTTGGGGCCGAGGAATCCGGTGACGCCGCCGGGCCGGACGCGGAAGGTGAGGTGGTCGACGGCTCGCCGGGTGCCGTACTCCTTGGTGAGGTCCTGGACGTCGATGCTGGTCATGTGCCACAGCCTGGCCGTCCGGCCGGGCCGGGGCCTCCCCCGGCCTGGGGGATCGTCTCCCCCGTGCGGGGGAGACGGGTTGTCAGTGGGCGCTGGCACGATGACGGAATGATCCGCATGCTGCGCCCGTTCCGGCGGGCGGTGACGTACACACGGTGGCTGCATCTGTTCATGGCCGTCGTGTGGCCGGTCATGTGGTACCTCATCGACAACACCCGGATGTACCTGGCCGCGGTGCTGCTCGCGCTCGCCGGACTGGTGCCGGCGATGCGGACGGTGGAGGGGGTGCAGGCCGCCGGGCTGCTCCTCGGGCGGCGGTACGGCGCGCGCGACACGGAGATCGTGCCGGCGCCGTCCGCCACTTGGGCCCACCGCGGGCGGACCGTGGTGTGGCTCCAGTGCCGGCTGTTCCTCGGCGGTGGCGTCTCCTTTCTGACCATCCACCTGCCCATGCTCGCCGTGGACCTGGCGAACACGGCCGGGGGCGGTGCGGCGGATCCCGCGACGTTCGTGCAGGTTCCGGGGCAGCACTGGTGGTACGCGCTGCTCGTCCCCCTTCCGCTGCTGGTCCTCGGCGCCGTGGTCGTCGTGGCGGGCGAGCTGATCACCGCCCTGGCCCTGTGGCTGCTCGGGCCCTCCCCCGCCGAGCGACTGGCCGCTTTGGAGGCCCGCACCGACCAACTGCTGGAACGCAACCGCATCGCCCATGAGTTGCACGACTCGATCGGCCACGCCCTCACCGTCGCGGTGGTGCAGGCCGGTGCCGCGCGGGCGGCGGGCGATCCGGCCTTCACCGACCGGGCGCTGGACGCCATCGAGGAGACTGGCCGGGCGGCGCTGGAGGACCTGGAGCGGGTCCTGGGCGTCCTGCGTGAGCCCGAGAAGTCCGTCGGCAGCCGGCCGACACTGGCTGAGGCCGGCCGTCTGCTGGAGTCCGCCCGCGCGTCCGGGGCGAAGGTCGACGCCGAGGTGGCCGGCCCCCTGGACACCGTGCCGGGTCCGGTGTCCCGCGAGGGCTACCGCATCCTGCAGGAGTCACTGACCAACGCGCTGCGGCACGCGGGGGCGGTTCCCGTACGGGTCGGGGTGCGTGTCGCCGACGGGACGCTGCTGCTGGAGATCCGCAACCCGCTGGCCGAGGCGCTACCCGGCCGGGGCAGCGGCCTGCGCGGCATACGCGAGCGCGCGGCGCTGCTGGGCGGCCGGGCGTGGACGGGCCCCGACGAGGGCGACTGGCGGGTGCGCGTCGAGCTGCCGTTGCGCTGATCTACGCTGGCCGGATGCCGGTGACCGTTCTGCTCGTCGACGACGAACCCCTCGTACGCACGGGTCTGCGGGCCGTGTTGGAGGCACAGCCGGACATCGAGGTGGTCGGGGAGGCGGCCGACGGTGCGGCGGTGATCCCACTGGTGCGGCGACTGCGGCCGGACGTGGTCGCCATGGACGTACGCATGCCGCTGCTGGACGGGATCGATGCCACGCGCGCGCTGCTGCGGTCGGTCGACGCGCCGCCGAAGATCCTCGTCGTGACGACGTTCGAGAACGACGAGTACGTGTACGGGGCGCTGCGTGCGGGCGCCGACGGGTTCCTGCTGAAGCGGGCGCGGCCCGCGGAGATCGTGCACGCGGTGCGGCTGGTCGCCGAGGGCGAGTCGCTGCTGTTCCCCGCGTCGGTGCGGCGGCTCGCCGCCGAGTACGGGAACGGAGGCGGAAACCGCGCGGCGCGCGCCGTGCTGGAGCGGGCGCGGCTGACCGAGCGCGAGAGGGAGGTGCTGCGGCTGATGGCGCGGGGCCTGACGAACGCGGAGATAGCGGCGCGGCTGGTGGTGGGGACGGAGACCGTGAAGTCCCATGTGAGCGCCGTGCTGGCGAAGCTGGGGGCGCGGGACCGGACCCAGGCGGTGATCGCCGCCTACGAGTCGGGCTTCGTGGCGCCGGGCTGAACCGCGTACCCAAAGCTGCCGCGCCCGGAGGTCGCCGGGGTCCGCCGCGCCGAGTACGATCCGCCCAACACGCGCACGAGCTGGGAGGACGGACGGTGGGTCGGCTGACCGGCGGGGCCCCCTCGCTGCTGCGAAGGATCAACTCCGCGGTCGTACTGCACGCGTTGCGGGCGACGGACTGCGCGACGCTGACCGAGGTGACCCGGGTGACGGGACTGTCCCGGCCGACCGTCGAGGGCGTCGTGGAGGGACTCATCGAGGCGGGTCTCGTCGTGGAGACGGCGGCCGGGGAAGGGGCCGCGCGACGGCAGGGACGGCCGGCGCGGCGGTTCCGGTTCCGGGCGGAGGCCGGGCATCTGCTCGGCCTGGAGATCGGCGCGCACCGGGTGGCCGCGCTGCTGGCCGATCTGGACGGCCGGGTGATCGGCGCACAGGCCCGGGACGTCGACGAGACCGTCGACGCCGACGAGCGGCTGGAGCGGCTGCGCACAGCCGTCGCGGAGCTGCTGCGGCGGGCCGGTGTCCCGCGCGGCTCGCTGCGCGCCGTGGGCGTGGGCACGCCGGGAATCGTGGAGGCGGACGGCACCGTGCGGCTGGGCACGGCGCTGCCCGGCTGGACGGGGCTCGGCCTCGGCGAGCGGCTGAGCCGGTCCTTCAGGTGTCCGGTGCTGGTGGAGAACGACGCGAACGCGGCCGTCGTCGCCGAGCACTGGAAGGGCGCCGCCCGGGGAACCGACGACGTGGTGTTCGTGCTGGCCGGGCTGAGTCCGGGCGCCGGCTCGCTGATCGGCGGGCGGCTGCACCGGGGGTACGGCGGGGCGGCCGGCGAGATCGGTGCGCTGCACCTGCTGGGCCGGGAAGCGACCCCCGAAACCCTGCTGTCCACCACGGACGAGCCGCTGCACCCGCTCGACGAGCAGGCCGTCGCGGACGTCTTCGCCCAGGCCCGCGAGGGCGACCAGCGGGCGCTGGCGGCCATGGACCGGTTCATCCGCCGGCTCGTCCACGACGTGGCGGCACTGGTGCTGGCCCTCGACCCGGAGCTGGTCGTGATCGGCGGCTGGGCGGCCGGCCTGGACGGCGTCCTGGAGCCGCTGCGCCGCGAACTGGCCCGCTACTGCCTGCGTCCGCCGAAGGTCGCCCTGTCCCGCCTCGGCGAGGCGGCGGTCGCCACCGGCGCGGTCCGCCTCGCCCTCGACCACGTGGAGGAGCAACTCTTCGCGGTGGAGGGCACGGTGACGGCCCGCCGCTGACGGCCGCGCGCTCCGGCCCCGGTGGGTACCCGGACCCCGGCCGGAGCGAACGGCGCCCGCACCGACGCCTCGGCACCCGGTCGGCCTGCGGAACGGCGAACGCACCGACGGAAGGCGCCCGGCGAGACAGCACCACGGTGACGGCGGAGGCGTACAGCGCGCCCTCACGCCTTCAGCTGTCGGCCGACCGGCAGCGAGCCGTCACCGCACCGGCGGGCCGCCGCACCGTCAGGACGCGTGGCGTTCCGGTCCGTGGTGGATCTCGACGCCGCCGGAGTCGCCGAAGGTCAGACGGCAGGTGTCCGCGCGGTACGTGGCCACGGAGAGCGCGGCGGTGCGGCCACGGGCGACGAAGCGGGTGGTGACGACGAGGACGGGCGCACCGGGCAGACGGTCCAGTTCGCGCGCGTCGTCCGCGCGGGCGGAGCCGAGCTCCACCGCGTTCTCCTGCCGCTCCAGCTCCAGGCGCTGCAGTTCCCGCAGCACCGCACGCGCGCGTGCGGCGCCGGACGGCGCGTCGATGCCGGACAGGTCCGGTACCGAGTCCGCGGGGATGTAGAGGAGTTCGGCGGCGACGGGCTGGCCGTGGGAGACGCGGGAGCGCCGCACGACGTGCACGGACTCGTCGCGGCCGGTCACCAGCGTCTCGGCGACGGCGGCGGGCGGCACCTCGAGCGCGCAGTCGAGGGCCTGCCAGGCGTCGTGCGGCCCGCCGGGCCAGGCCTGCTGTGCCGTGCCGACGGACACGCCCATGCGCGGCGGGGCGACCGTGGTGCCCACGCCGCGGCGGCGCTGCAGCCTGCCTTCGAGCTCGAGTTGTTCCAGGGCCTGCCGGAGCGTGGCGCGGGCGACGCCGAAGCGGGCGGCGAGGTCGCGCTCGTTGGGCAGGATCTCGCCCACCGAGAACTCCGAGTCCAGCGCCTCACTGAGCACGGTCCTGAGGTGCCAGTACTTCGGTTCCGGCACCGTTCCCAGCTGCGTGGTCCCCACCCTGTCCTCCACGATCGCCGTGTCCGGCCGCGTTTTAGCGCCCTTGTTTATTAAAGGTTGTTTCACTTGTCTGCGACCATAAAGCGCCCCTCACCCTTGGTCAAGACCAATCGGGTACGACGACGGGCCCCGGGGGCGTGCCGGGGTCGCGGTGCGGGGGCTTCCACCGGGCGCGGCGAGCGAACGCGGCTTGCCAGGGCCGCGGATGACGTACACCCTCCGCACGCGCCCGTCGGCCGACGGCCGGCGCCGACCGGGGGCTACCCGCCGGTAGTCATTGCTGACAAGCTGTCCACGGCGTCGGGCGACGTCCGTTCCCACGAGTCCCAGACGAGGAGCACCCCCATGTCCGCGACCGTCTCCTTCGAGGTCACCTCTCCCCTCGGCCCGCAGACCGTGACCCTGTCCTACGCGCGCGCGGGCCGCGGCGAACCGCTGCTCCTGCTGCACGGCATCGGCCACCACCGCCAGGCCTGGGACCCGGTGGTGGACGTCCTGGCGACCGAGCGCGAGGTGATCGCCGTGGACCTGCCGGGCTTCGGCGCCTCCCCGCCGCTGCCCGACGGCCTCGCCCACGACCTGCCGACCATGAACGCCGCCCTGGGCGCCCTGTGCGAGGAGCTGGAGCTCGGCCGGCCGCACGTCGCGGGCAACTCGCTCGGCGGCCTGCTGGCCCTGGAGCTCGGCCGTGAACGGCTCGTGCGGTCCGTCACCGCCCTGTCCCCCGCGGGTTTCTGGACCCGGGCGGAGCGGCGGTACGCCTTCGGCGTGCTGATCGGCATGCGGCGCGTCGCGGAGCGGATGCCGCTCCCGCTGGTCGAGCGCCTCGCCCGCTCCGCGGCCGGCCGGGCGGCGCTGACCGGCACCATCTACGCCCGCCCCGGACGCCGGTCCCCCGAGGCCGTGGTCGCCGAGACGCTCGCCCTCGCCGGGGCCGGAAGCTTCACCGAGACCCTCCGCGCGGGCAGCGCCGTACGGTTCACCGACGACGTGCCCGGCATCCCCGTGACCGTCGCCTGGGGCGCCCGGGACCGGATCCTGATCCCCCGGCAGGGCATCCGCGCCAAGCGGATCATCCCCCGGGCCCGGCTGGTCCGGCTGCCCGGCTGCGGTCACGTCCCGATGAACGACGACCCGGCGCTGGTCGCGCGCGTCATCCTCGACGGCAGCCGCTGAGGGCGGGGCCGCACGGAGGCGTCCCGCGGCCCGTGAACGCCTAGGGTGACCCTGTCATGACGTCACCGCAGACCGGCCCCGACGGGCCCGCCTCCGCCCCCGCCTGGGAGTTGCTGCTGCCCGCCGTCTCCGCACCGGCACGCGCGCGCGGCCGTTCGCTGCAGGCCGCGCTGCGCGAGGCGGTGCGGTCGGGGCGGCTCGCGCCGGGGACCCGGCTGCCCTCCAGCCGTGACCTGGCAGCCGATCTCGGCGTGTCGCGCGGGCTGATCACGGAGGCGTACGAGCAGCTGACGGCGGAGGGCTACCTGCGCTCCGGCCGGGGCTCCGGGACGTGGGTGGGGGCGGCGGTGCGGGCCGCCCGCCCGCACGCCCGGGACCTCGCCCCGCGCACCCCCGGCACCCGCGCGGACTTCGTCCCCGGGACACCCGACCTGTCGCTGTTCCCCCGCGCGGCGTGGGCGGCGGCGCAGCGCGGTGTGCTCGCGGACCTTCCGCACCAGGAGCTGGGCTACCCCGATCCGCGCGGGCTGCCCCGGCTGCGCACGGCACTGGCCGGGCTGCTCGCACGGCGCCGGGGCGTGGTGGCCGATCCCGAGCGGATCGTGGTGGTCTCCGGGGTGGCGCAGGCGTCGGCGCTGCTCGGGTCCGCCCTCCACGCGCGCGGGGTGCGCGCCGTCGCCGTGGAGGACCCCGGCAGCCCGCAGCACGAGTCCCTGTACGCCGCCGCCGGGGTCACCGCCGTCCCCGTGCCGGTGGACGGCGAGGGGCTCGCGATGGAGCCGCTGCGGGCCTCGGGGGCGCGGGCGGCCGTCGTGACGCCGGCGCACCAGTTCCCCACCGGCATCGCGTACTCCGCACGGCGCCGGACCGAACTGCTCGACTGGGCGCGGTCCGTGGACGGGATCGTCCTGGAGGACGACTACGACGGCGACTTCCGCTACGACCGGGCACCCGTCGGCGCTCTCCAGGGGCTCGACCCCGAGCACGTGGCCTACACCGGCTCGGTCAGCAAGTCCCTCGCCCCGGGGCTGCGGCTCGGCTGGCTGCTGGTTCCACGGGGGTGGGCCGAGGAGGTGGTGGAGCGCAAGCGCACCATGGATCTCGGTCATCCCGCCCTGGACCAGGCGCTGTTCGCCCGGTTCCTGGAACGCGGCGACTACGACCGTCAGCTGCGCCGCTGCCAGCGCGCCTACCGCGAGCGGCGTGACGCCCTGGTCGCCGCCCTCGGGGAGCACTTCCCGGGCGCCGGGGTGTCGGGGATCGCGGCGGGGCTGCACGTCATCGTCGCGCTGCCGGAGCGCTACGGGCCGCGGGAGCGTTTCCTCGCACGCGTGGCGGAGGCCGGTGTGGCGGTGCGCCCGCTCGCGGACTACGCGCACGCCGGGACACCGGAGGAGGGCGTACGGCTCGTGCTGGGCTACGCGCACGTGGCGCCCGCGCGGATCCACGAGGGTGTGCGCCTGATGGCGAGGGCCGCCGCCCGGTAGCCGCCCGAGCGAGTTGTTCACCCGGGGTTCGCGCGCACGCCGCGCCGCCCGCGTAGGTGTGGTCGCACACACTGGCCGGATCCCGTCCCTGGAGGCGCATCCATGTCACACCGTCCGCTCCCCGGCCGTCGCGCCGTGCTGCGCGGCTCGCTCGCGGCCTCGGCGGCCCTGGCCCTGCCCACCACCGCGCTCGCGGCGCCCGCCTTCGCCCGGTCGGGGCGTCCGCGGGCCGGGTGGGGCGTGCAGACCGGCGACGTCACAAGCGACTCGGGACTGGTGTGGGTGCGCTCCGACCGTCCGGCGCGGATGATCGTCGAGACGTCGGCGACCGAGTCGTTCCGTCGCCCGCGCCGGTGGCGTGGTCCGCTGCTCGGCGCGGACACCGACTTCACCGGCACGACCCGGCTGCGCGGGCTGCCGTCCGGGCAGCAGATCCACTACCGGGTGCTGCTCGCCGACCCCGACGACCCGCGCCGCACCGGTGAGCCGGTCACCGGCACGTTCCGCACGGTCTCCACCCGGCGCCGGGACGGCGTGCGGTTCCTGTGGTCGGGGGACCTGGCGGGCCAGGGCTGGGGCATCAACCCCGACATCGGTGGCTACCGCATCTTCGACGCGATGGCGCGCCTCGACCCCGACTTCTTCCTGTTCAGCGGCGACACCGTCTATGCCGACGGCCCCGTCTCCGCGACCGCCGCCCTGCCGGGCGGCGGTGTCTGGCGGAACGTCACCACCGAGGAGAAGGCCAAGGTCGCCGAGACCCTGGCCGAGTTCCGGGGCAACTTCCGCTACAACCTGCTCGACGAGAACCTGCGCCGGTTCAACGCCCGGGTGCCGTCCATCGTGCAGTGGGACGACCACGAGGTGCGCAACAACTGGTACCCGGGCCAGCGGATCGCGGAGACGGACTCCCGGTACGCGGAGAAGAGCGTCGACGTGCTGGCGGCCCGGGCGCGGCGCGCGTTCGGCGAGTACTTCCCGATGTCCACGCTGCGGCCGGGCGCCCGGGAGGGCCGGGTGTACCGGGTGCTGCGGCAGGGTCCGCTGCTCGACGTGTTCGTGCTGGACATGCGGACGTACCGCAACGCCAACTCCTCCGGCGACCAGACCGTGGACCCGCAGGGCATCCTCGGACGGGAGCAACTGGAGTGGCTGAAGCGGGAGCTGGCTCGGTCGCGGGCGGTGTGGAAGGTGATCGCCGCCGACATGCCGATCGGTCTCGTCGTGCCCGACACGACCGAGGGCGCGCGGCACGTCGAGGCGGTGGCCCAGGGCGACCCGGGGGCACCGCTGGGTCGGGAGCTGCAGATCGCGGAGCTGCTGCGGTTCGTCAAGCACCGGCGGATCACCGGCACGGTGTGGCTGACGGCCGACGTGCACCACACCTCGGCGCAGCACTACCAGCCCTCACGGGCCGCGTTCGACGACTTCGAGCCGTTCTGGGAGTTCGTCTCCGGTCCGCTGAACGCGGGCGCCTTCCCGGCCAGTGCGCTCGACGGCACCTTCGGCCCGGAGCGGGTGTGGGTGAAGGCACCGAGCGCCTCGAACGTCTCGCCCGCCGAGGGCTACCAGTTCTTCGGCGAGGTCGACATCGACGGCGGCAGCGGTGAGCTGACGGTGCGGATGCGGGAGCAGGACGGCACCGTGCTGTTCACGAAGACACTGCGACCGGGCCTGGTCGGTCAGTAAATCAACAAAACGGACAGAAGCGGGCTTTACCCATCAGTCACAGTGCGTTTGTGATCACGAAACACGATTCCTTCACAGTGACTGTATGAGTCGAGACATGTCCGACGTGACGAACACCCGGAACGGCGGGCCCGTGCACCGCCGGTGGCACCCCGCCGAACTCACCGCGCGGTGCACGGCCGCCTTCCACGCGTGGTGGGCACGGCGCCACGGCCACGCACCGCCGGCGCACGATACCGGCGGTGCCCGGCCGCCCTCCGCCGCGGCCGGCGGCAGCGTGCTGTGGCGGATGCGGACGACGGTGAAGGACGAACCGGGCGCGCTGGCCGCGCTCTGCACGGCGCTGGCCGAGCTGCGGGTCGACATCCTGAGCCTGCAGACCCACCCGCTGGGCGAGGACACCGTCGACGAGTTCCTGCTGCGCGCCCCGGAGGGGACGGACCTCCTCGCCGCCGTGTCGCTCGCCGGGGGCACGGACACCTGGACCGAGCGGGCCGACGCCCACGATCTGGTGGACGCGCCGACCCGGGTCCTGGGGCTGGCCGCCCGCACCGCCCAGGACGCGGCCGAACTACCGCTCGCACTGCGCCAGTTGCTGGGCCGGTGCACGATCCGCTCCCGGCCCGCCACCTCCATGGGCGGCCGACGGGTCCCCGAAGAGGGCCTGTTGGAGGACACCGTGATCCGGCTGCGCGCCCCGGAGGGCGGGGTGATCACCGTGGAACGGCCGTATCTGCCGTTCACCCCCACCGAGTTCGCCCGCGCCCGCGCGCTGGTGGAACTGGACGCCCGGCTCGGTCCGCGCATCCCGCGCGGCCGTGACGTCCTCACGCTGCCGGAAGGCGGCACTGTCTCCGTGCGCCGCGCGGACACCGGCGATCTGGCGGCCGCGCGGGCGATGCACGAGCGGTGCTCCACCGAGACCCTGCGCATGCGGTACCACGGGCCGGTCGGCGACGCGGACCGCTATCTGAACCACCTGCTCAGCCCGCGCTTCGGCCGCACGCTCGCCGCGCAGACCGCCTCGGGCCGCGTCGTCGGCCTCGGTCACCTGCTGTGGGACGGCGACGAGACCGAGGTCGCGCTGATCGTGGAGGACGCCTGGCAGCGCCGGGGCATCGGCGCCGAGCTGCTCACCCGGCTGGTGGCGATGGCGGCCGAGGACGGCTGCGCCCAGGTGTACGCCGTGACCCAGGCGTCCAACACCGGCATGGTCGCCGCGATGCGCGGTCTGGGGCTGCCGCTCGACTACCAGATCGAGGAGGGCACGCTGGTCATCACGGCCCGCCTGGACGCCGTGGCGGGCCCCCGTGTACCCGGGGAGCGGGAGCACGGCGAGCGGATCGGCCGGTCGTAGCCCGTCGCGCGCGGACACCCGCCGACGCCGCACCCGGCACGGGGCCGTGCCCACCGCGCGGTTGCGGTGCGAGGGCCACAGCGCGCCGGACGGCGCGC
Organism: Streptomyces pimonensis; assembly: GCF_041380215.1. NCBI lineage: Bacteria > Bacillati > Actinomycetota > Actinomycetes > Kitasatosporales > Streptomycetaceae > Streptomyces > Streptomyces pimonensis. Next base: position 145,837 of record NZ_JAHWZY010000016.1, read on the forward strand.
GGTCATCCGGGGAACGGCCCGGCAGGTCGCGCCGCCGGGCCGTTCCCCGTGCGCCCGGCCTCAGCCCCGAGCCGACCCCTCCGGGCGTTCGGGCGTCCCGGCCCGCTCCCCCAGGGCCGCGTCCAGATCGGCCCACAGGTCCTCGACGTCCTCCAGGCCGACCGAGAGCCTCAGCAGCCGGTCGCTCACCCCGGCCTCCCTGCGGTCGTCGGCGTCGACGATGCGGTGACTGATGGAGGCCGGGTGCTGGATGAGGGAGTCCACGCTGCCCAGGCTGACGGCCGGGGTGATCAGACGTACGCCGGCGATCACCTCGTGCGGGTCCCCGTGCACCTCGAAGGAGACCATCGCCCCGCCGATGCCCGGGTAGTGGACCCGGGCCACGCGCGGATCGACGGCGAGCCGGCCGGCGAGTTCGGCGGCGCCCGCGGACGCGGCCCGCACCCGTACCGGCAGGGTCGCCAGACCGCGCAGCAGCAGGTAGCCGGCCAGCGGGTGCAGCACACCGCCCGTGGCGAACCGCACCTGGCGCAGTCGCCCGGCGAACTCCTCGTCGCAGGCCACCACGCCCGCCAGCACGTCCCCGTGCCCGCCGAGGTACTTGGTGGCGCTGTGCAGCACCAGCCGCGCCCCGTGCTCGGCCGGGCGCTGGAGGACCGGGGTGGCGAAGGTGTTGTCGACGAGCAGCGGCACGGAGCCGCAGGCGTGGGCGACGGCCCGCAGGTCGATCTCGGCGAGCGTGGGGTTGGCCGGGGTCTCCACGAGCACCAGGCCGGTGTCGGGACGCAGCGCGTCGGCGACCCCGGCCGGGTCGGTCCAGGTCACCTCGGAGCCGAGCAGTCCGGCGGTCAGCAGATGATCGCTGCACCCGTACAGGGGGCGTACGGCGACGGCGTGCCGCAGTCCCATCGAGCCGCGGACCAGCAGGACGGCGCTGAGCGCGGCCATGCCACTGGCGAACGCGACCGCCGATCCGGTGCCTTCGAGCCGTGCCAGGGCGGTCTCGAAGCGGGCGACGGTCGGGTTGCCGAGCCGCCCGTAGACGGGGGAACCCTCCGGTTCGGCTCCGGTGGAGGCGAAGGCGTCGATGCGGGCCGCCTCGGCGCGGCTGTCGTACGAGGGGTAGGTGGTCGACAGGTCGATCGGCGGGGCGTGCAGTCCCAGGCCTGCGAGGTCGTCGCGGCCTGCGTGCACGGCCTCGGTGGCGAGTGCGCGTGTGGTGCGTCGCGTGTCCATGCCCAAGTCCATGGAGGGAAGGGTGAACATCGAGCGGGTTCCGGGGGCCGTACCCCGTGCTACGTTCGGCCGATGGCCGAATCTGTCGTACTGGATCCGGTGGATCTCCGCCTGCTGCGTCTGTTGCAGAACGACGCCCGGACGACGTACCGGGACCTCGCCGCACAGGTCGGGGTCGCGCCGTCGACCTGTCTGGACCGGGTGACCCGGCTGCGCCGCTCCGGCGTGATCCTCGGGCACCGGCTGGAACTGGATCCCGCCAAGCTGGGGCGCGGGCTCCAGGCTCTGCTGTCGGTGCAGGTCAGACCGCACCGACGGGAGCTGGTGGGACCGTTCGTGGAACGGGTCCGGGCGCTGCCGGAGTCGCTGACCGTGTTCCATCTGACCGGCCCCGACGACTATCTGGTGCACGTCGCGGTCGCGGACATGGCGGACCTGCAACGGCTGGTGCTCGACGAGTTCACCGCGCGGCGGGAGGTGGCCCGTGTGGAGACCCGGCTGATCTTCCAGCGGTGGGACTGCGGTCCCGTGCTGCCGCCTTCGCCCACAGCTCAAACCGGATGACGTGCGACGGGCCGCGTACCAGGATGGTCCGCATGTCTCAGACCAACAGCGCGCTTCCCCGTCAGGTCGCCGACGCCTACGTCGACGAGCTCATCGCCCTCGACCCGGTCACCGGAACGTTCCTCGGAGTGAGGGAGAGCTCCTCCCGTCTGCCCGATCTCTCGCCCGCCGGACAGGAGGCGCTCGCCGGGCTCCAGCGGGCCACGCTCGCACGGCTCGACGAGGCCGAGCGGCGGCCGGGCGCGGACAGCGACATCGAACGCCGCTGCGCCCGCCTGCTGCGCGAGCGGCTCACCGCGGAACTCGCCGTGCACGAGGCCGACGAGGGTCTGCGCGCGGTCGGCAACCTGGGCACGGTCGCGCATGCGGTGCGCGAGGTGTTCACCGTGACGCCGGCCGGGACGGAGGAGGACTGGGCGGCGATCGCCGAGCGGCTGCGCGCGGTCCCGGCCGCGCTGGCGGGCTACCGGGAGTCCCTCGCCCTCGGCCTGGAGCGCAGGCTGTACGCGGCTCCGCGCCCGACGAAGACGTTCACCGGACAGCTCGACGAGTGGGCGGACACCGGCGAGGGCCGGGGCTGGTTCGAGGACTTCGCCGCGGCGGGACCGGACGCGCTGCGCACGGAGCTGGACGAGGGCGCCCGCGCGGCGACCGCGGCCGTCGTGGAGCTGCGGGACTGGATGCGCGACGTGTACGCGCCGGCCGTCGAGGGCGCGCCGAACACGGTGGGCCGGGAGCGGTACGCCCGCTGGGCCCGCTACTACAACGGCACCGATCTCGACCTGGACGAGGCGTACGCGTACGGCTGGTCCGAGTACCACCGGCTGCTCGGCGAGATGAGGACGGAGGCCGAGAAGGTCCTGCCCGGCGCCGCGACGCCGTGGGTGGCGCTGGCGCACCTGGACGAGCACGGCCGGCACATCGAGGGCGTCGACGAGGTCCGCCGGTGGCTCCAGGGCGTGATGGACCGGGCGATCGACTCCCTGGACGGCACCCACTTCGACCTCGCCGAGCGGGTGCGGAAGGTGGAGTCGCGGATCGCCCCGGCGGGCAGCGCGGCGGCACCGTACTACACGCCTCCGTCGGAGGACTTCTCCCGGCCCGGCTGCACCTGGCTCCCCACGATGGGCCTGACCCGCTTCCCGGTCTACGACCTGGTGTCGACCTGGTACCACGAGGGCGTGCCCGGCCATCACCTCCAGCTGGCGCAGTGGGTGCACGTGGCCGAGGACCTCTCCCGCTACCAGGCCTCCGTGGGCATGGTCAGCGCCAACGCCGAGGGCTGGGCGCTGTACGCGGAACGGCTGATGGACGAACTCGGTTTCCTCACGGACGCGGAGGAGCGGCTGGGCTACCTGGACGCGCAGATGATGCGGGCGGCCCGGGTCATCGTCGACATCGGCATGCACCTGGAGCTTCAGATCCCGGCGGACTCGCCGTTCCACCCGGGCGAGCACTGGACGCCGGAACTGGCCGAGGAGTTCTTCGGGGCGCACAGCAGCCGCCCGGCGGACTTCGTGGAGAGCGAGCTCACCCGCTATCTGACGATCCCGGGCCAGGCGATCGGCTACAAGCTCGGCGAGCGGGCGTGGCTGCTGGGCCGGGAGAACGCCCGTGAGCGGCACGGTGACGCCTTCGATCTCAAGGCCTGGCACATGGCCGCGCTGTCCCAGGGTTCGCTGGGCCTGGACGATCTGGTGGACGAGCTGTCGGCGCTGTGAGCCGGGCCGGCGCCCGTCAGCACCGGAAGCCGCCCTCGGAGTCGACGACCTGACCGGTGAGCCCGTCCGTCTCGTCGCGTGCCCGGGCACGCGACGAGACGGACGGGGCCGTCGGGCATGCCCCAGCGGCCCGCGGGGAAGAGGGCCGCGACGGCGTCGTGGGCGTCGCCGGTCAGGTGGTCCGTGTCCACCGGGCCGGGGTCGACGGTTCTCCCGGTGACCGCGTGCTCGGCCAGGGCGGTCGCCAGGGAACGGGTGGTCGAGGCGAGGGCGCCCTTCCAAAGGACGCAGGCGATCTCGCCCGGCATACCGCCGGCGATGCCCTGCCCGGAGGTCATCGTCACCACGCGTCCGCCCGGGGGTTCAGCATCCGCAGTCGCCGGCGCCCACGGGCGCGGTCAGCGGGTCGGGGGCGCGGCGCTCACGGCCCCGCCGGGTCTCGAACTCGAAGCCCTCACGCACCCAGTACTCGAATCCGCCGAGCATCTCCTTGACCCGGTGGCCGAGTTCGGCGAGGGCGAGCGCGGCGCGGGCGGCGCCGTCGCAGCCGGGGCCCCAGCAGTACGTCACGACCGGAACGGACGGGTCCAGGAGCTCCGCGGCCCGCTCGGGGACGAGCGCGGCGGGAAGGTGCACCGCGCCGGGCACGTGCCCCTGGTCCCAGGCCTCGGCGGAACGCGAGTCGACCAGGACGAACCCGGGGTCGCCGCCGGCCGCGAGGGCGGCGGCCACGTCGGAGACGTCGGTGTGGAAGGCGAGGCTCGCGCGGAAGTGGGCGGCGGCGTCGGCCGGGGAGGCAGGGGCGACGCGCAGGACGGAGTTCACGGTGGTGGTCATGGGAGAGAAACTACGGCCGCGGGATCCGGACCTGAAGCCGAGAACCCCGGCCCTCGTCTTGATCGGCCGGGATTCCCCTGCTACTTCTCGGGTATGACCGCGTATTCCCCGGACGCCACCGACTGGCGCATCCTCGACGTCCTCCAGCGGGACGGACGGGCCAGTTTCGCCGAACTCGCCCGTGCCGTCTCGATGTCCGCGAGCGCGGTCACCGAGCGGGTGCGCCGGATGGAGGAGGCCGGCGTCGTCCAGGGCTACGCGGCGGTGGTGGACCCGGAACGGATCGGACTGCCGATCCTGGCCTTCGTGCGGCTGCGCTACCCCACCGGCAACTACAAGCCCTTCCACGACCTCGTCGCCGTGATGCCCGAGATCCTGGAGGCGCACCACGTGACGGGCGAGGACTGTTTCGTCATCAAGGTCGCCGCCCGCTCGATGCGGCACCTGGAGGAGGTGGCGGGCCGGATCGGCGCGCTCGGCCCGGTGACCACCAGCGTCGTCTACTCCTCGCCGCTGCCGCGCCGCGCGCTGGGACGGTGAGCCGGCCTCAGCGGGTCCCGTGCTGGCGCAGCTGCGAACCGGCGCGGCCCTTCACCACCTCCAGCTGGGCGTGTATCCGCCGGCGCAGATCGCCCACGTGACTGACGATGCCCACGCTGCGGTCGCGTTCGCGCAGGGAGTCCAGGACGTCCAGGACCTCGTCGAGGGTCTGGTCGTCCAGGCTGCCGAAGCCCTCGTCGATGAAGAGGGTGTCCAGTCGGACCCCGCCCGCCTCGTCGGTGACGACGTCCGCGAGACCCAGCGCCAGGGCGAGCGAGGCGAAGAAGGTCTCGCCGCCCGAGAGGGTCGCGGTGTCGCGCTCCCGCCCGGTCCAGGCGTCGACGACGTGCAGTCCGAGTCCGCTGCGGCCGCGGCCGGAGCGGTCGTCGGAGTGGACGAGGGTGTACCGGCCGGACGACATGCGGTGCAGCCGTACGGTCGCGGCGGCGGCGACCTGTTCCAGGCGGGCGGCGAGGACGTACGACTCCAGGCGCATCCTGCGTTCGTTGTCCGCCGAGGTGCCCGCGGTGAGTCCGGCCATGCGGGCCACCCGGTCGTACTCCTCGCGCAACGGCCCCAGCCGGCGCACCGAGGCGGCGGCCCGCGCGGAGAGCCGGTCGAGTTCGGCGCAGCGCCGGTCGGCGGCGTCCCGCGCGGAGGCCGCCTCGCGCACCCTGCGGTCCGCGTCCTCGGCGGCCCGCTGTGCGGTGGCGAGGTCGGCGGGCGGCTGCCGGGCGGCGGCCGCGGTCTCCGGTTCGGCCAGGACGGCCCGTACGGCGGCCTCCTCGTGCTGCCGTTCGTCCAGGCGCCGTTGCAGCGCGCGGTGGGCGGTGTCGTCGAGGAGGGCGTCGGCGGCGGCCCGTGGGGTGTCGAATCCCGCCCGGAAGGCGGCGTCGGCGAGCCGGGCGTCGGCCTCCTTGAGCCGCTGGGCCGTGTCCTCGGCGGTGCGGGCGGCGTCGGCGGCGTCCGTGAGGAGTGCGACGTTCCGCTCCAGCTGCGCGGCGCGCGCGGCCACGCTGGTGGCGTCCCCTCGCGCCCGCGTCAACTCCTCCGCCAGTGCGGCGTGTTCCCGCTCCAGCCGCTCGCGGTGCCCCACCCGGGAGGCGGCCCGGACGGCCGCCTCCCGTTGGGCGGTGATGCGCAGTTCGTGCTCCCGCTCGGCGCGGCGCAGCCGCTCCTGGGCTGCGTGCAGTGCGGAGGCGGCGTCCCGGGCCTGTGCGTACTGCTGCTCCAGCTCCTCGGCCTCGCGGGCGAGCCGTTCGGTGGCGGTGTCCCCGGCCTCCGCGCTCGCGGCGGCCAGCGCCTCCCGGACGGAGCCGAGCCGCTGCTCGGCCTCGGTGCGGCGGTCCTCGGCGCGCTGGTGGTCGGCGAGGGCGCGTTCCTCCGTCTCACGGTCGACGTGCCCGTCGACCTTGCGGGCGGGGGCAGGGTGTTCGGTGGCGCCGCAGACCGCGCAGGGCTCGCCGTCGGTGAGGTTGCCTGCCAGTTCGGCGGCGATGCCGTTCAGGCGCTGTTCCTTGAGGTCGAGCCAGTGCTGCTTCGCCGCGAGCGCCTGTTCCCGGGCGGTGCGGGCCTGTTCCCCGGCCGTCTCCATGTCCCCGGTCAGCCGGTCGCGCAGCCGCGCGGCGTTCAACCGCTGCCGCGCGGGGTCGCGCCGCACGGCGAGTTCACCGGCCCGCGTCGCGGCCTGCTGCGCGGACTCGACGCCGGCCTGCAGACCCGCGCGGGTCCGCTCCCAGTCCGCGAGCCAGGTCTCCGCGTCCTCCCGCGCCTCCTCGTCGGCGCGTTCCTGCCGGTCCAGGTCGGCGCGCTCGCCGAGGAGTTCCGTCAGCCGCCGCTCGGCGCGGCGGGCCGACTCCAGCCCGCCCAGTTCCTCGGCGGCCCGGCGGGCGGCGGCCGCGAGTCCGGCCGCGCCCGCGTCCGCGAGGAACGGCGGGAGCAGGGCACGCGCGCGCAGTTCGGCGCCGGCCGCCCGCCGGTGCTCGGCCTCGGCGGAGTCCCGCAGGTCCAGGGCGGGGGCGACGGTCTCGGCCTTGCGGGCCCGCTCCAGGCGGGTCCGCTCCTCGTGGTGGGCGCCGGACCGCTCCTGGAGCCGGACCGCTCTCTCCCTCGCCTCGGCGAACCGCCTTTGCAGCCGGTCCCGTTCGCGTACGACGTCCAGGACGCGGTCGGCGTCGGCGAGGGCGGCCTCGGCGGTGGCGAGGCGGCAGCGGGCGGCCGTGAGCTGTTCCCGCGCGGTGCTGCGGGCGACGGCGGCGGCGCCCAGCACGGCCTCGGCCAGTCCCGGTTCGCCGGGCGCCAGCTCGGGCAGCTCCATGGAGCCGCCCGCGGCCTGCTGCATCCGGTGCGCGTCGGCGAGCAGGTCGGCGTCGCCCTCGCGCACCCGGGACTCGGCGGCCCGCCGGCGTTCGGCGAGGCGCTTCTCCACGTCGGCGAAGCGGCGGGTGTCGAAGAGGCGGCCGAGCAGCTTGCCGCGGGCTTCGGCGTCGGCGCGCAGGAAGCGCGCGAAGTCGCCCTGGGGAAGCAGCACGACCTGGCAGAACTGCTCCCGGCTCATGCCGAGGAGCTGGGTGATCTCCTCGCCGATCTCCTGGTGCGAGCGGCTGAGGTCCTTCCAGGCGCCCGAGGCGGCGTCGCGTTCGCGCAGCCGGCTCTGGGCCTTGTCCAGGGTGGTGCCGGTGCCGCGCTTCTTGGGACGCTCCCAGGGCGGCTGCCGGGTGATCTCCAGCCGACGTCCGGCGACGGTGAGTTCGAGGGTGACCTCGGTGCGCACGCCCGGGGCGGCGTGGTCGCTGCGCAGGGTCGTGCCCTGACCGCTCTGCCGGGCCCCGGGGACGGAGCCGTACAGCGCGTAGCAGACGGCGTCCAGGACGGAGGTCTTGCCGGCGCCGGTGGGGCCGTGCAGCAGGAAGAGCCCCGCGGCGGACAGTTCGCCGAAGTCGACGCTCTGGGTGCTCCCGAAGGGCCCGAAGGCCGTCATGCCCAGCCGGTGCAGCCTCACCGCGCCACCTCCCGCACCGCGTCGTCCGCGCGGACGGCGTCGAAGGCGTCCCGCAGGACCGCCCGTTCGTGCGCGTCCGGACCGGCGCCGCGCACATGGGCCACGAAGTCCTCGGCGATCTGCTGGTCGTCGCGGCCGGCGAGACGGCGGGCGTAGGAGACCGCGGGGCCGTCCGCCGCGCGGTCCGGGTCGAAGACGAGGCTGAGGGTGTGCGGGAAGCGCTCGGCGAGCCGGGCCATGGGGTCGGCGGGGCGCACCGGGTCGGTGAGGGTCGCCTCGACCCACGCCTCCTCGTGCCGCGCCAGCGCGGGGTCGGCGAGCAGTTCCTCCAGGGTGCCGCGGATCCTGGCCAGCGCGCGCGGCACCGGGCAGTCGACGCGCTCGGCGGTGACCGCTCCGTCGGCGGCCAGGTCGACGAGCCACATGCTCTTGCGGTGTGCGGCCTCGGAGAAGGAGTACGGCAGCGGGGAGCCGGAGTAGCGCACCCGCTCGGTGAGGGTCTGGCAGCCGTGCAGATGTCCCAGCGCCACGTAGTCGACGCCGTCGAACACCCCGGCGGGCACGGCGGACACCCCGCCGACGGTGATGTCCCGCTCGCTGTCGCTGGGTTCGCCGCCGGTGACGAAGGCGTGCGCGAGGACGACCGAGCGGGTGCCGGGCGCGCGGGCTGCGAGGTCCGCGCGGACCCGGTCCATGGCGGCGGCCAGCACCGTCTCGTGGCCGGCCCTCTCCACCCCGAAGGTGTCCTTCACCAGCGCGGGTTCGAGGTACGGCAGCCCGTAGAAGGCGACGTCGCCGTGCTCGTCGGACAGCACCACGGGTGTGCCGCACGCGGACGGTTCGGTCCTCAGGTGGATGCCGGCGCGCTCCATGAGCCCGGCGCCGACGCCGAGCCGGCGGGCCGAGTCGTGGTTGCCGGAGATCATCACCGTCGGCACGCCCAGACCGGCGAGCCGGTGCAGGGCGTCGTCGAACAGCTCGACCGCGGAGAGCGGCGGCACGGCCCGGTCGTACACGTCTCCCGACACGACCACCGCGTCCACCTCGCGCTCACGCACGGTGCTGACGAGGTGGCCGATGAACCCGGCCTGGGCACCGAGCATGCCGACCCGGTGGAAGGACCGGCCGAGGTGCCAGTCGGAGGTGTGCAGCAGTCTCATGATCCCCGCAGCGTAACCGGAGAGTCCGACGGCACGGGCGGTTACTCCCGTATCGCTCCGTCGTGACCCGCTTCCCGTGCGCCCGTCATCCGTCCGTGGCGGGCCGCTCACGCGTCGCCGTACGCCTCCCCGCCCAGCTCGAACCCGGCCGTCCCCGCGGTCGCGTCGGCGAGCCAGGCGCGGAAGGCGGGCACGTCGGCGTCCGGGAGGCCGATCTCGATCGCGACCTCCTCGCCGTAGCGCACGTCCCGCACCTCGCGCCCGGTGGCGCGCAGGTCGTTCTGGAGTCTGCCGGCCCGCTGGTGGCCGACGGTCACCGTGGCCAGCCGGAAACGGCGCCGGGTGATCGTGCCGAGGGTGTCCAGCGCCTCGCCAACGGCGCCGCCGTAGGCACGGATGAGGCCGCCGGCGCCGAGCTTGACACCGCCGTAGTAGCGGGTGACGACGGCGACGACGTACCGCATGTCGCGGCGGAGCAGCATCTGGAGCATGGGGACGCCGGCGGTGCCGCCGGGTTCGCCGTCGTCGCTGGCCTTCTGGGTGGAGGCGTCGGCGCCGACGACGTACGCCCAGCAGTTGTGGGTGGCGTCGGCGTGCTCCCTGCGGACGGCTGCGACGAAGTCCTGCGCCTCCCGCTCGGTGGCCGCCGGGGCGAGGGCGCACAGGAAGCGCGAGCGGTTGATCTCGGTCTCGTGCACGCCCGCGCGGGCGACGGTGCGGTACTCGTCCTGCATCCGGCCAGCCTATGCGTCCCCGCGCGGACTGCCGGCGCCCGCCCCGGGGCACGGTCAGCGACGTCAGGAGGGCGGCGCCCGGAACGAGGTCCCGCCAGGCGGCGCCGCGCCGGGACGGTACGGCGATCGCGGAGGTGGGGAACTTGGCGCGGACACGGTCCAGGGTGTCGTCCGGGCCGTCGCCGGCCGGGGGCAGGACGAGGTCCTCCGGTCCCGGGCTGTGTCCGGCCAGCAACAGCGTCCCGACCTCGGCCGGCGTCTCGTGCACCACGTCCAGCAGCTCGGGGACGTCGGCATGGTAGAGGCGGGGTCGTGGCGGACCGGCGGGGGTGTGCCCCACTGCGCGGCGGCCGGCTCCCAGGTGCGGCGGGCCCGGACGGCGGTGGAGCACAGCGCGAGGCCGGGCAGGCAGGCGGCCCCGGCGAGCGCGCGTCCGGCGGCGGTGGCGTCCCGGCGACCGCGCGGGCCGAGGGGACGCTCGTGGTCGGTGACGCCCTCCGGCCGGGCGGACTCGGCGTGGCGCAGGACGACCAGGCGGCGCAGCGGTCCCGGACCGGTTCGCTCGATCACGTCGGGGATCCCAGGCCGCGGGTGAGGTCGAGGCCGAGCAGCCGGTCGGCGTAGGCGTACGTCTCGAAGCGGGCGCCGTCCACCAGGCCGGGGTCCGTCTCCGCCGCGTGGAGGACCTCCAGCACGCCGGCCGTGTCCAGATCGTCCTCCCACGCGGTGCGCAGATCGGCGCGCACCGTGTCGGGGACCGGCCGCGAGGGCCGTCGCGCCCAGTCGGCGACCGCGCGGCGCCAGCGGTCGAGGGTGTCGGCGGCGGCGCCCAGGGCGGCCGGGCCGACCGTCACCGGCTCGCTCCTGGGGCGGGCGAGCAGGACCAGGCGCAGGGCGGCGGGGTCGGCGCCGTCCGCCGGGGCGGGCGCCTCCCCGTGCACGGGGGCCACGGCGACGCGCACCCCGTCGGGTGCCGTGCCGCCCTCGCCCACCACGTGCAGCACCTGGGCCTCGCCCAGGCCGGTGCCGGCGTCCCCGCCGTCCTCGAAGGGCCGGACCCCGAGGGCGGCGCCCGCCGCGCGCAGTTCCGCCTGCCGGCGCTCGCCGGCGAGCAGCGCCCACACCGGCGTGCCGCCGAGCTCCAGGGCCCGTACGAGCAGGTCGGCGACGAGCAGCACACGCAGGTCCGTCGGGTCGGAGCCCTGCGGGTGGGCCTCGACCCGGGTCAGGCCCCGCCGGGCGGGGGCGGCCTCCACGGGTTCGCCGGTTCGGGCGTCGGTGATGCGCAGCACGAGGCGAGCGTAGGCGCGGGAGCGGGCGTGCGCAGGTGTCCGGGCCGCTTTTCGGGTCGCCGTGTGCGGTTCCCGGCGCCGGGCGGCCCGGCTGCCGGTACAGTCACCGCCCCCGGGGTGAGCGGGCCCCTGCCGGGAATCACCGCGCGGCCCGCCTCGTTGTGCGGACCGACAGTTCTTTCACGACTTCGGGAGGCCGACGGTGCACGGCGACGAGGCGACGGTCCGCAAGATCCTCACCGGGCTCGGTGACACCTGGGCCGTGGTGGGCCTGTCGTCGAACCGGCATCGCGCGGCCTACGGTGTGGCCGAGGTGCTCCAGCGCTTCGGCAAGCGCGTGGTGCCGGTGCACCCGAAGGCCGAGACCGTGCACGGCGAGCGGGGTTACGCCTCCCTCGCGGACATCCCCTTCGAGGTGGACGTCGTGGACGTGTTCGTCAACAGCGACCTGGCGGGGGCCGTCGCGGACGAGGCGGTGGCCAGGGGCGCCAAGGCGGTGTGGTTCCAGCTCGGTGTGGTCGACGGGGCGGCCTGCGAGCGGACCCGCGCGGCGGGCCTGGACATGGTGATGGACCGCTGCCCGGCGATCGAGATACCCCGGCTCGGTTAGGGCCTGTCCCCCGGGCGCCGTGACGGCGCGGTGGGCGAGGGTTCTCCCGCCTCGGCCTCCTCCGGTACCGAGGCCGCGGTCCCGTCAGTCGTGCGGCGGCCGGTCGCCGATCCGGTGGTCCGCCACGTTCAGCGCCTCGTCCACCAGCCGCCGCAGATGGCCGTCGCGCAGGGAGTAGATCACCCGGCGTCCCTCCTTGCGGGTGTCCACCAGCCCCGCGAGCCGCAGCCGCGCCAGGTGCTGGCTGACCGCGGGCCGTGCCGCGCCACAGACCTCGGTGAGCGTGGTGACATCGGCCTCGCCGCCGGTCAGGGCGTGCAGCAGGGTCAGCCGGGTACGGTCGCCGAGCAGGGCGAGCAGCTCCGCCGCGAGCGCGAAGTGCTCCTCGACGGGTGCGCGCGGGTGCGCGTCCTGCGCGGATGACAGGTGCATGCGTGCGCTCATGCGCACACAATGGCGGCGTGGGCGCCGTCGCGTCCACCTCGCGCACCGGAAGGGGACGCTCGTGAGCGACCGCCACCACGAGCACGGACACGCGCACGGCCACCGGCACGAGCACCACCGGGCTTCGCCGCCGCACCGCCTCATCCATCTGCTCACCCCCCACTCCCACGAGACGGCCGACAAGCTCGACTCCGCGCTGGAGTCCTCGGCGAGGGGCATGCGCGCCCTGTGGGTCTCGCTGGCGGTGCTGGGCGTGACGGCGCTGGCGCAGGCGGTCGTGGTGGCCGTGTCGGGCTCGGTGGCGCTGCTCGGCGACACGGTCCACAACGCCGCGGACGCGCTCACCGCCGTACCGCTGGGCATCGCCTTCGTCCTGGGGCGGCGCGCCGCCACCCGCCGTTTCACCTACGGCTACGGGCGCGCGGAGGATCTGGCGGGCATCGTGATCGTGCTGACGATCGCCGCGTCCGCGGTCTTCGCCGGCTGGACGGCGCTGGACCGGCTGCTGGACCCGCGCCCGGTCCGGCACGTCCCGGTGGTCGCCGTCGCGGCGCTGGTCGGGTTCGCCGGCAACGAGTGGGTGGCCCGGTACCGCATCCGGGTCGGACGGTCCATCGGCTCGGCCGCGCTGGTCGCGGACGGGCTGCACGCCCGTGCGGACGGGTTCACGTCGCTGGCGGTGCTGCTGGGCGCCGGCGGCGCGGCCCTGGGACGGCGGTACGCGGACCCGGTGGTGGGACTGGCGATCACGGCGGCGATCGCCCTGGTGCTGCGGGACGCCGCGCGGGAGGTGTTCCGGCGGGTGATGGACGCCGTCGACCCGGCCCTGGTGGACCGGGCCGAGCGGGCGCTGACCCGCGTACCGGGTGTGCGCGGGGTGGGTGAGCTGCGGCTGCGCTGGATCGGCCACCGGCTGCGCGCCGAGGTGGCGGTCGTGGTGGACGGCGAGGCGACGGTGCGCGAGGCCCATCGCGTCGCCGTGGAGGCCGAGCACGCGCTGCTGCACGCCGTCCCCCGGCTGGCCGCGGCCCTGGTCCACGCCGACCCGGAGCCGGTGCCCGGCGCGGCGGACCCGCACCTTCTCCTGGCCCACCACGCGGCGAGGTGAGTTCAGGCCGCGCCCAGCCCCTCCAGTACGACCGCTCCGGGCAGCTCCACGAACGCCTTGCCCGGGACCAGCAGCTTGCCGCGCCGCCGACCGCTGCCGACGAGCACGTACGGCAGGTCCACGACGGCCGCGTCCACCAGTACCGGCCAGTCACCGGGCAGCCCGACCGGCGTGATGCCGCCGTGCTCCATGCCGGTCTCCCCCGTGGCCGTGTCCATCGGGGCGAAGGACGCCTTGCGGGCGCCGAGACGACGCCGTACGAGCCCGTTGACGTCGAGCCTGGTGGTGGACAGGACGACGCACGCGGCCAGTGTGGTCCCGCCGCCCCGCTTGCCCGCCACCACCACGCAGTTCGCCGACCGCTCCAGCAGGCCCCGGCCGTAGTGTTCGACGAAGACGGCGGTGTCCGCCCAGCGCGGGTCGGTGTCGACGTAGAGCACCTGGTCGGCGGGGACGCTGCCGCTCCAGGCGCGGACGGCGGCGGCGACCGGGGCGATCAGCTCGTCGAGGCATTCGGGGGCGGGCGTGGCGTGGTCGAAGTCTCCGATGGGTGCGCGCATGGCCGCACCGTAACAGGGGCGCCTCAGCGGACGGGCGGCACCGAGACGGTCATGATCATCTCCATCGGGGCGTCGCCCCGGTTGCCGTACGTGTGCGGCGCGTCGGCCTCGAAGGAGGCGCTGGCGCCGGTCGGCACCCGGTGCTCCGCCCCCTCGACGGTGAGGGTCAGTTCCCCGGACGTGACGTGGACGAGTTCGACCGTGCCGGCGGGGTGCGGGTCGGAGTCGCTGCTCTCGCCCGGCATGAGCCGCCAGTCCCACATCTCCAGCGGACCGGGCGCCTCGGTGCCGGCGAGCAGCCGGCTGTAGCTGCCGCCCTCGGTGTGCCAGAGCCGTACGGCCCGGCCGGCGGGGACGATCCGGACCTTCGGGCCCCGCTCGTAGTCGAGCAGGGTGGGGACGCTGACGCCGAGCGCGTCACCGACCTTGACGACCGTGCCGATGCTCGGGTTGGTGCGGGCCTGTTCGATCTGGATGAGCATGCCGCGGCTGACGCCCGCCCGCGCCGCGAGCGTGTCCAGGGTGAAGCCGCGCTCGGTGCGCCAGCGCTTGACGTTGCGCGCCAGGGACTGGGTCAGCAGGTCGAGGTCCGACACGTTCCGTCCAATTCGTCCGGCAGCATGGGCGACGGGGTTCCGCGTCCGGCTCCCGTGGGGTGAACCCGGTCGTCCACCGCACTGTACTGCGGCGGGGATCGGCCGCTCAGCCCCCGGGTTCCAGCTCGACGATCCGCGCCCCGTCCGCCTCGCCCGGTTCCACGAGCCGCGCGGCGCTCTCCTCGTCCAGTTCCGACAGCGCCCGCAGCTGCTCCGGGGTGACGCCCTCCGGGATCGGCACGGGCGCCGGGGTGCGCAGCGGCGGCTGCCAGCCGTCAGCGGGGGTCCAGCGGCGTACGACACGGGCCGGGGCGCCCGCGACCACGGCGTGGTCGGGCACCGTGCCCCGGACCACCGCGCCCGCGGCCACCACCACGTTCCGTCCGACGCGCGCCCCCGGCAGGATCACCGCGCCGGTGCCGATCCAGCAGCCGGGGCCGATCTCCACCGGCTCCATCCGCGGCCACTGCTTGCCGATGGGCTCGTGCGGATCGTCGTAGGAGTGGTTGGTGGAGGTGACGTAGACGTACGGCCCGACGTAGCAGTCGCTGCCGATGGTGACCGTCGTGTCGGCGATGACGTGGCTGCCGCGGCCCAGCACGACCCCGTCGCCGATGCGCAGGATCGGCTCGGGGCCGAGGTCGAGGCCGGGCATCAGGCCGGCGGTGAGGGTGACCTGCTCGCCGACGATGCAGTGTGCGCCGATCCGGATCCAGGGCTCGCCGAAGACCGTGCCGAGCGGGAAGGCGAGCCTGGTGCCTGCTCCCATCGCCCCGAAGCGGAAGCGGCCGGGGTGCTCGGCGGTCACCGAACCCGTGCGCTGCACCCAGGACCAGCCCGCGTGGACCGCGCGCTGAGCGAGGCGGCGCGGCCAGGACGAGAACGTGTTCTTGCGCTTCGGCACCCGCTCACCGTAGTCGGCGGTCGGCTCGCCGACCGGCCGGCGCCCCTGTGATCTTCACCCCACCGGGTCGGCGTACGGTGCGTGGTGTCCACGACGTCGGCGGAGGAGAGGGCGATGACGCACCGCGCGCTGATCACGGGTGTCGGAGGCAGGGAGCCGAAGGTCGACAAGAGCGCCTTCGTGGCGCCCACGGCCTCGGTGATCGGGGACGTGACGCTGCACGCGGGCGCGAGCGTCTGGTACGGGGCGGTGCTGCGCGGTGACGTGGAGCGGATCTTTGTCGGGGCGAGCAGCAACGTGCAGGACAACTGCACGCTGCACGCCGATCCGGGGTTTCCGGTCAGCGTGGGCGAACGGGTGTCGATCGGGCACAACGCCGTGGTGCACGGGGCGACCGTCGAGGACGACTGTCTGATCGGCATGGGGGCGACGGTGCTGAACGGCGCCGTGATCGGCGCGGGGTCGCTGGTCGCCGCTCAGGCGTTGGTGCCACAGGGGATGGAGGTGCCCCCGGGCTCGCTCGTCGCGGGGGTTCCCGCGAAGGTGAGGCGGGAGCTGACCTCCGAGGAGCGCGAGGGGCTCACTCTCAACGGCACGATGTACGCGGAGCTGGCGAAGGCCCACCGGGAGCAGCACGGGGCGTGACGGCCCCGGGCGGCCTGCGGGTCGGCCGCGGCCCCTCGCGCCCACGCGGCGGAACCGCATCTCGGCACGGCGCCGCGTCCTTCAGGGGCGCTTCAGCGGTGGTCGGCCCGGTCCGACAGGGCCACCACGGCCCGCTCGGGCGCGGCCTCCAGGAACCGGAGGCCGAGGGTCCGGGACCATGGGCGCCGTGGCGGCGAGGATCTCGCCGATGGTCGTCCGGTCCGCGCTCACGAAGGACGGGTTACTCGTCGGCGGCATCGAGTCGTCATGCCGCGCGGCATCCGGTTCGCTACGCCCCTGTCAAGGAGCGGTGACCTCATCGTGTCCCTGACGCGGCTAGGGTTGCTGCCCATGTGGCCAGGACAGCAGCCGCCCGGGGGCGAGCAGAACCCGCAGTCGGACAACCCGTACCAGCAGCCGGGGTACCAACAGCCGAACCCGTACCAGCAGCCCGGCTACCAGCAGCCGAACCCGTACCAGCAGCAGCCGGGGTGGGGGGCGCCGACCGTGGCGGGCGGGCTTCAGCCGCCGCAGGGCGGAGGCGGCGGGAACAGGACGAAGCTGGTGGCGATCGTGGCGGCGACGGCCGTCGTCGTGACCGCCGGTGTCACCGGGTTCCTGGTGCTCGGCGGCGACAAGGACGACGAGGCCGACGGCAAGAAGGACGCCAGGCCGACCGCGACCGTGTCCCAGGACACCTCCGCGCCACCGAGCGCCTCCGCCACGGACGACGACCCGCGCGGCGGCGAGGCGGAGAAGGCCACCGTCCCGGGCTGGCAGGTCGTCGTCAACACCCGCTTCGGCACCAAGTTCGACGTCCCGGCCGACTGGGAGATCGAGACGCCCGACACCAGCGTGGGCTTCGAATGGGAGAAGGAGGACGGTGAGCTGGACCGCACCACCGTCACCGCCCCCGCGTATCTGAAGTCCAAGTGGTGCACGAGCGACGAGAACAAGGACGGCCGCGAGGAGGACACCGCCCTCGCCACCGCCGGTACCCGCGGTGAGAACGGTGCCAAGGACACGGACATGGCGGCCGAGACCCGGGTGCCGTGGTGGATCTACGGCGGGTACACCCAGCCCGACAAGAAGAGCCTCAAGTACGGGAAGCCGAAGGCGTACACCACCGCGTCCGGCCTCAGGGGCAGCGTGGCCACGGCGTACTCGGAGAACACCCCGCAGAACGGCAAGTGCGACAGCGACGGCAAGGCGATCACGTTCGCCTTCAGGAACGGTGCCGGGGACTTCGTCACCTGGAACCTGTACGGCGCCAGGGGCGTCAGGGACGAGATCCCGGAGGCGACCGTGCAGAAGATCCTCAGCACGGTGCGCCTCACGGAGGACGCCCCGACGGGGTCGTAGCGGATCGGCAGGGAGACGGCCCATTTGGCAAGTCGGCCCCGGCCCGGCGATAGTCACGGGGTGCCGACCGCCGTCTCCCGCCGCCCCGCCTGGGCCGGCCGCAACTACTCCCTGCTGACCACCGCCGCCGTGGTGACCAACCTGGGCAGTCACGGCGCGCTGATCGCCGCCGCGTTCGCCGTGCTGGGCACGGGCGGCGACGGCGGCGACGTGGGCCTGGTGGCCGCCGCCCGCACTCTGCCGCTGGTGCTGTTCCTGCTGATCGGCGGCGCTGTCGCGGACCGGCTGCCGCGGCACCGGGTGATGGTCGCGGCCAACGCGCTGAACTGTCTCTCGCAGGCCGCGTTCGCGGCGCTGGTCCTGGCCGGCGAGGCACACCTGTGGCAGATGATGCTGCTCAGCGCGCTCGGCGGCACCGGTCAGGCGTTCTTCAACCCGGCCGCCGAGGGCATGCTGCTGTCCTCGGTCGAGGGTGAGCAGGCCGGCCGGGCGTTCGCGGTGTTCCGGATGGCGATGCACGGAGCGACCCTCGGCGGGGCCGCGCTGGGCGGTGCCATGGTCGCCGCGATCGGGCCCGGCTGGGTGCTGGCGGCGGACGCGGCGGCCTTCGCGGTCGCGGCGGCGCTGCGGGCGTTCCTCGATGTGCGGCACGTACCGCCGCGCACCCCGGGCGGCGGCATGCTCGCCGATCTGAAGGAGGGCTGGCGGGAGTTCATCGGCCGGCCCTGGCTCTGGGGTGTCGTCGTCCAGTTCTCCGTCGCCAACGCGGTCGTCGGCGCGGCCGACGCGGTCTACGGGCCGCTGGTCGCCCGGGACCATCTGGGCGGCGCCGGCCCGTGGGGCGTGGCGCTGGCGTTCTTCGGCGGGGGCACGGTGGTGGGTGCGCTGCTGATGACCCGCTGGCAGCCGCGCCGTCTGCTGTTCGTCGGCACCCTGTGCGTGTTCCCGCTGGCGCTGCCCTCCGCCGCGCTCGCCGTGCCGGCGCCGGTCACCGTGCTGTGCGCGGTGATGTTCGTGACCGGAGTGTCGCTGGAGGTGTTCGGCGTCTCCTGGATGACCGCGCTGCACCAGGAGATACCGGAGGAGAAGCTGTCCCGGGTCTCGGCGTACGACTGGTTCGGCTCGGTCGCGCTGGTGCCGGCGGCGATGGCCCTGGCGGGCCCGGCGGAGACGGCGTTCGGCCGCCCGGAGGCACTGTGGGGGTGCGCGGCGCTGGTCGTGGTCGTCACGGCGGCGGTGCTGTGCGTCCCGGACGTACGGAACCTGCGCCGGCGGACCCGCCGGGTCGCCGGCGCGTCCGCCGCACCGGCCGATGCCGGGAGCCCCGCCGGAGAACCCGGGAGATCGCCGCAGGACTGAACCGCGGTCCGCGCCGCCTGCCGGCCCGGACGGTGCCTCAGCCGATGCCGAACGCCCCCGCGGGGGGCTCGGGCGACGGCACGGCGTCCTCGTCGCGCACCGGACGCGCACCGCGCATGAAGTCCCGCAGGGCCGCGCCGTGCTCCACCCTCGCGGGGAAGGCGTCGGCGGCGGTGACGCGGGCCAGGGCGGCGACGTCCAGGGGCTGCCGGGCGGCGGCCACGACCGCGTTGCCGAAACGGCGGCCGCGCAGCACTCCCGGCTCGGCGATGAGTGCCAGCTCCTCGAACCGCGTCCCCAGGGTGGCGATCTGGGAACGGAGGAAGGCGAACGGGGCCGCGTCCGCGAGGTTGGCGAGGTAGACCCCGCCGGGCCGCAGGACGCGTGCGGCCTCCTGCGCGTAGGCGACGGAGGTCAGGTGCGCCGGGACCCGCGAGCCGCCGAAGACATCGGCGACCAGGACGTCCGCGCTGTCGTCAGGAGCCGCCTCCAGCCAGGCGCGGGCGTCCGCCGCGTGCAGGGTGACGTCGGCGTCGGCGGGGAGGGGCAGGTGTTCGGCGACCAGCTCCAGCAGCCCCCGGTCGAACTCCACGACGTGCTGCCGGGAGCCGGGGCGGGTGGCGGCCAGGTAGCGGGGCAGGGTGAGCGCCCCGCCGCCGAGGTGCAGGACGTCCAGGGGACGCCCCGGTTCCGCCGCCGTGTCGAGGACGTGCCCGAGCCGCCGCGCGTACTCGAACTCCAGGTGCGCCGGGTCGTCCAGGTCCACGTACGACTGCGGCGCCCCGTCGACGGTCAGCAGCCAGGCCCGCTCCCGGTCCACGTCGGGCATCAGCTTGGCGGTGCCGTGGTCGACGACGCGGGTGACGGGAAGGGGCTCGCTCACCGCCCCATTGTGTGCCGTCGCCCGTACGGCCGCCCGCCCGCCCCCTGTGCGGGAACGGGCGGCCGGCCGCCGTTCAGCCGACCGCCGTCACCGTGCCGGCGCCGACCGTGCGCCCGCCCTCACGGACGGCGAACCCGAGCCCGGCCTCCAGCGGCGCCTCGCGCCCCAGCTCCACGGTCATGGTGACCGTGTCCCCGGGCCGTGCCACCACCGCCTCACCGAGGTCGACGTCGCCCACGACGTCCGCCGTGCGGAGGTGGAACTGCGGCCGGTACCCGGTCGACACCGGTGTCGTACGGCCGCCCTCGCGGACCGACAGCACGTACACCCGCGCGGCGAAGCGCCGGCCCGGCACCACGCTGCCCGGCGCGGCCACCACGGAGAAGTCCGGATGGCCGGACCGGCACAGGCAGTAGTCGAAGAGGCGCGCGGTGTCGGTGCGTTCCCTGAAGCGCAGCCGGTGGAGCAGGGCGGCGCGGGCGAGCCACCGGTCGTCGGCGCCGATCCACTCGTCCACCTCGGCGGTGAGGCCCCGGTCGGCCGCGACCAGCGCCCCGACGACGTGCGGGGCGAGGAGACCGACGGTGTCCCACCGGGGGACCGTGGTGACGAGGTGCCGGGCCACGGGCAGGAAGCCGCGGGAGCAGTGGCGCACGTGGCGGCGCAGGTGGTCCACGGCGAAGTACTGGTACCCGCGCTCGGACAGCTCCCAGCAGCGCAGGGCGACGGCCGTGCAGTCGGCCTCGTCGGGTCGGGGCAGGCCCGCCACGACGGTGCGGGACAGGGCGCGGCGGACCGGGGCGGTCAGGCCGGGGAAGGGAGCGACGTCCTTCATGTACGTCCGCATGGCCACGGCCCGTTCCGGGTCGGCCGCGGGCGCGCAGGCGGCGGTGAGCCGCTCCAGCACCGTGTCGGCGAGCGGGCCGACCGGCACGCGCGGTGTCGCCGTGCCGCCCTCTGTGACGCGCATGAGACGAACACTACGGCGATCACACACATATGTCGGTTAGTGTCACCGGATGCTCGATGCCACCACCCGCTCTGGGGGCACCGCCACGGCCTCTCCCCGGGCCACCGCCACGAACCTCTCGGCGCCGCTCCCGCCTGCCCCCGCCACGGGATTCGCCGCCCGCTGCGTCAGATTCCTGCTGTCGCCGTGGTCACGGCTGTCCCTGCTGGTCACCCTGCTCCTCACCGCCGCGTCGCTGGTGCTGGCCTTCGAGCCGCAGCGGCTGCTGACCGACGGCTGGCCGGACCGGCTCGGCGGGGCCGCGGCGGTCGTGGCGTACGCGGTGGTCTACGGGGTGTGCACGGTGGCGTTCGTGCCGCGCCCGCTGCTGAACCTCGCCGCGGGCGCGCTGTTCGGCTCCCAGCTCGGCCTGGGCGCGGCGCTGGGCGGCACGGTGCTGGGCGCCGGGCTGGCCTTCTGTCTGGGGCGGGCGCTCGGCCAGGAGGCGCTCCGCCCGCTGCTGCGCGGACGCTGGCTGAAGGCCGCGGACGACCAGCTGAGCCGGCACGGCTTCCGCTCGATGCTGGCGGCCCGGCTGTTCCCGGGCATTCCGTTCGCCGCGTCGAACTACTGCGCCGCCGTCTCCCGCATGGGTCTGCTGCCCTTTCTGCTGGCGACGGCGCTCGGGTCGCTCCCGAACACCGCCGCCTACGTGGTGGCCGGCGCCCGCGCGTCGACCCCGACGTCCCCGGCCTTCCTGATCGCGCTTGCCTGCATCGCCGTACCGGGTCTGGTGGGTGCGGTGGTGGCGTGGCGCAAGCGGCACCGGTTGCGCGGACGGTGAACCGGCCGACGGTGCGTCGGACGCGTTCGGGCACCAGCGCGTTGGCGAGCCCGCCGGCCTCGAGCATGGTCTGCGGGGCACCGCGTTCACGCATCGCGTGGACCGGGGTCGTCGTCAGCCGGGCGCCGCGGGCGCCGAGCGGATGGCCGAGGACCGTGGCGCCGCCGTGCACGCCGCCCCTGACCGGGCCGGCGCAGGTCCGCCGCCGCCAGGCCGGGACCACCCTGGAGAACGCCTCGTCCACCTCGGGCAGGCCGGTGTCGTCGAGCGAGGGACCGGCACGGCGTGGCACCTTCTCGGTGGCCGGGACGACACCGGTGGGCATCGGCAGCGGGTCGGCCCCGGTGACGGCGAAGCTGTGCAGCCGGCCGGGCAGGCGCAGGCCGAGGCGGGCGGCGGTCTCGCTCCGCTCGTCCTGCGGGAGGCGTGCCCCCGGCAACGGCCGTTCCGACCAGTTGGTGCGCACCATCGGCGCTCCGCGCGACATCCTGGCCACCCGGCTGCGGCGGCTGGCCGACGCCGGGATCCTCGCCAAGCACCCCTGCAGCGAGCACCCGCGGCGCTTCGGGTACCGGCCCGCCCGGGCGGGGCTGGAACCGGAGCCCGCTCCGCTGACCCTCAAGGAGCGGGGCGACCGCCATCTGCACCAGAACGGCGATCTGCCCATGATGCTCGAGCACGTCTGCGGCGACGAGTTCGCCCCGGTCGCCACCTGCTGTACCCGCGGCGGCGAAGTGCGTCACGAGGACCTGACCTCGCATCCGCGGGCGCCGGGCCGGACGGTGGGCGGCCCGGCAGCGGGCTGAGCCGCGGGCCCCCCCCCCGGGGGGGGCGGGGGGGGGGGCC
>NZ_JAHWZY010000160.1:0-294 GCF_041380215.1 Streptomyces pimonensis
CGTGACGGAGCGGGAGGAGACCTCCGAGCCGGTGCGTGAGGGACTGGTGCCGTGGGTGCTGTCGGCCGGTGACGAGGGCGCCCTGCGTGGCCAGGCCGAGCGCCTGCTGCCCTTGGCGGCCGAGCACGAGCCCCTCGACGTCGGCTACTCGCTCGCGACCTCGCGCACGGTGCTGGACCACCGCACGGTGATCGTGGCCGCCGATCGGTCCGAGTTCCAGGCGGCCCTGACGGCGATCACCGACGGCCGGACGAGCGGCGCCGTGGTCGGCCCGGTCACCGGCGAACCGGGCCG
>NZ_JAHWZY010000161.1:0-293 GCF_041380215.1 Streptomyces pimonensis
CCTGCTCGATGACGATGTGCGCGTTGGTGCCGCTGACGCCGAACGACGACACACCGGCCCGCCGCGGGCGACCGGTCTCCGGCCACGGCTGCGGCTTTGTCAGCAGTTCGACGTCACCGGCGGACCAGTCCACCTGTGTCGTCGGCCGGTCGGCGTGCAGGGTCGGCGGCAGCACGCCGTGCCGCATCGCCATCACCATCTTGATGACACCCGCGACACCGGCGGCCGCCTGCGTGTGCCCGATGTTCGACTTCAGCGAACCCAGCCACAGCGGCTCACCGGCACGGTCCCGG
>NZ_JAHWZY010000162.1:0-278 GCF_041380215.1 Streptomyces pimonensis
CGTCTTCGAACAGCAGACCCCCGCCGCGCTGGCCCGCGTGTGCCGCGACGCCGACGGCCCCGCCACCCGGGCGGAGGACGACGGCACGGGTCCGGTGGAGCCGACCCCGGTGATGCGCTGGCTGCGGGAGTGGCGGGGCACGGTGGAGGGCTTCCACCAGTCGGTGTTCCTGCGGGTGCCGCCGGGGCTGGGGGAGGAGCGGCTCACGGCGGCGGTGCAGGCGCTGTTCGACCACCACGACGCGCTGCGGCTGAAGGTTCCCGCGGACCCGGACGGAA
>NZ_JAHWZY010000163.1:0-278 GCF_041380215.1 Streptomyces pimonensis
TAGGGCCTGTATCTGGTCGTGATCACTGAGTGGCTCGGGTGAGGTCCTTGATCCAGATCATGGAGGCGCGGAGGTGGAGTCCGGCGAGGTAGCTCTCAGGGGTTTTGTCATAGCGGGTGGCGATCCCGCGCCACGCCTTGAACTTGTTGATCAGGCGCTCGACGGTGTTGCGCTCTTTGTAGAGCTCGGCGTCGTGAGTGACGGGCCGGCCTCCGTGCCGGCCCTTCCTCTTCCGGTTGGCGGCCTGGTCCTTCTTCTCCGGGATGACCGCCTTGATA
>NZ_JAHWZY010000164.1:0-261 GCF_041380215.1 Streptomyces pimonensis
GGCCAACTATGTGCGCCTGGGGCCGGGAGGAGCGCATGTGCTCGTCGTCGGCCGGGCATCCGGGAGTGAGCCCCCGGGCGAGCACGACCGCGTCCTGCGACCGTCCAGCCCGTCGATCGGAGGGTCACCCACAGCATGATCGTCAACGAACCCGTCCCGGACACCTTCGAGGACACCCCCGCCCAGGACCGGGACCCCGACTGGTTCAAGCGAGCCGTCTTCTACGAGGTCCTCGTCCGCTCCTTCCAGGACAGCAACGGC
>NZ_JAHWZY010000165.1:0-258 GCF_041380215.1 Streptomyces pimonensis
GGGCGACGATCCCGTGGACGCCGCCAAGCAGGTCAAGGAGCAGCTCGGCCGGGTGCCGGGCCGGGGCTTCGGGCACGGCCTGCTGCGCTACCTCAACCCGCAGACGGCCCCGCTCCTGACGCACTGCGCCCGGCCGCAGATCGGCTTCAACTACCTCGGCCGTACGGTCGCCTCGTCCGCGTCGGGGAGCGGCGACTGGACGGTGGCCGACGACGCGCACGCACTGGGCGCCGGCACCGATCCGGCCACCCCGCTGCT
>NZ_JAHWZY010000166.1:0-255 GCF_041380215.1 Streptomyces pimonensis
TCCCGAGCGAGGAGTACCGCCCGGTCCCGGTGGACGGTGTGGTGCCGTGGGTGTTGTCGGGACGGAACGCGGAGGCGTTGCGGGACCAGGCGGTTCGGCTGCGGGAGTATGTCGAGGGCGCGCCGGGCGTCGGTGTGCTGGACATCGGATACTCGCTGGCGACGACCCGGTCGGCGTTCGCCCACCGTGCGGTGGTGGTGGGTGAGGACCGTGCGGTGCTGCTGGACGGGCTGACCGCGCTGGCCGAGGGACGGT
>NZ_JAHWZY010000167.1:0-255 GCF_041380215.1 Streptomyces pimonensis
CGCCCGCGACGGAGCGGGAGGAGACCTCCGAGCCGGTACGTGAGGGTCCGGTGCCGTGGGTGCTGTCGGCACGCGACGAGAGCGCCCTGCGCGGCCAGGCCGAGCGTCTGATGTCGGTCGTGGACGAGCACCCGCCTGTTGACATCGGATACTCGCTGGCGACGACCCGGTCGGCGTTCGCCCACCGTGCGGTGGTGGTGGGTGAGGACCGTGCGGTGCTGCTGGACGGGCTGACCGCGCTGGCCGAGGGGCGGC
>NZ_JAHWZY010000168.1:0-246 GCF_041380215.1 Streptomyces pimonensis
CGTCTCCGGAGACGATCCCGCGGACGCCGTGAAACGGGTCAAGGAACAGCTGCGGGCGGTACCCGGCGACGGCTTCGGGTACGGCCTGCTGCGCCACCTCAACGCCGAGACCGCGCCCGCCCTCGCGGCCCTCGCCGAGCCGCAGATCGGCTTCAACTACCTCGGACGCACCGTCTCCGTGTCCTCGGCCGACTGGGCTCCGCTCGACCGGCCGGACGGGCTCGACGGCCCGGTGACGGCACTGCC
>NZ_JAHWZY010000169.1:0-237 GCF_041380215.1 Streptomyces pimonensis
ACCGAGACGGGCCGCCATCGGCTCCACCGACTTGCGCCGCCCGTCCAGCAGCAGCCCGCGCACATACGCCTGCCCCCACCGCCGCTGGTCCGCCCGGAAGAACCCGTCGAACAACTCCGCCGCGAACGCCTCCAGGTCCTCCCGGACCCCGGCCAACTCCTCAGGTGTCACACCAGCCCAACGACACCGACGAACAAACGGACACGCCACTCACGGGTGAAGATGACCAAGCCCTAC
>NZ_JAHWZY010000017.1:0-150735 GCF_041380215.1 Streptomyces pimonensis
GGGGGGGGGGGGGGGGGGGGGGGGGGGGGGGGGGGGGGGGGGGGGGGGGGGGGGGGGGGGGCGGGGGGGGGGGGGGGGGGGGGGGGGGGGGGGGGGGGGGGGGGGCCCCCGGGGGCCGGGGGGGGGGGGGGGGGTGGGGGGGGGGGGGGTCGGGCGGGGGGGGGGGGGGGGGGGGCTGCCCCCCCCCCCGCCCCCGGGGCTGCGCCCCGGGCCCCCTTTCGGCCCTGAACGGGGCTCGTCCTCGCACTCCCCGCAGGGGGCGCCCCGGACGGGCCGGTCGTCACGGCGACGCCGGCGGGTACAGCGCCCTCGGGAGTCGTGAGGCCGCTGCCGCGTCCAGGAGCCACAGCGTGCGGGCGCGGCCGTGGGCGCCCGCTGCCGGGGCCTGGATCTCGCCCGCGCCCGAGAGGGCGATCTCCGCCGCTTCCGCCTTGTCCTCGCCCGCCGCCAGGAGCCAGACCTCCCGGGCCGCGCGGATCGCGGGGAGGGTCAGGGTGACGCGGGTCGGCGGCGGCTTCGGGGCGCCCCGGACGCCCACCACCGTGCGTTCCGTCTCGCGGACCGCCGGAAGCTCCGGGAAGAGGGACGCCACGTGCGTGTCCGGGCCGACGCCCAGCATCAGGACGTCGAAGGCCGGGACCGGGCCGTGGTGCGAGGGGCCCGCCGCGGCGGCCAGCTCCCCGGCGTAGGCCGCCGCCGCCGCGTCCACGTCCGCGCCGTGCGGGCCGTTTGACGCGGGCATGGCGTGCACGCGCTTCGGGTCCAGCGGCACCGCGTCGAGCAGCGCCTCACGGGCCTGGGTGACGTTGCGCTCCGGGTCGCCCTCCGGCAGGAACCGCTCGTCGCCCCACCACAGGTCGAGGCGGGCCCAGTCGATCGCGTCCCGCGCCGGGGCCGCGGCCAGCGCGGCCAGCAGGCCGTTGCCGTTGCGGCCGCCGGTCAGGACCACGGACGCCGAGCCCCGCGAGGCCTGCGCGTCCACGATCTTCGTGATCAGCCGGGCCGCCGCGGCCTGCGCCATCAGCTCCTTGTCCCGGTGCACGACCAGCTGCGGTGCCGTGCTCACTTCGCCGTCGCCTTCTTCACCGGGGCCTGCGCCGTCGCCCGGGACGCGGGAGCTTTCGCAGCCGACTCGACGGGCGCGGGGACCGCTTCCCGTTCTCCTTTGGCCGGAGCGTCAGCCCTCCCCGACGACCTCAGACGCGCCACGCCGTAGCGCAGCGCCGACGCGTACGTGTCGTCCGGGTCGAGGCGGCGCAGCTCCTCCGCGATCAGCTCCGCCGTGTCGCGGCGCTTCAGCGCCACCGCACGCTTCGGCTGGCCCTGGATGGACAGCGTCGCCAGCGAGCCGTCGGCGCGGTCCAGCACGATCGGTCCGCAGTCGGTGTCCATGCGGACCGCGGTGAGTCCCGGGCCGCTGGAGTGCGAGCGCTTGACGGGGACGTCCAGCCGGTCCGCGAGCCACATCGCCAGCAGCTCGCAGCTCGGGTTGAACTCCTCGCCCTCCACCTCGACGCCCTGCACCTCGCAGGCGATCTGGTCCAGCGCCGCGGCCAGCATCGAACGCCAGGGCGTGATGCGGGTCCACGACAGGTCGGTGTCGCCGGGGGTGTAGGCCTCGGCGCGGGCGGCGAGCTCCTCCACCGGCTGCTCGCAGGCGTAGGTGTCGGTCACCCTGCGCTGGGCCAGCGCGCCCAGCGGGTCCTTCGCCGGGTCCAGCGGGGCGTTGACCGGCCACCACACCACCACCGGGGCGTCGGGCAGCAGCAGCGGCAGCACCACCGACTGGGCGTGGTCGACGACCTCGCCGTAGAGGCGGAGCACGACGGTCTCGCCGGTGCCGGCGTCCGCGCCGACCCGCACCTCGGCGTCGAGGCGGGACTGGGTGCGGTCCCGGGGCGAGCGGGAGACGCGCTTGATGACGACCAGCGTGCGCGAGGGGTGCTCGCGCGAGGCGTCGCCGGCCGCCTTCAGCGCGTCGTAGGCGTTCTCCTCGTCCGTGACGATGACCAGGGTGAGCACCATGCCGACGGCTGGTGTGCCGATGGCCCGACGGGCTTGCACCAGCGCCTTGTTGATCTTGCTGGCCGTGGTGTCCGTGAGGTCTGTCTTCATGGCCGGCGCCAGCTCCGTCCGTCTCGCTCGAGCATTTCGTCCGCCTCGACGGGTCCCCACGTTCCGGCCGGGTACTGGGCCGGACTGCCGTTGGCGTCCCAGTACTCCTCGATCGGGTCGAGGATCTTCCAGGACAGCTCGACCTCCTCCGTGCGCGGGAAGAGGTTGGAGTCACCCAGCAGGACGTCCAGGATCAGGCGCTCGTAGGCCTCCGGGCTGGACTCGGTGAACGACTCGCCGTAGGCGAAGTCCATCGACACGTCCCGGATCTCCATCGACGTGCCCGGCACCTTGGAGCCGAACCGGACCGTGACGCCCTCGTCCGGCTGGACGCGGATGACGATCGCGTTGGAGCCCAGCTCCTCGGTGGCCGTGGTGTCGAAGGGGGAGTGCGGCGCCCGCTGGAAGACCACCGCGATCTCGGTGACCCGGCGGCCCAGCCGCTTGCCGGTGCGCAGGTAGAAGGGGACGCCCGCCCAGCGGCGGTTGTCGATGCCCAGCTTGATCGCGGCGTAGGTGTCGGTCTTGGAGGAGGCGTCGATGCCGTCCTCCTCCAGGTACCCGACCGCCTTCGCGCCGCCCTGCCAGCCGGCCGCGTACTGCCCGCGCACGGTGTCGCGGCCCAGGTCCTTCGGCAGCCGCACGGCGCCGAGCACCTTGGTCTTCTCCGCCGCCAGCGCGTCCGCGTCGAAGGAGGCCGGCTCCTCCATCGCGGTCAGCGCGAGCAGCTGCAGCAGGTGGTTCTGGATGACGTCACGGGCGGCGCCGATGCCGTCGTAGTAGCCGGCCCGGCCACCGATGCCGATGTCCTCGGCCATGGTGATCTGCACGTGGTCGACGAACGACCGGTTCCATATCGGCTCGAACATCGTGTTGGCGAAGCGCAGCGCCAGGATGTTCTGGACCGTCTCCTTGCCCAGGTAGTGGTCGATGCGGAAGACCTGGTCCGGGGCGAAGACCTCGTGGACGATCGCGTTCAGTTCCTCGGCCGACCTCAGGTCGTGCCCGAACGGCTTCTCGATCACCGCACGGCGCCAGGAGCCGTCCTTCTGGTCGGCCAGCCCGTGCTTCTTCAGCTGCTGGATGACCACCGGGAAGGAACGCGGCGGCACCGACAGGTAGAAGGCGAAGTTGCCGCCCGTGCCCTGCGCCTTGTCCAGCTCCTCGATCGTCTCGCGCAGCCGCTCGAACGACTCGTCGTCGTCGAAGGTGCCCTGCACGAAGCGCATGCCCTGGATGAGCTGTTGCCAGACCTCCTCGCGGAAGGGGGTGCGGGCGTGCTCCTTGACCGCGTCGTGGACCTCCTGGGCGAAGTCCTCGTTCGCCCACTCGCGGCGGGCGAACCCCACCAGCGAGAAGCCCGGCGGCAGCAGACCCCGGTTGGCGAGGTCGTACACGGCCGGCATCAGCTTCTTGCGCGACAGGTCGCCCGTGACGCCGAAGATGACCAGGCCCGACGGCCCCGCGATGCGCGGGAGCCGTCGGTCCGCAGGGTCACGCAGCGGGTTGCTGCTCGACAAGGTCTCAGCCCTCCGAGGGGGCGAGGCGCTGCAGCTCCGCCTCGGTCGACTTCAGCAGGTCGCTCCAGGAGCCCTCGAACTTGTCGACGCCCTCGTCCTCCAGGAGCCGCACCACCTCGTCGTACGGGATGCCGAGCGCCTCGACCGCGTCCAGGTCGGCGCGGGCCTGCTCGTAGGTGCCGGCGACGGCGTTGCCCCGGATCTCGCCCTGCTCCTCGGTGGCGAACAGGGTCGCCTCCGGCATGGTGTTCACCGTGTTCGGCGCCACCAGCTCGTCGACGTACATCGTGGCCTTGTACGCCTTGTCCTTCACACCGGTCGACGCCCACAGCGGACGCTGCTTGTTGGCGCCCTCGCGCTCCAGGGCGTTCCAGCGGTCGGACGAGAAGACCTCCTCGTACGCCTGGTAGGCCAGCCGCGCGTTGGCGATGGCGGCCTTGCCGCGCAGCGCCTTGGCCTCGTCGGTGCCGAGCGCGTCGAGCCGCTTGTCGATCTCGGTGTCCACGCGGGACACGAAGAAGGACGCCACGGAGTGGATCTCCGACAGGTCCAGGCCGCGGTCCCTGGCCTTCTCCAGACCGGTCAGGAACGCGTCCATGACCTTGCGGTAGCGCTCCAGGGAGAAGATCAGCGTGACGTTGACGCTGATCCCCAGGCCGATGACCTCGGCGATCGCCGGGATGCCGGCCTCGGTCGCCGGGATCTTGATCAGCGTGTTGGGCCGGTCCACCAGCCACGCCAGCTGCTTGGCCTCGGCGACCGTCGCGCGGGTGTTGTGCGCCAGCCGCGGGTCGACCTCGATCGAGACCCGGCCGTCACGGCCGTCGGTGGCGTCGAAGACCGGGCGCAGGATGTCGGCGGCGTCGCGGACGTCCGCCGTGGTGATCATGCGGATGGCCTCTTCGACGGTGACCTTGCGGGCGGCCAGGTCGGTCAGCTGCGTGTCGTAGCCGTCGCCCTCGGAGATCGCCTTCTGGAAGATCGTCGGGTTGGTGGTGACGCCCACGACGTGCTGCTGATCCATCAGTTCGGCGAGGTTGCCGGACGTGATCCGCTTGCGCGACAGGTCGTCCAGCCAGATCGCGACGCCTTCCTCGGAAAGGCGCTTCAGTGCGTCTGTCATGGAAATTCCATCTCCTAGGTGTCGTATGTGGGCGTCAGCGCTGGGCTGCGGCGAGAGATTCCCGGGCGACGGCGGCGACGTTCCCGGCGGTGAATCCGAACTCCTCGAACAGCACCTTGCCGTCGGCGGAGGCGCCGAAGTGCTCCAGGGAGACGATGCGGCCGGCGTCCCCGACGTACTTGTGCCAGGTGAGGCCGATGCCGGCCTCGACGGCCACGCGTGCCTTGACGGCCGGCGGCAGGACGCTGTCCCGGTACCCCTGTTCCTGCTCCTCGAACCACTCCACGGACGGCATGGACACCACGCGCGTGGGCACACCGTCGGCCTGGAGCCGCTCGCGCGCCCCGACGGCGACGTGCACCTCGGAACCGGTGGCGATCAGCACGACCTGCGGCTCCGCGCTCTGCCCGGAGGGCCCCTCGGCGTCGAACAGGACGTAGCCGCCCTTGGCCGCGTCCTCGTTGGGCTCGTACGTCGGCACGCCCTGGCGGGTCAGCGCCAGACCGTGCGGGGCGCCCTTGCCGAACTCCTTCGTCCAGCGGCGGAGGATCTCCCGCCAGGCGATCGCGGTCTCGTTCGCGTCCGCCGGGCGGACCACGTTGAGGCCGGGGATGGCGCGCAGCGAGGCCAGGTGCTCGACCGGCTGGTGCGTCGGGCCGTCCTCGCCCAGACCGATGGAGTCGTGCGTCCACACGTACGTCACCGGCAGGTGCATCAGCGCCGACAGCCGCACCGCGTTGCGCATGTAGTCGGAGAACACCAGGAAGGTGCCGCCGTAGACGCGGGTGTTGCCGTGCAGCGCGATGCCGTTCATCTCGGCGGCCATGGCGTGCTCACGGATGCCGAAGTGGATCGTGCGCCCGTACGGGTCGGCCTCGGGCAGCGGGTTGCCGACCGGGAGGAACGAGGAGGTCTTGTCGATCGTGGTGTTGTTGGAGCCCGCCAGGTCGGCCGAGCCGCCCCACAGTTCCGGGATCACCGCGCCGAGCGCCTGCAGCACCTTGCCGGACGCGGCACGGGTGGCCACGCCCTTGCCCGGCTCGAAGACCGGGATGACGTCCTGCCAGCCCTCGGGCAGCTCACCGGCGGCGATCCGGTCGTAGTCGGCGGCACGCCCGGGGTTGTTGTCCCGCCACTGCTGGAAGGACTTCTCCCACACCGCACGGGCCGCCTGGCCCCGCTCCAGCGCCTTGCGGGTGTGGCCGATGACCTCGTCGGAGACCTCGAAGCTCTGCTCCGGGTCGAAGCCGAGGACGCGCTTGGTGGCCGCGACCTCGTCGTCGCCGAGCGCCGAGCCGTGCGCGGCCTCGGTGTTCTGCGCGTTGGGGGCGGGCCAGGCGATGATCGACCGCATGGCGATGAAGGACGGCTTGTCCGTGACCTTCTTCGCCTCCTGGATCGCGTCGTAGATCGCGTTCGGGTCCAGGTCGCCGTCGGGCTTCGGGGCCACGCGCTGCACGTGCCAGCCGTAGGCCTCGTACCGCTTGACGACGTCCTCGGAGACGGCCGTCTCGGTGTCGCCCTCGATGGAGATGTGGTTGTCGTCCCACAGCAGCACCAGGTTGCCCAGCTTCTGGTGGCCCGCGAGGGAGGACGCCTCGGCGGAGATGCCCTCCTGCAGGCAGCCGTCGCCGGCGATGCAGTAGACGAAGTGGTCGAACGGGGACTCGCCCTCGGCGGCCTCCGGGTCGAACAGACCGCGCTCGTAGCGCGCGGCCATCGCCATGCCCACGGCGTTGGCGACACCCTGGCCCAGCGGGCCGGTCGTGGTCTCCACGCCCGTGGTGTGCCCGTACTCCGGGTGGCCCGGAGTCTTCGAGCCCCAGGTACGGAACGCCTTCAGGTCGTCCAGCTCCAGGCCGAAGCCGGCCAGGTACAGCTGGGTGTAGAGGGTCAGGGACGAATGACCGGCGGACAGGACGAAACGGTCCCGTCCGACCCAGTCGGCGTCCGCCGGGTCGTGCCGCATCACCTTCTGGAAGAGGGTGTAGGCGGCGGGCGCCAGACTCATCGCCGTACCCGGATGGCCGTTACCGACCTTCTGTACGGCATCGGCGGCCAGGACGCGGGCGGTGTCGACGGCCCGCTGGTCCAACTCGGTCCACTCGAGGTCTGTGGTGGTCGGCTTGATGCTCACCCTGAGTCAGGGCTCCTCTCCACATGTCGGATACCGGTGACGACCCACCGGCGAGGTCGAGCCTACCCCCGTAGGACGCGCCTTCCCCCGAGTCATTCCAGAGTGCGGGCACTCCCGTGGATCCGCCTCCTGACCGGTCCGTTCTCCCCGTTCGGCAGATGAATACGGGGCCGCTCATCCGGGTGCTCGATCGAGCTTCGGGGTGCACCCGGGAGCGCGCCGCCCAACACGATCCGACCCCCGCGGATGTCCGGGTCTGGGCAACGTCTACAGTGGCGTGGTACGCGCGAGCCTTTACCGCCACTTCACCAGGGAGGCTTGCTGGGATGTCTCTGTAGGGGTGTGCGTGACGGCCGTTGAATCCCGTCCAGCGGGGATGCTGGGGACCAGTCGGAGCCCTGCCCATCGGCCGTTCGGGGCCCGTGTGATGGCATTCGTGGCCCTCACCAAGCCGCGGATCATCGAGTTGCTGCTCATCACCACCGTCCCGGTGATGTTCCTGGCGCAGCAGGGCGTACCCGATCTGACGCTGGTGCTGCTGACCTGCGTCGGCGGTTACCTGTCCGCGGGCGGCGCGAACGCGCTCAACATGTACATCGACCGCGACATCGACGCGCTGATGGACCGCACCTCGCAGCGTCCGCTGGTGACCGGCATGGTCGGCCCGCGCGAGTGCCTGGCCTTCGGCATCACCCTGGCGGTCGTCTCGACCCTGCTCTTCGGGCTGACCGTCAACTGGCTGTCCGCGTGGCTCTCCCTCGGCGCGCTCCTCTTCTACGTCGTCGTCTACACGATGATCCTCAAGCGGCGCACGGCGCAGAACATCGTGTGGGGCGGCATCGCCGGCTGCATGCCGGTGCTGATCGGCTGGTCCGCGGTCACCAACTCGATGTCCTGGGCGCCGGTCGTCCTCTTCCTCGTCATCTTCTTCTGGACGCCGCCGCACTACTGGCCGCTGTCCATGAAGGTCAGGGACGACTACGCGCGCGTCGGAGTGCCGATGCTGCCGGTCGTCGCCGGCAACAAGGCGGTCGCCAGGCAGATCGTGCTCTACAGCTGGGTCATGGTCGCGGTGTCGCTGCTGCTCACCCCGCTCGGCTACACCGGCTGGTTCTACACGGCGGTCGCCCTGGCGGCGGGCGGCTGGTGGCTGTGGGAGGCGCACGCGCTGCTGAACCGCGCGAAGGCCGAGGTGACGGGCGGCAAGCTGAAGGAGATGCGCCTGTTCCACTGGTCCATCACCTATGTGTCGCTGCTCTTCGTGGCCGTCGCGGTGGACCCGTTCCTGCGGTGACCGCTCCTCACGCGCCGACCGGGCGGGGTACGTGGTCAAGGCCACGGACCCCGCCCGTCGCCGTTGGACCTACCCGTCGGTAGCATCCTGGTCATGGCAGACACGCAGCAGGTGGACCCGAAGGCAGAGCGGAAGGCGGCCCGGCTCGCCAAGCAGATCAGCAGCTTCGCCACGGCACACGGCGGCGCCGAGGGCCAGGTCGCGTACCTCGGACAGCGCGGTGCCCGCATCGTCCTCGTCGGCGGGGACGGCGACTGGGGCGACGTCTTCGCCCCGTCCGTGGAGATCGCCGAGAAGGCCGTCGAGAAGGCGGGCATCACCGTCCACGAGAACTTCGACGGCGAGTTCGCGGCGAAGGTGAGGACGGGCCCGTACGAGTGGAGCCGCATGGCGGGGATCCAGGTCGGCGGCCCGTCCAACGGCTGACCGGCAGCCGGCCCGGGGGTGGCCGGCCCAGGAGCGCGGGCGGCCGCGGACGGCCTGCGCCCGGCGAGCGCGCCACCTCCCCGGGGGTTCACCCGTTAGGACCTGTGAAGCATCGACACGGTCCCGTCCCGGGGAGCTCCGGATGATCGAAACACCCTCACTCGTGGACCAGTACTGCCACGGGGTGCTCCGCACGGAGCTGGGACTCGGCACCTTCGAGGCCCAGCTCGTCCGCACCGAGGGACCGCCCGCCCCCGGCACCACCCTCTTCGACACCCAGACCGGCTTCGCCGTACGCCGCTGGTGCCCGCCCCTGCTCGGCCTGGAGCCGCACTGTCCGCCCGCCCGCTACCTGGCCCGGCGCCGGGAACTGGGCGTGCTCGAGGCCGGGCGGCGACTGCTGCGGGGCAGCGGCATCACCGCCTATCTCGTCGACACCGGGCTGCCCGGCGACCTCACCGGCCCCACCGAGCTGGGCACGGCCGGTGACGCCGAGGCCCACGAGATCGTCCGCCTGGAGCAGCTCGCCGAACAGGTCGCCGACACCTCCGGCACCGTCGAGTCCTTCCTCGCCAACCTCGCCGAGTCGGTGCACGCGGCCGCCGCGCACGCCGTCGCCTTCACCTCCGTCGCCGGCGTGCGGCACGGCCCGGCGCTCGCTCCCGAGCCGCCCGGGCCGGGCGAGGTGCGCGGCGCGGCGGGGCGCTGGCTGGCCGCACGCCGGGTCGGGGACGAACCGAGCGACCCCGTGCTGCTGCGGCACCTGCTGTGGCTCGCCGTCGCCTCGGGCCGGCCCCTCCAGCTGCACGCCGGTCTCGCCGCACCGGGCACCCGCACCGACCCCGTCCTGCTGACCGACTTCGTCCGGGCCACCGCCGGTCTCGGCACCGACCTCGTCCTGCTGCACGGCTACCCGTACCACCGCCAGGCCGCCCACCTCGCCGGTGTCTTCCCGCACGTCTACGCCGACTGCGGCACCGATCCGGTCCGCACCGGCGCCCGCGCGGCGACCGTCCTCGCGGAGGTCCTGGAACTCGCCCCCTTCGGCAAGATCCTCTTCTCCAGCGGCGCCCGCGGCCTGCCCGAACTGCACGTCGTCGGCGCCCACCTGTTCCGCGAGGCCCTCGCCCGGGTGCTCGGCGCCTGGGTGGCCGAGGGCGCGTGGTCACCGGACGACGCCCGGCGGGTGGCCGGCCTGATCGCCTCGGGGAACGCGGGCCGGGTGTACGGACTCGCCTGAGACGGGAGGACCGGTCGTACGCCGACCGGCGCCCTGCTCGACCGTTTCCTCACCGGCCTCGCGCCGCCCGCCCCCGTCGCCGTGCGGGCGTACGGCTCACCGGCCGGCGGCGACCACCAGGAGGACCGCAGCGACCTTGACGTGATCACGGTTCTGGACCACCCGGTCGGACCGCGCACGGCATGGCGGTTGGCCCTGGTGCACGCCCGCCTGCGCGACGAGCCACTCGCCGGCCGGCTCCACTGCCCCTGCCTCACGCAGGACACCACGGCGGGCGCCGGGCGGCGCCACCTCACCCGGGCGCACGAGCAGCTGTTCAAGCGCCCGGTCACTCCTGTCACCCGGACCGAGCTGCACACCTTCGGCCGGGTCCTGCACGGGGCGTCGCCCGCGGACGTCCTGCCGCCGGTACCGGACGGCGAGCTCGCCGACCTCGTGGTGCGCGACCTGCGCGACTCCTGGCGACGGGAGGTGGACCGGGCCGCCCACTGGACGCAGGACGCGTGGGTCGACCTGGGGCTGCTCACCTTCGCCCGGGCCACCGTCACCCTGCGGGAGGGCCGGCTGATCACCGAGCGGGAGGCCCTGGGCGTACTGCCCGGCCTCGGAGCGTCCGGCGAGGTCGTGGAGGACATCGGACGGCGGCGCCACGGGGATCCCGCGCCGCCCGCCCGGGAGCGGACCGTGTGCCGGGCCCGGCCGGCCCGGGACTACCCGGGACCGGCGATCGACGCGGTGGTGGCGGGTTCCCGAGCGCCCGGTGCGGCCGCGTCCGGCGCACGGCCCGCTCCCGGACGCTCGCGCAGCGACAGCAGGACGCGGAGCACCCAGATCCACATCACGCAGGAGCCGAACATGTGCAGGCCGACCAGGACCTCGGGGAGGTCGGTGAAGTACTGGACGTAGCCGATGGCGCCCTGGGCGAGCAGGATCAGGAACAGCTCGCGGGTGCGGGCCAGCGGGCCCCTGGGGGCGTCGACCGCCTTCAGGACGAACCACAGGGCGAACGTCAGCGTCACCACGATCCACGCCAGTACGGCGTGCAGCTTGCTGACCGTCTCCCAGTCGAGCGGCATCCGCGGGACGTCGCTGGAGTCACCCGCGTGCGGGCCCGCGCCGGTCACCACCGTGCCGACCGCGATCAGCAGCGCGGAGGCGGCCACCATGCACCACACCAGCTGCTGCACGGCCTTGCCGACCAGCGGCCGGGGCTCCGCGTCGCCCTCCCGGGCGCGCTGCCACATCACCGTGGCGACCGCGATCAGCGCGGTGGAGAGCAGGAAGTGCGCCGCGACCGTGTACGGGTTCAGGCCGACGAGGACCACGATGCCGCCGAGGATCGCGTTGCCCATGACGATCCAGAACTGCGCCCAGCCCAGCAGCGTGAGGCTGCGCCGATGGGGCTTCTCGGAGCGCGCGGCGATGATCGCCCAGCCGACCGCGGCGCACAGCACGTACGTCAGCAGGCGGTTGCCGAACTCGATGACGCCGTGCAGGCCCATCTCGCTGGTCGTGGTGAGCGAGTCGTCGGTGCACTTGGGCCAGGTCGGGCAGCCCAGACCGGAGCCGGTCAGCCGCACCGCACCACCGGTGACCACGATGACCACCGCCATGGCGAGCGCGGCGAGGGCCGCCCGCCGGACGGTCCGGGGATCCGGGGTCCAGCGTGCGGCGATGAAGGCGAGCGGGTTGCGCAGGACCGCCTGGGCGTCGGCGCGGGTCACGTTTGGCACGCGTCCCATCGTAGGACGCCGCTTGTGCACGCTTTCACGAGGGGCCGTCCCGGGCACGGCGCCTACTCCCAGCGGAAGAGCTTCCCGGCCGCCGCGAGACCCGCGAGCGCCCACACGGAGAGGGTCGCGAGGCTCCCCCACGGCATCCCTGCCCCGTGCTGGAGCACGTCCCGCAGCCCCTCCGACAGCGCGGAGATCGGCAGCAGGCCCAGGACGTCCTGCGCCGCGTCGGGGAACTCGTCCAGCGGTACGACCACTCCGCCGCCGACGAGCAGCAGCAGGAACACCAGGTTGGCGGCGGCGAGCGTCGCCTCGGCCCTGAGGGTGCCCGCCATCAGCAGGCCGAGCCCGGAGAAGGCGGCCGTGCCCAGCACCAGCAGCAGGAACACGGAGATCGGGCCGCCCTGCGGGGACCAGCCGAGCGCGAGGGCGATCACCGTCACCAGGGCCACCTGGAGGACCTCGGTGACCAGCACCGACAGCGTCTTCGCGGCCATCAGCCCCCAGCGCGGAAGCGGTGACGCGGCAAGCCGTTTCAGCACGCCGTAGCGGCGCTCGAAGCCGGTGGCGATGGCCTGCCCGGTGAACGCCGTCGACATCACCGCGAGTGCGAGGACGCCGGGGGCGAGGAAGTCCACCGCCTCGCCCTCACCGGTGTCCACGACGTCCACGGTGCTGAAGAGCACGAGCAGCAGCGTGGGGATGACCACCGTCAGCAGCAGCTGCTCGCCGTTGCGCAGCAGCATCCTGGTCTCGAGCGCCGCCTGTGCGGCGATCATGCGCGTCAGGGGAGCGGCCCCCGGTTTCGGGGTGTAGGTGCCGGTGGCCGTCACGAGCGCAACTCCTTGCCGGTGAGTTCCAGGAAGACGTCTTCGAGGGTGTGCCGTTCCACCGAGATCCGGTCCGGCATCACCCCGTGCTGCGCGCACCAGGACGTCACCGTGGCGAGCATCTGCGGGCCGACCTCGCCGACGACCCGGTACGAGCCCGGGGTCGCCTCGACGGCCGCGGACCCGGCGGGCAGGGCCTTCAGCAGCGAGGCGACGTCCAGTCCCGGGCGGCCGGAGAAGCGGAGCGTGTTCTCGGCGCCGCCCCTGCACAGCTCCTCGGGGGAGCCCTGGGCGATCAGCCGGCCGGCGTCGATGATCGCCACGTCGTCGGCGAGCTGTTCGGCCTCGTCCATGTAGTGCGTGGTGAGGATCACGGAGACGCCGTCGGCGCGCAGGTCCCGCACCAGGTCCCAGGTGGCGCGGCGGGCCTGCGGGTCGAGACCGGCGGTCGGTTCGTCCAGGAACACCAGCTCCGGGCGCCCGACCACGGCCATCGCCAGTGCGAGCCGCTGCTGCTGGCCGCCGGAGAGCCGCCGGTACGTCGTACGGCCGCAGGATCCCAGGCCGAGGCGTTCGATCAGCGTGTCCACGTCCAGCGGATGTGCGTGCAGCCTCGCCACGTGCCGCAGCATCTCGTCGGCCCGCGCGCCCGAGTAGACGCCGCCGGACTGGAGCATGACCCCGACGCGGGGCCGCAACCGTGCCGACTGCCGCACGGGGTCGAGGCCCAGGACGCGCACCGTGCCGGAGTCCGGCCGCCGGTACCCCTCGCAGGTCTCGACCGTGGTCGTCTTGCCCGCCCCGTTGGGGCCGAGCACGGCGGTGACGCCCTGCCGGGCCACCAGGTCGAGGCCGTCCACCGCGGTCTTCGTGCCGTACCGCTTCACCAGGGCCTGCACCTGGACCACGGGCTCACTTCGCATGGGTCACGAGTCTAGGTAGGCGGCCGGGACCTCGGACCGCGGGGTGCCGGAACTCCTCCCGGGGGCGGCGCACCGGCAGCCACCGCCCGGCGTGGGCCACCGCGTCCGCCCCGGGGAACGGCCGGGCCCCGGCCGCCTTGACCCTGCCGCGCACGACGGGGCGGCCCCGTTCGACGTCGTGCCCCGGTTCGTCGAACCGCTCGGAGGGGACGGACGCCCCGGTCACCGTCTCCCCGCCGTCGGAGGAGGGGCGGCCCACCTCCACGCGAGGGGCGGGGACGCGGTACTCGGCGAGGTGGAGGCTGGTGCGCCTGTCGTGTCCGGTGCCCGGCAGCGGCGCCCGCGCGCCGAGCCGTTCCGGCTTCGCCGGCGGACCGGGCCCCTCGGGCCGGCAGCCGGTCGTGTGCCCGGCGACGACCTCCGCCGCGCGGGGTCCCACCGCCCGCGAGCGACGTCCGGGGGTGCGCTCCCCCACTGCCTCAGGGGCGTGGGCGGTGCCCCCGGCGAGGCCCCGGCCAGGTCCGTGGGGTCTTCGGGAGCATGCCGACCCCGCGCGAGGGGGTGCTGGTCAGCGGGTCGTGGGCGGGCAGGGTGGCCCGGATCCCGGGCCACCCCCTCGGGCACGGGCGGGGCCTGCCACAGTGCAGGGCCGGAGAGATCGCCGGACCGGGCGGGGACCGCCAGGGTGCCGTCGGGGCCGAGTGCGCCGGGCAGGGCCCGGACGACGGTGACCCGTCCTGCGTTCACCCGGCCGAGGGAGCTGAGCGAGGAGTGCGCGAGAAGGATCCCGCCGGGCCGCACACCGGGCTCGCGCAGCTCGGCGGCCAGGGTGTCGCGGGTGGCGAGGGGGGCGGTCGGCGGGGGTGCGGGCATGGTCCCGGAGCGTTCCGGACCTGACTCGCGGGTGCCGTCGGTTCGATCGATCAGAGATCGTTTCCGCAGGTCAAATTAGGTTTGCCTAAGTGATGCAGCGCACCTTGGGGGTCTCCGGGCGCGGCTTGCCGGGGCCGGATGAATTACGCAACAATGGCGTTGTGAAAAACGTTGGCGAGGCTTCCCACGAGGAACTGGCAACCGGTGAGCGGTCCACCCGCAACCGCGTCGCCCGCTCCGTCCTGGACCACGGCCCGTCGACCGTCGCCGAGCTGGCCGAGCGGCTCGGTCTCACCCAGGCGGCCGTACGCCGGCACCTGGACGCGCTGGCCGCCGACAACGTCGTGGAAGCCCGCGAGCGGCGCGTCTACGGCGCGCGCACGCGCGGGCGCCCGGCCAAGGTGTTCGCCCTCACCGACTGCGGGCGGGACGCCTTCGACCAGTCGTACGACAAACTGGCCGTGGACGCCCTGCGCTGGATCGGCGAGCAGGAGGGCGGCAGCGAGGCGATCGTCGCCTTCGCCCGCGCCCGGATCGCCGCCCAGGCGGACGCCTACCGCGAGGCGGTCGCGGCCGCGGCCCCCGAGGAGCGGACGGAAGCACTGGCCAAGGCCCTCAGCGCGGACGGGTACGCTGCGACGGCGCGCAGCGCACCGGTCGGTGAGCAGCTCTGCCAGCACCACTGCCCGGTCGCTCACGCCGCCGAAAAGTTTCCGCAGCTCTGCGAGGCCGAGACGGAAATTTTCGCCGAGCTTCTCGGTACGCACGTACAGCGGCTGGCGACGATCGCGCACGGCGACGGCGTCTGCACGACGTTCATCCCCAAGATTTCCCACCACGCATCTGAAAGCACGTCCGGGAGGAACCCCGCATGACTCTCCCCACGGAGACTGCCCACCCCGAGCTGGAGGGTCTGGGCACCTACGAATACGGCTGGGCCGACCGTGACGAGGCCGGTGCGTCGGCGCGCCGCGGCCTGAACGAGGAAGTCGTCCGGGACATCTCCGCGAAGAAGGACGAGCCGGAGTGGATGACCAAGCTCCGCCTCAAGGGCCTGCGCCTGTTCGAGAAGAAGCCCATGCCGAACTGGGGCTCCGACCTCTCCGGCATCGACTTCGACAACATCAAGTACTTCGTGCGCTCCACGGAGAAGCAGGCGGAGTCCTGGGAGGACCTGCCCGAGGACATCAAGAACACCTACGACAAGCTGGGCATCCCGGAGGCCGAGAAGAAGCGCCTCGTCGCCGGTGTCGCCGCCCAGTACGAGTCGGAGGTCGTCTACCACCAGATCCGTGAGGACCTGGAGGAGCAGGGCGTCATCTTCCTGGACACCGACACCGCCCTGAAGGAGCACCCGGAGCTCTTCAAGGAGTACTTCGGCACGGTCATCCCGGTCGGCGACAACAAGTTCGCGTCGCTGAACTCCGCCGTCTGGTCCGGCGGCTCCTTCATCTACGTCCCGCCGGGCGTGCACGTCGAGATCCCGCTCCAGGCCTACTTCCGGATCAACACCGAGAACATGGGCCAGTTCGAGCGGACCCTGATCATCGTCGACGAGGGCGCCTACGTGCACTACGTCGAGGGCTGCACCGCCCCGATCTACAAGTCGGACTCGCTGCACTCCGCGGTCGTCGAGATCATCGTCAAGAAGAACGCCCGCTGCCGCTACACGACCATCCAGAACTGGTCGAACAACGTCTACAACCTGGTCACCAAGCGCGCCGTGGCCTACGAGGGCGCGACCATGGAGTGGGTCGACGGCAACATCGGCTCCAAGGTGACGATGAAGTACCCGGCCGTCTACCTGATGGGCGAGCACGCCAAGGGCGAGACGCTGTCCATCGCCTTCGCAGGCGAGGGCCAGCACCAGGACGCGGGCGCCAAGATGGTCCACATGGCCCCCAACACCTCGTCCAACATCGTCTCCAAGTCGGTGGCGCGCGGCGGTGGCCGTACGTCCTACCGCGGTCTGATCGAGATCGGCGAGGGCGCCCCGGGCTCCAAGTCCAACGTGCTCTGCGACGCGCTGCTCGTCGACACCATCTCCCGCTCGGACACCTACCCCTACGTGGACGTCCGCGAGGACGACGTGTCCATGGGCCACGAGGCGACCGTCTCCAAGGTCTCCGAGGACCAGCTCTTCTACCTGATGAGCCGCGGCCTGAGCGAGTTCGAGGCGATGGCGATGATCGTGCGAGGCTTCGTCGAGCCGATCGCCAAGGAGCTGCCGATGGAGTACGCGCTCGAGCTCAACCGGCTGATCGAGCTGCAGATGGAAGGCGCGGTCGGCTAGAGCACCACGCCGTTCCGTCAAGCCCCTTACGCAAAGGAAAGCGAGCACTACGACAGCCATGGCTGAGGCTCAGAACATCCCCGTGGGTTCCACCACCGCGGGCTCGATCGCGGTCGCCGCCGAGTCGACCGTCGCCACCCGCATGAGCGCGCCCCCGTCCTTCGACGTGGCGGACTTCCCCGTCCCCCACGGCCGCGAGGAGGAGTGGCGGTTCACCCCGCTCGAGCGGCTGCGCGGTCTGCACGACGGCACCGCCACCGCCACCGGCGGCGTCAAGGTCGCCGTCGAGGCCCCCGAGGGCGTCACCGTCGAGAGCGTCGGCCGCGACGACGCGCGGCTCGGCCGCGCCGGCACCCCCGTGGACCGCGTCGCCGCCCAGGCGTACTCCGCCTTCGAGCGGGCCTCGGTGGTGACCGTGCCCAAGGAGACCGTCCTCACCGAGCCGATCCGCATCACGGTGCACGGCGAGGGCGGCACCGCCTACGCCCACCAGGTGATCGAGCTCGGCGCCTTCGCCGAGGCCGTCGTGATCATCGACCACACCGGTGACGCGGTGCTCGCCGCGGGCGTCGAGTACGTCCTCGGCGACGGCGCCAAGCTGACCGTCGTCTCCGTCCAGGACTGGGACGACAAGGCGGTGCACGCCGCCCAGCACGACGCCCTCGTCGGCCGGGACGCCTCCTTCAAGTCGGTGATCGTCACCTTCGGCGGCGACGTCGTCCGGCTGCACCCGCGTGTCGCCTACGCCGGCCCCGGCGGCGAGGCCGAGCTGTTCGGCCTGTACCTCACCGACGCCGGCCAGCACCAGGAGCACCGCCTCCTGGTCGACCACAACGTCCCGCACTGCAAGTCCAACGTCGCCTACAAGGGCGCGCTCCAGGGCGACGGCGCGCACGCCGTGTGGATCGGTGACGTGCTCATCGAGGCCAAGGCCGAGGGCACCGACACCTACGAGATGAACCGCAACCTGGTTCTCACCGACGGCGCCCGCGTCGACTCCGTGCCCAACCTGGAGATCGAGACCGGCGAGATCGTCGGCGCCGGCCACGCCTCCGCGACCGGCCGCTTCGACGACGAGCAGCTCTTCTACCTGATGGCCCGCGGCATCCCCGAGCAGGACGCCCGCCGTCTGGTGGTCCGCGGCTTCTTCGCCGAACTCATCCAGCAGATCGGCGTCCCGGACATCGAGGAGCGCCTGATCGCCAAGATCGAGGAGGAGCTGGAGGCGGCGGCCGCATGACCTTCGTACGCGCCTGCGGGCTGAGCGAGCTGGAGGAGGACACCCCGAAGCGGGTGGAACTCGACGGCACGCCGGTCTCCCTCGTGCAGACCGGGGGGGAGGTGTTCGCGATCCACGACATCTGCTCGCACGCGAACGTCTCCCTCGCGGAGGGCGAGGTGGACGACTGCCACATCGAGTGCTGGCTGCACGGCTCGCGTTTCGACCTCCGTTCCGGCAAGCCCGACGCCCTTCCGGCGACGCGCCCCGTCCCCGTATACCCCGTAAAGATCGAAGGGGACGACGTGCTCGTCTCCCTCACCCAGGAGTCCTGAGGCACCCATGGCAACGCTTGAAATCCGAGACCTGCACGTCACCGTCGAGGCCGACAACGCCACGAAGGAGATCCTCAAGGGCGTCGACCTCACCGTGAAGCAGGGCGAGACGCACGCCATCATGGGCCCCAACGGCTCCGGCAAGTCGACCCTCGCCTACGCGCTCGCCGGTCACCCCAAGTACACCGTCTCCGGCGGCACCGTCACCCTCGACGGCGAGGACGTCCTGGAGATGTCCGTCGACGAGCGCGCCCGCGCCGGCCTCTTCCTCGCCATGCAGTACCCGGTCGAGGTCCCCGGTGTCTCCGTCTCCAACTTCCTGCGCACCTCCGCCACCGCCGTCCGCGGCGAGGCCCCCAAGCTGCGCACCTGGGTGAAGGAGGTCAAGGAGGCCATGGAGCGGCTCAACATGGACCCCGCCTTCGCCGAGCGCAACGTCAACGAGGGCTTCTCCGGCGGTGAGAAGAAGCGCCACGAGATCCTCCAGCTCGAACTGCTCAAGCCGAAGGTCGCGATCCTCGACGAGACCGACTCCGGTCTGGACGTCGACGCCCTGCGCATCGTCTCCGAGGGCGTCAACCGCGTCCGCGAGCCCGGCGAGGTCGGCACCCTGCTGATCACGCACTACACGCGCATCCTGCGCTACATCAAGCCCGACCACGTCCACGTGTTCGCCGGCGGCCGCATCGTCGAGTCCGGCGGCG
The DNA here is from genome assembly GCF_041380215.1 of Streptomyces pimonensis. Classification (NCBI taxonomy): domain Bacteria; kingdom Bacillati; phylum Actinomycetota; class Actinomycetes; order Kitasatosporales; family Streptomycetaceae; genus Streptomyces; species Streptomyces pimonensis. The sequence goes on from NZ_JAHWZY010000017.1 coordinate 18,766, forward strand.
CCGAGCTCGCGGACAAGCTGGAGAACGAGGGCTACGAGGCATACGTGAAGGGTGGCGCATCCGAGTGACACAGCTGCCGGGCCTCCTCGACACCGAGGCGATCCGCAAGGACTTCCCCATCCTGGACCGCCAGGTCCACGACGGGCGGAAGCTCGTGTACCTGGACAACGCGGCGACCTCGCAGAAGCCGCGTCAGGTGCTGGACGCCCTGAGCGAGTACTACGAGCGCTACAACGCCAACGTCCACCGCGGTGTGCATGTGCTCGCCGAGGAGGCCACGGCGCTGTACGAGGGCGCGCGCGACAAGGTCGCGGAGTTCGTCAACGCCCCCTCGCGCGACGAGGTGATCTTCACCAAGAACGCCTCCGAGTCGCTCAACCTCGTGGCGAACATGCTCGGCTGGGCCGACGAGCCCTACCGGGTGGACCACGAGACCGAGATCGTCATCACGGAGATGGAGCACCACTCCAACATCGTGCCGTGGCAGCTGCTCGCGCAGCGCACGGGCGCGAAGCTGAAGTGGTTCGGGCTGACCGACGAGGGCCGGCTCGACCTCTCCCGCATCGACGAGGTCATCACCGAGAAGACGAAGATCGTCTCCTTCGTGCTGGTCTCCAACATCCTGGGCACGGTCAACCCGGTCGAGGCGATCGTGCGCCGCGCCCAGGAGGTCGGCGCCCTGGTGTGTATCGACGCCTCCCAGGCCGCGCCGCACATGCCGCTGGACGTCCAGGCCCTCCAGGCCGACTTCGTGGCCTTCACCGGCCACAAGATGTGCGGCCCGACCGGCATAGGCGTGCTCTGGGGCCGCCAGGAGCTGCTGGAGGACCTGCCTCCGTTCCTCGGCGGCGGCGAGATGATCGAGACCGTCTCGATGAGTTCGTCGACCTACGCGCCGGCCCCGCACAAGTTCGAGGCGGGCACCCCGCCGATCGCCCAGGCGGTCGGTCTCGGCGCGGCGATCGACTACCTGTCGGCCATCGGCATGGACAAGGTCCTCGCCCATGAGCACGCCATCACCGAGTACGCGGTCAAGCGCCTGGCCGAGGTCCCGGACCTGCGCATCATCGGCCCCACCACGGCCGAGGACCGGGGAGCGGCGATCTCGTTCACGCTCGGCGACATCCACCCGCACGACGTGGGCCAGGTCCTCGACGAACAGGGCATCGCGGTACGCGTGGGTCATCACTGCGCCCGCCCCGTCTGCCTGCGGTACGGAATTCCTGCGACCACGCGGGCGTCGTTCTATCTGTACTCCACGCCGACCGAGATCGACGCCCTGGTCGACGGACTGGAGCACGTACGGAACTTCTTCGGATGAGGGGCTGAGGCGTGAAGCTGGACTCCATGTACCAGGACGTCATCCTGGACCACTACAAGAACCCGCACGGGCGGGGCTTGCGGGACGGGGACGCCGAGGTGCATCACACCAACCCGACGTGCGGCGACGAGATCACGCTCCGTGTGAAGTACGACGGCACCAGGATCAGCGACGTCAGCTACGAGGGGCAGGGCTGTTCCATCAGCCAGGCCTCCGCCTCCGTGCTGACCGACCTGCTGGTCGGCAAGGACATCGCCGAGGCGCAGCGGATCCAGGGGACCTTCCTGGAGCTGATGCAGTCCAAGGGGAAGATCGAGCCGGACGACGCGATGGAGGAGATCCTGGAGGACGCGGTCGCGTTCGCCGGGGTGTCCAAGTACCCGGCCCGGGTGAAGTGCGCCCTCCTCAGCTGGATGGCGTGGAAGGACGCGACGGCCCAGGCGCTGGGCGCCGACGCCGAAAGGACAACGGCATGAGCGAGACCCTGGAGATGAAGCCGGCCTCGGAGGAGGAGCTCCGCGAGGCCCTGATGGACGTCGTCGACCCCGAGCTGGGCATCGACGTCGTCAACCTGGGCCTGATCTACGGCATCCACGTCGACGACTCCAATGTGGCGACCGTCGACATGACCCTGACCTCCGCGGCCTGCCCGCTGACGGACGTCATCGAGGACCAGGCCAGGTCCGCCACGGACGGCCTGGTCAGCGAGCTGCGCATCAACTGGGTCTGGATGCCGCCGTGGGGTCCCGACAAGATCACGGACGACGGCCGCGAGCAGCTGCGGGCGCTGGGCTTCAACGTCTGAGCGAGCGGTCCGGTCACGCGGCCCCCGGCACTGCGCCGGGGGCCGCGTGCGTGTGCTCGTCCTGGCTACGATCTCCGTCATGGGGTACGCACTGCTCGCCGGAGCCATCGCAGCCGAAGTGGTCGGGACGACCGCCATGAAGTACAGCGAGGGATTCACCCGGCTGTGGCCCTCGGTCGTCACCGCCGTCGGGTACCTGGTGGCGTTCGCGCTGCTCGCGCAGACCCTGAGGACCCTGTCGGTCGGGACGGCGTACGCCATCTGGTCCGGGGTCGGGACGGCCGCCATCGCGGTGATCGGCACGATGTTCCTGGGCGAGGGACTCACCGTCGCCAAGGCCGGTGGCATCGCGCTGATCATCGCCGGAGTGGTGGTGCTCAACCTGGGCGGGGCGCACTGACCGGCGCCGGCCGGCGGGGCGTGCCGCCCGCGCGGACCGCACACTGAGACGTGGTCGGCACCGGTTCGCGTCCGCGGCCACCGGTTGGTTAGGTTGCCCTCATGACCGACACGACTGCTCACAGCACCTCCGGCGCGGTGGCCGCCGGCCTCGCCACCGTCGCCGCCGACGGCACCGTTCTCGACACCTGGTTCCCCGCCCCCGTGCTGGCCGACGAGCCCGGCCCGTCCGGCACCGAGCGGCTCTCCACCGAGCAGGCCGCGGAACTCCTGGGCGGCGGCGCCACCGCGGCGGTCGGTCCGGACGCCCGGCGGGGCGTCGAGGTGGTCGCGGTCCGCACGGTCATCTCGTCGCTGGCCGAGAAGCCGGTCGACGCGCACGACGTCTACCTGCGCCTCCACCTGCTCTCGCACCGCCTGGTCCAGCCGCACGGCCAGAACCTGGACGGCATCTTCGGCCACCTCGCCAACGTCGCCTGGACCTCGCTCGGTCCGGTCGCCGTGGACGACCTCGAGAAGGTGCGGCTCAACGCCCGCGCCGAGGGCCTGCACCTGGCCGTGACGTCCGTCGACAAGTTCCCCCGCATGACGGACTACGTCGCCCCCAAGGGGGTCCGCATCGCCGACGCCGACCGCGTACGGCTCGGCGCGCACCTCGCCGAGGGCACCACCGTCATGCACGAGGGCTTCGTCAACTTCAACGCCGGCACGCTCGGCACCTCGATGGTCGAGGGCCGCGTCTCGGCCGGTGTCGTCATCGGCGACGGATCGGACATCGGCGGCGGCGCCTCCACCATGGGCACGCTGTCCGGCGGCGGCAACGTGCGCATCACCATCGGCGAGCGCTGCCTGGTCGGCGCCGAGGCGGGCGTCGGCATCGCCCTCGGCGACGAGTGCGTGGTCGAGGCCGGCCTCTACGTCACCGCGGGCACCCGCGTCACCATGCCCGACGGCCAGATCGTCAAGGCCCGTGAGCTGTCCGGCGCCTCCCACATCCTGTTCCGCCGCAACTCCGTCACCGGCACGGTCGAGGCCCGCCCGAACAACGCGGTCTGGGGCGGCCTGAACGAGATCCTGCACAGCCACAACTGAGCCGGCCGTCAGCCCGTACCTTCCCGTACGGGTTACTCCCCGTGACTTCGGGGTCGTTTTGGCAGATGAACGGGTGGACACAGAGTCCGATCAGAAGCCGGGACGACTGGCATACGGAAATGGGGACGAACGGGCGATGACGAACGAGTGGGTGTGGGGCGCGATCCGTTGTGCGGTCGGAGTGATGGGGGTGGTGGCCGTGCTGATGCTGTGCGGCGCACTGGCCGGTGCCGCACGCGCGGACGAGACCGGCACGGCCTCCCACAACGGTCACCGCGTCGGACTGATCAACGCCGACGTCGGTCAGGCCGACGATCCCGCCGAGGACGTACTGGAACACTTCCTGCTGTTCGGGGACGGGTACGCCTGGAACTGAGGGGCCGCTCCGGCGGGCCGGACCGCGACGCGTGAGAGCGCGTCGCGGTCCGGCCCGCCGGTTTTCGTGCTCCCGCTGTGCGGGGTGGCAGAGCGGGAGCGCCCGTGCACGTCCACCGGGGCGCGGGGAGCGGACACAGGGCCCGTTCCCGGGGGGAAGAGAAGGAGACGACGGATGCCGAGGCGCAGGAGGGTTCCCGGGAGTCCGTGGCGAACCGGTCGCCCGCACCGCTGAGGACCGCGGCCCCGCTGGGCGGCGGTGACCGGCACGCGGATGGGGACCTGCTGCAGAACGCGCTGACCAGGGCGGCGGGCCGCCGGCACCGCAGCGACGAACCCGAGGCGTGCGTACGGCAGGTCCTCTGCCGGCAGCGGAGCGGCTGCCGGCGGCCGAAACGGCGCGGACGTGCGCGGGAAGGCCGTGCCGCTCAGCGGGGTGCGTGAGCCGGGCGAAGTCCTCGGGACGGTGAAGTGGGAGCCGGTCCTCGCCGAGCGCCGTTCCTGGCCCGGCCCGGCCAGGTCCTCGCGCACCGCCCTGAGCCCGTCGACCGTGCACCGGGCGGCGGGCCCCAGCGGTGGGCGGAGCGGACCCGCGGGGAAGTCCGGAATGGTGAGGAGGGCGTCCGCGCCGGCCTTCTCCGCCTCGCGGGGCCGGTTCCGCGGTGCAGGGGGCGTCGATGCCGGTGACGCGACCGTCGCCCGGGGCCGACGGCTTCGCGCACCGCCTCGACGAGGGACGACTTCTCCGCTTCGGCGGTGGTGGGGGACCCGCCCGTCGTTCCCGAGAGGACCAGGCCGTCACAGCCATGGGTGACCAGGTGGTCGGCCAGGTGCCGGGCGCCGTCCAGGTCGAGGGCGCCGGTGGAGGTGAGGGGGTGGTCATCGCGCACAGGGTGCGGCCGAGGGGTGCGGGCACGGGAGCGTCCGCCGGCAGTTTGTGAAGTTCCACTTAAATGCCATGCCCGGTACGAGTGAGTGTTGCTTCATGGATAGCGCCGGAGCGGCGGGGGTACTCGGGTGCTCCGACCCGAGAGGAGGCGCATCGTGACCGGAACCATCGAGCGACGGCCGGTTCGCGACGAGCACAGCGTGGGTGAGCTCGTCGGGCAGGCCACCGAACAGATCTCCCGGCTCGCACGCCAGGAAGTGGCGCTCGCCAAGGAGGAACTGGCGGAGAAGGGGCGTCGCGCGGGACGTGGCGGCGGGATGCTGGGCGCGGCGGGGGCGTTCGGCTATGCGGGACTGCTCGCGCTGTCCGGTACGGTCGTCGCCGCGCTGGACCTGGTGCTGCCGCTGTGGGCGGCGGCGCTCATCGTCACGGGGCTGCTGTTCGCCATCGCCGGTGCGCTCGCCCTCGCCGGTCGCGGCCAGTTGCGCCGGGCCACGCCGCCCAAGCCCGAACGGACCATGGGCAGCGTGAAGGCCGATGTCGAGGAGATCAAGGGAAGGGCGCACCGATGACGCACGACGTGAGGCGCGCGGGGTCCCCGGCGGGGGCCCACGTGGACGCGGGCGCGGAGGCCTCGGCGACGGGGCGCGGGGCCAAGGGGCCGGACGAACTGCGGCGGCAGATCGAGCGGACGCGTCACGAACTCGGCGACACCGTCGAGGAGCTGGCCGGGAAGATGGACGTCAAGGGGAGGGCGCGGGCGCGGGCCGAGGACCTCCGGGACCGGGCCGGGGCGATGACCGTGCAGTTGCGGAGCAGTGTGGTGCACGCCGGGGAGGCCGGGGCGCGGTACCGCAAGCCGGCGGTGGTCGCCGGCGCGGTGACCGCGGTCGTCGCGGGTGCGGTGATGGTGCGGCGCCGTCGTTGCTGAGACGGCGGGTCCGCGGCGCGCGGTTCCCCGAGGGGACGGAACGGGTACTCCCGTTCCGTCCCCTCGTCGCCGCGGGCGGGCCGTTCGTCACGGCCGGAAGCGCAGCACCTGCGGGTCGTGGTCGCTGATCTGGTCGTGGAACTCCGCGTTGATGTGCACGCTGTCGTACGTGAAGGGGCCGCGGCGGATGGACGGGCTGATCAGGATCTGGTCCAGGGTCTGGCTGTTGCCCTGGTAGACGTACGAGTAACGTTCGGACCGGGGAAGGGACTTGATCGCCGACCACAGGGTGCCCCGGCCCTCGAGGAGTTCGGTCGTCCTCGAGAACTCGAAGTCGTTGATGTCGCCCAGGGCCACCACGTCGGCGTTCTTCTGGGTCCTGAGGATCTTCGCCGTGAAGTCGTGGACCGCCTCGGCCTGGAGGTGGCGCTGGGTCTCCGAGCTGCGGGACGGGGGCTGGTACCGGGCGCTCAGGGCCTGGTCGCCGCCCTTCGACGCGAAGTGGTTGGCGATGACGATGACCGTGCGGCCCCGGAAGGTGAACTCGCCGGCGAGCGGCTTGCGGCTGTCGTCGAAGGCCGCGGACGTCGGGTCGACGCGACCGGGGGAGAGGGTCAGGGCCGCCTTGCCGCGGATCCTCGTGACATCGGTGGCCGTGGTGGCGTCGCCGCCCGGACGGTCGGTGAACGAGACGCGAGCGGGATTGAAGAGGAAGGCCTGGCGGATGTTGCCGCCCGGCTGGCCGCCGTCCTGCTTGTCGGCGGGGTCGACGGAGCGCCAGTCGTAGCGGGGGCCGCCCGCCGCTTCGATGGCGTCGATCAGCATGGTCATCGTCCGGTCGGCGGCGACCGTGCCGTCGTCGGTGGCGCCGTTGTTGTCCTGGATCTCCTCCAGGGACACGATGTCGGGGGACTTGAGGTTGTCCACGATCGCGGCGGCGTGGGCGGCGAAGGTGTCGTCCGAGGGGTCGAGGTTCTCGACGTTGTAGGTCGCGATCGCCAGTTCGGTGGAGCGCTGGGCGCGGGTGGTCTCGCGCCGGAGACCCGCCGGGACGAGGGGGCCCAGCTCGTTGGCCACCAGGGTGTAGCCGCCGAACTGGTTGTAGTCCAGGGGGCCCGTCGTCCTCCCGGCGAGGGTGTCGCCGACGTTCGCGTCGGGGAAGTCGGACGCCCTGCCCAGGGACTGGATCTGGAGGCGGCCGGTGTTCTGGGCGTCGTAGGAGCCGTAGACCGTGCCGCCGCGGTGGTTGCGGTGCTCGTGGGGCTTCACCGTGACCCAGAGTTCGGTGTACGGGTCGGTGGCGCCCACCACCCGGGCGTCGGAGACCTGGACGTTCATGCCCTCCAGGGACTCGTACAGGTCCAGGGCGTACTTCGTGGGGCGCAGGGGCAGCGCGTTAATCGAGCCGTTCGCCGCCGGGTCGCCCGCGGGGACGTACGCGGCGGGGACGGAGCGCGCGGTGACGGTCGTGGGGGCGGGCAGCGGGTTGCCGCTCGAGGTGACCGTGAAGGTGGGGCGGGTGATCTGAGTCAGGGACTGGTTGCCCGAGGAGGTGCCTCCCGGGACGTACTCCGAGACCGTGCCCGAGACCGTGACGGCGTCGCCCACGGCGACACCCCTGGGGGTGGAGCTCGTGAAGACGAAGACGCCCTCGCTGGTGGCCGGGTCGGCGTCCGGGGCGGGATCCTGGATCCAGAAGCCGCGGGACGAGCCGTAGGTGCGGACGCCGGTGACGATGCCGGTCACGCCGGTGACCTGTTCGCCGGCCAGCGGCGAGGTGCGGGTGTCGCCCTGGATGTCATGGACGCGCACCGTGTCGGCGTGCGCGGGCGACGTGAGGACGACGGCGGATGCCGCGGAGCATGCGGCGGCGACAGCGAGCGCGGCAAGACGTACGGACTTTCTTGACAACGGATTCCCTCCGGAACGTGTGACCCACCCTCTTCTACGCGCGTCAATCTCCTGTCAGGCCGGGCCGCTTGTCAAGGTTTCGGCCATGTACGGCCGCTGAAGGGGAGAGGAAGCGGGCGGCATGGGTGGAAATCCGTCTAGGCTGAGCGGTCGAGTGGTTAACGGCCCTAGGAGAAACAGCCGATGTCAGACAGCTCCATCCTGCCGCCTGCGCGGCTGCGTCCCGAAGCGGAGCTGGCGCGCGACGCCCTGTCCACCCCCGTGCTCTCCCGGGCCGCCAGGCTCGCCCGCTGGGCCGGGCCGGACACCAGGGTCGACGCCGGCGCCGGGCTCGTCGACGAACAGCTGCCGGCGGCCGCCGCGGAGCTGGGCCTGTCCGGGGAGGACGCCGCGGCCGACGCCAGTGAGGCCTGGCGCGTCGCCGTGGACGCCGGGCTCGTCGAGGTGGTCGACGCGGAGGAGGGGACCGTCGTCGCGGGGGACGGTCTGGCGCTGCTCACCGACGGTTCGCCGCAGGACGTGCTCGAGGTGTGGCTCGCGGCCCTGGAGACGGTGCTCGACGACGCGAGCGTTCCCGACCTGGGCGGGCTGGTCGACGCCATCGCCGAGGGGGAGGGGTCCGGGGAGATCGATCTCGACGCGCTGGACTGGGACCCGGAGGCCGAGGCGGAGTTCCTGGACGGGGTGCTCGGCAACCTCTACCTGCTGACCGTGGGCGGCGAGGGCGTCGACGGCGCGATGGTGCCGTTGCCCGGGCTGGCCGCGTCGGTGATCGTGCCCGGTGACATGACCGAGCCCACCAACGACGTCCTGGAGCAGGTGTCCGACGCCATGATGCGGCTGGACGACCAGTTCCGCATGCTGGAGCCGGTCGGGCTCGTGGAGTACCGGCCGGTGGACGAGGCGCTGATGGCCGACGCCGACGAGGAGCCCGCCGCGCCGGTCGACGACACCGACGTCTCCCGCTACGGCATGGTGCGGCTGACCCCGCTCGGACTGTACGGACTGCGCGCCCGGCTGCTGGAGGCCGGGTTCGAGGCGCCGGCCGTGGGCGACCTCGTGGACAAGGGCGCGGACGCGCTGCTCGACGGCACGGCCGTCTTCCCGCCGGCCGCCGCCCACGCGGAGACCGAGCAGTGGCTGGACCGGCGTGATCCGCTCCAGGCCGCACGCGAGCTGCTGGCGGCGGCACGCGGGGCGGACCAGGGTGCGCCGCTGCGGCGGCTGCGCTGCCAGCAGGCGCTGTCGCTGGTCGGCGCGGCGGCGGAGCCCGCGCTGCGGGAGGTGCTGGACGATCCCGAACTCGGCGGGCTGGCCCGGGTGTGGCTGACCGAGCACGGGGCGGGTGACGTGCCGCCGCCGTCCGAGGCCCTGATCTTCTGGCTGACCGTCGACACGGTCGCCGCCCAGCTCGCCGCCGAGGGCAACTCCGAGGAACTGCGCTCCCTGGTGGAGGGGCTCGCACGGCAGCACAGCGGCTTCTTCGACACGGCCTGGCGGGTGGAGCACCCGGCCACCGCGGACGTACTGGAGGCCATGGGGCGGCTGCACCCCGACAAGCGGATCGCCAAGGAAGCGCGGAAGGCGGCGTTCAAGGCGCGGTCGCAGCACGGAGGCTGAGCTCCGCGGCGGGATCCGCGCGGTTCACGGAAGGGGGAACCCCTGTGACCCTCGGTGTTCAGCCGGTGTTCAGGCACGGGCAGGAGCGTGGCGGACGCACGGGGTTCGCCACCCTCCACGGCTCAGCCACGTCACAGGAGACAGCATGTCGCTCACCCGCAGGGACTTCGCCAGAACGTCCGCGATCGCCGGCGCCGGTGTCACGCTGGCGGGCAGCGTGGCCGCCCTCGCCTCCGCGCCCAACGCCCTCGCGACCGCCGACACCGAGAGCGTGGACGAGGGGGACGGGGAGGCGGCCGGGCGGCACGGCGGGGTCGGGTACGGGCCGCTCGTCGCGGACCCGAACGGGATCCTCGCCCTGCCTGCCGGGTTCACCTACCGCGTGCTCACCCACACGGGCAAGACGCGGCTGGAGTCGGGTGAGTTCACCCCCGCCGAGCACGACGGCACGGCCGCCTTCCCCGGCCCGCGCGGCAGCACCCTCCTGGTCAACAACCACGAGATGGACGGCCCGCGCGACGAGGTCGAGTTCCCGGTCCCGCTCACCGAGGGCCTCGTCTACGACCCGGCCGCACCCGGCGGCTGCACGATCGTCGAGGTCCGCCCCGACGGCGGCGTCGCCGAGTGGGTCGGCATCGCCGGCACCGCCAACAACTGCGCCGGCGGCAGCACCCCCTGGGGCACCTGGCTCACCTGCGAGGAGAACTCCGACCGGGCCGGCGAGAACGGCATGACCAAGGACCACGGCTACGTCTTCGAGGTCGACCCCGCCGACCGGCGCGCCAACCGCGACCCCAAGCCGCTGAAGTTCTTCGGGCGTTACGACCACGAGGCCGTCGTCATCGACACCAGGCGCGGCCACGCCTACCTCACCGAGGACGCCGACGAGCCCAACGGCCTGTTCTACCGCTGGACCCCGCCGGAGGGCTTCCGCTACGGCCCCGGCACCCTCCGCAGGCTCGCCGACGACGCCGGCGTCCTCCAGGCGCCCAAGTGCTACGACTCCGGCGGCCGGTACGTCGACGACCTCTCCCGCGCCACGAGGACCGGCACGGTGTACGGCGTCGACTGGGTGGACGTGCCCGACCGCGACGCGCGGACCGTGGACGTGCGCGAACAGTTCGCGACCGGCGAGGTCACCCGCGCCCGCAAGCTGGAGGGCATGTGGTGGGGTGACGGCGGGGCGTACATCGTCTCCTCGTACGCCCGCGAGGAGAGCCCCGTCCAGCACGACGGCCAGGTCTGGTTCTACGACCCCAGGCGCCGCACGCTGACCCTGAAGGTCCTGCTCGGCGTCGACCGGGGCCCGTCGGGGGGCGGCGCCTTCGACGGCCCGGACAACATCACCGTCTCGCCGTACGGCGGCCTGATCATCGCCGAGGACGGCGAGGGCGCGCAGCACCTGTTCGGGGCCACCGACAGCGGACGCACCTACCCCATCGCCCGCAACGAACTCAACATCGGAACCGAGGAGGAGCCGGAGTTCAGCGAATTCACCGGCGTCACCTTCTCGCCCGACGGCAGGACCCTCTACGCCAACATCCAGGAACCGGGCATCATGCTGGCCATCACCGGTCCGTGGAAGCGGCAGAGGCGCCGGTGATTGATTCGCTCGCCCGACCGAGGACCGCCCCCCTGGAGTGATGCACGTCCAGGTGCGAAGGCAGGACCTGCGTCCACGCATAATGGGGCGGTCACGGGTTCGAGTCCCGTCACCGGCACGACGCGCCGGTGTAGCTCAGGGGTCAGAGCACCATCGTCGGCGAGCAGTACGCCCCCAGCCGGCACGGCGACCCGACCGGGCAGGTCCCGGCCGATGTGCCGGTCCACACCTGGAACCTCGCCGGACACCGTGCGGGGCACGGTCCGTCGGGCACGGCGAACCGGCACACCTCCGGCGGCCTCTCGGACGCGGCTTTCCGGACGGTCTCGCTGCTCGAGGCCGGCCGGGACGCCGACTGGCCGTGGGCCGCGTGAGGGACCGCTCCGGTCCGGGGCCCTGCCCGTTCCCCGCTCGGTAGGGTACGGGGAGGGTTCCCGGGGGTGAGGAGTGGGTGGTGGCGCAGGTCAGGTCCATGCGCGCGGACGCCCGCCGCAATCGCGAGCTGCTGCTCGAGGCCGCGGTGGAGGCGTTCGCCGCGCACGGTGAGGGCGCCTCGCTCGACGACATCGCCAAGCGGGCGGGCGTCGGGTCCGGCACGCTCTACCGGCACTTCCCGACCCGTCGGGCGCTGCTGGAGGCCGCGTACGTCGACCGGATCGAGTCGCTCGCGGCACGGGCCGTCGAACTGGCCGAGCGGATGCCGCCGGGCGAGGCGCTGGTGGAGTGGCTGAACGAACTCGGCGCCGGGATGCTCCGGATCCGGGGGCTGCGGGCGCTGCTGGGCGCCGCCGTCGGTGACGGCGGCACGCAGTGCTGCGATCCGCTGAAGAGCGCGGTGGACCGGCTGGTCGGGGCGGCGCGGGAGGCGGGCGTGCTGCGGCACGACGTCGAGCCCGTCGACGTGCTGCGGCTGGCCCACGGCGTCGCGACGGCCTCGGAGCTGGCGGGCGGGGAGGGGACGCAGATCCGCCGGTACCTGGGGCTGCTGATGGAGGGGCTGCGGGCGTAGCCGTCGTCCGGGCGCCCCCGGCGGCGGGGACGCCCGGCGGTCCGTCCGGGTGGCTACAGCGCCTGGCCGGCCGGCTTCACCATCCCCCGTACCGTGCGCGACTTCACGAAGTCGCCCATCGCGGTCATCTCCCACTCGCCGGAGTACTGACGGATCAGCTTCGCCATCATCACGCCCGTCTGCGGTTCGGCGCTCGTGAGGTCGAAGCGGACCAGCTCCTCGCCCGTGGCGGCGTCCAGCAGGCGGCAGTACGCCTTGGCGACCTCGGTGAACTTCTGGCCGGAGAAGGAGTTGACCGTGAAGACCAGGCCGGAGACCTCCTGGGGCAGACGTCCGAGGTCCACGGTGATCACCTCGTCGTCCCCGCCGCCCTCACCGGTGAGGTTGTCGCCGGAGTGCCGGATCGCGCCGTTCACGATCTGCAGCTTGCCGAAGTAGCAGCTGTCGATGTGGTTGCGCTGCGGGCCGTAGGCGATGACCGAGGCGTCCAGGTCGATGTCCTTGCCGCGGTAGGCCGGCTCCCAGCCGAGGCCCATCTTGACCTGGGAGAGCAGCGGTCGGCCGCCCTTCATCAGGGAGACGGTCTGGTTCTTCTGCAGGCTGACCCGGCCCTTGTCGAGGTTGATCTTCCCGGTGCCGGTGCCGGTGCCGGTGCCGGGGGCGGCGGGCGGGGCCGGGGGCGCGGCGGGGGCGGCGGCGGGCGTGGGGGGCGCCTGCGGGGCGGACATCGGCGGGGCGGGCGGCGGCGCGACCGGCTGGGCGGCGGGGGCGGCGGGTTCCTCGACCGTGACACCGAAGTCGGTGGCGATGCCGGCCAGGCCGTTGGCGTAGCCCTGGCCGACGGCGCGGACCTTCCAGACGCCGTTGCGCAGGTAGATCTCGACGACCACGAGCGCGGTCTCGGCGCCCAGACGCGGGGGGGTGAACGTGGCCAGGACCGCGTTGTCGTCCGCGCTGCGGACGGTGGCGGTCGGCTCGATGCCCTGGAAGGTCTGGCCGGCGGCGTCGGGGCTGGCGGTGACGACGATCTTCTCGATGCCGGGGGGCACGGCCGCGGTGTCGACCGTGATGGCGTCGGGGGTGGTGCCGCCGCCGGAGCTGTAGGTCACGCCGGGGCCGGCGGGCTGGTTGTAGAAGATGAAGTCGTCGTCGGAGCGCACCTTGCCGTCGGCGGTGAGCAGCAGGCCCGAAACGTCGAGCCGCACGGGCGCGGAGACGTCCACCGTCACTCGGGCGGTGGGGAGGGGGATGTTCGAGCCAGGGGTCATAGCGGTCATGCGGGGAGAACGAGCGGGGGCGTTTTACCGTTCCCTTACCCGTGGCCCGATCGGGTCGGAGGCTCTTCCCTCCCCGCCGCCCGTCCCGACCCGGGGCTCCGCCCCCGCCCCCGCTCCCCGGACGCCGCAGGGGCCGATCCCCAGCCTGTCCGGTGATCGAGGAGCGGGGGCCGTCCAGGGCCGGAAGGGGAGGTCCGGCCTGGTACGGGACCGGGCAGGGGCGGCGGGACGGGGAACCCCTACGGCACGACCACGATCTTCCGGCCCACGCCTGCCGCGAACTGGTCCAGGGCCTGGGGGTACTGGTCCAGGGGAAGGCGGTCGCTGATGAAGACGTCCGGGTCCAGGACGCCCCCGGCGAACAGCTCCGCCGCCCGCTCGTAACTGTGCAGCACGGCCATCGACCCGGTGATCGTGATCTCCTGGTTGTAGATCCGGTACGGATCGATCTGCACCCGCGTCGCGTAGTCCGCGACCCCGAACTGGAGGAACGTGCCGGCCTTGGCCACCCGGTCGAGGCCGTCCTGGATCGCCGCCGCGTTGCCCGTCGCGTCGATGACGAGGTCCCATCCCTGGGGCCGGTCCAGCTCGTCCGGCGACGCCGCGGACGCCGAGACGCCCAACGCCCGTGCCGTCTCCAGCCGTGCCGGATTCAGATCCACCATGTCCACACTCGCCGCACCGGTCCGCTTCGCCAGCTCCAGCATCATCAGACCCATGGTCCCGGACCCGTAGATCAGCACATGCGCGCCGAGCCGTGACTGCAGCACGTCGTAGCCGCGCACCGCGCACGACAGCGGCTCGATCAGCGCGGCGTCCTGCATGCGGACGTGCTCGGGCAGCCTGACGCAGTTCGCCACCGGAGCCACCGCGTACTGGGCCGCGCCGCCCGCCGTGGTGACGCCGATCGCCGCCCAGCGTTCGCAGAGGTTGTTGTGACCGTTGCGGCAGTAGCGGCACTCGTAGCAGTAGAGGGAGGGGTCGACCGCGACCCGGTCGCCGAGCGACACCTCCGTGACCCGGGAGCCGATTCCGACCACCTCGCCGGCGAACTCGTGCCCCGGCACGATCGGCAGCTTCGGCGCGAACTCGCCCTGGAGGATGTGCAGGTCCGTGCCGCACAGCCCGCACGCGGCGACCTCGACGACGACGTCGCGCGGCCCTGGCGTCGGGTCCGGGACCTCGGCGACGACGGCCTTGCCCACGGACTCGATGACGGCGGCCTTCATTTCACGGCTCCCAACGACAGGCCCTGGACGAGTTTGTCCTGGGCGGCGAACCCCGCGGCGAGCACCGGCAGGGAGATGACGAGCGACGCGGCGCACACCTTGGCCAGGAACAGGCCCTGGCTGGTGATGAAGCCGGTCAGGAAGACGGGGGCGGTCTCGGCGACCACGCCCGTCAGGACCCGGGCGAAGAGCAGTTCGTTCCAGCTGAAGATGAAGCAGATGAGGGAGGTCGCGGCGATGCCGGGGAGGGCGATCGGGGCGACCACCCGCGCCAGGACCGTGGGCAGCCTCGCGCCGTCCACCCGGGCCGCCTCGATGATCGCGACCGGGATCTCGGCCAGGAAGGACTGCATCATCCAGACCGCGATCGGCAGGTTCATGGAGGTGTAGAGGATGACGAGCAGCCAGATGTTGTCGAGCATCCCGGCGTTCTTGGCGAACAGGTAGATCGGCAGCAGACCCGCCACCACCGGCAGCATCTTGGTGGACAGGAAGAAGAACAGGACGTCCGCCCACTTCCTCACCGGGCGGATGGAGAGGGCGTACGCGGCGGGCAGCGCCAGGACCAGGACGAACAGGGTCGACACGATCGACGCCACCGCCGAGTTGACCAGCGCCGGCCAGGGGCTGGCGCCGCCGCCCGCGCCGAAGAACTCGCGGTAGCCGTCCAGGGTGAGGGCGGCGGTGAAGGACGGCGGATTGGTGGCCGCGTCCGCCTCGGAGTGGAAGGACGTCAGCGCCATCCAGGCGATGGGCAGGAAGAACACGACGGCGGCCAGCCAGGCGACCAGACCGAGACCCGCTCCGCCGCGGAACCGGCCGCGGGTGCGTACGGTGATGCTGCTCATGCGCGGGACACCTCCTCGCGGAACAGGGACGACACCACGCGCAGGGCGAGGGTCGCGATGACGATCGAGCCGATGACGACCAGGACGCCGGCGGCCGAGGCGAGGCCGTTCTCGTGGGCCTGGTAGAAGGTCTGGTAGACGGTGTAGGGCAGGTTGGCGGTGCCCAGGCCGCCGGAGGTGATGGTGAAGACCGCGTCGAAGTTCTGCACGATGTAGATCGAGCCGAGCAGGGCGCCCAGTTCGAGGTAGCGGCGCAGGTGGGGCAGGGTGAGGTGGACGAAGATCTGCCAGTCGCCCGCCCCGTCGACGCGGGCGGCCTCGATCTGCTGCTGGTCCCGGCTCTGCAGTCCGGCGAGCAGGATCAGCATCATGAACGGGGTCCACTGCCACACCAGTGACGCCTCGACGGCGAGCAGCGGGGTGTCGGATATCCAGTCGGGCTGGGGACCGCCGACGTAGTGCAGCAGGCCGTTGAGGAGTCCGTACTCGGGGTTGTAGAGGACGTGCTTCCACAGCAGGGCCGCCGCGACCGGGACCACCAGGAACGGGGCGATGAGCAGGGTGCGGACGATGCCCCGGCCGCGGAACCTGCGGTCCAGCAGGAGGGCGAGGAGCAGTCCGAGGACCAGGCTGGCCAGGACGACCGCCACGGTGAGCAGGATCGTCGTCCAGACGGACTTGCGCAGGGCGGCGTCGGTGAGCACCTCCCGGTAGTTCTCGAAGCCGGCGAAGTGGCGGGCGTCGGGGTAGAGGGAGTTCCAGTCGAAGAAGGAGATCACCAGGGTCGCCACGAAGGGCAGCTGGGTGACCACGATCATGAAGATCAGGGCGGGCAGCAGCGGGCCGCGGGTGGCCCAGGCGCGCAACCGGGCGGAGGGCCGGCGGGGCGCGGGGCGTGTCCTTCTTGGTGCGGCCACGGGGGCCGTCGTCGTGGCGGTCATCGTCCCTCGTACTCCTCGGCGATCTCTTCTGCGAGCTGCTGGGACTTCCTCAGGGCCGACTCGACGGACTGGCGTCCGGCGATGGCCGCGCTGATCTCCTGGGAGACCTTGGTACCGAGATCGGTGAACTCGGGGATGCCGACGAACTGGATGCCGGGCGCCGGGCGGGGCTGGACGCCGGGGTCGTCGGGCCGGGCCTGTTCGATGGCCTTCCTGGTCATCTCCTGGAAGGCGGCGGCCTCCGCGCGGTAGGCGGGGTTGGCGTAGGTGGAGGCGCGCTTGCCGGCGGGCACGTTCGACCAGCCGATCTCGTCGCCGACCAGCTGCTCGTACTCCTTGCTGGAGGCCCAGGAGACGAACTTCCAGGCGTTGTCGGGGTTGCGGGAGGCGTGCTGGATGCCCCAGGCCCAGGTGTAGAGCCAGCCGGCGGACTCCGTCTTCTCGACGGGCGCGGGGGCGTAGCCGACCTTGCCCTTGACGGGGGACCCGTCGGCCTCCAGGGCACCGGCCGCGGAGGTGGCGTCGTACCACATGGCGACCTTGCCCTGGGTCATGTTGTTGAGGCACTCGGCGAAGCCGGCCTGGGCGGCGCCGGACTCGCCGTGCTCGCGGACCAGGTCGACGTAGAACTTCGTCGCCTCCTCCCACTCGGGGGAGTCGAGCCTCGCGTTCCAGTCCTCGTCGAACCAGGTGCCGCCGAAGGTGTTGACCACGGTGGTCAGCGGGGCCATGACCTCGCCCCAGCCGGGCAGTCCGCGCAGGCAGATGCCCTTCATGCCCGGTTCGGCCCCGTCCACCCGCGCGGCGAGGTCGGCGACCTGCCGCCAGGTGGGGTCGGCGGGCATCTCCAGGCCCTCCTTCGCGAAGACGTCCTTGCGGTACATCAGGAAGGACGACTCGCCGTAGAAGGGCTGGCCGTAGAGCTTGCCGTCGTCACCGGTGAGGGACTGGCGCATCGGCCCCAGGACGTCCTGCTCGTCGTAGGCGCCGTCCTTCGCGACGTAGGGGTCCATCTCGTGCAGCCAGCCGTTGCGGGCGTAGATGGGGATCTCGTAGTTGGACAGGGTGGCCACGTCGTACTGGCCGGCCTGGTTGGCGAAGTCCTGGCTGATCTTGTCGCGGACGTCGTTCTCCGGCAGCACGGTGAAGTTGACCTTGATGCCGGTGTCCTCGGTGAAGTGCTCGGCGGTGAGCTTCTGCAGTTCGACCATCTGCGGGTTGTTGACCATCAGGACGTTGAGGGAGTCACCGCCGGATCCGGCCCCGCCCGCTCCGACCCAGCAGCCGGAGAGCAGCGGGGCGAGCAGCGTCCCTGCGGCGACCGCGGCGAGTGTGGCTCGCGGCGGCCTCCGTCGGCTCTGGGTGTGCATGGATCACTCCTCGACAAGGCGGTCGTACGGGGGGACGGCGGGCCTCGCACGGCACGGCTCGGCCCGATGGGGAGGTGGAACGGTGTGCTGCTCCGGTGTGCTTCGGGCCTTCAGACCCGGATGACCTGCGGCCCCAGCAGGGAGTAGCGATGGGCCTCGGCCGCCGGGAGCAGGGTGCTCGTGACGATCGCCTCCAGCGCGCCGACCTCGGCGAACCGGCAGAAGCTGACCGCCCCGAACTTGGTGTGGACGCCGGCGAACACCACCCGGCGGGAGGCGCGCAACGCCTGTGCCTTGACCTCGCTGACCGCCGGATCGGGCGTGGTCAGACCGTGTTTGCGGGAGATCCCGTTGGCGCCGATGAACGACAGGTCGATGACGAAGCCGGAGAGCATCCTCGTCGTCCAGTGGTCGACGGTGGCGAGGGTCCCGGAGCGGACCCGGCCGCCGAGCAGCAGGACGGACGCGGTGCCGGTCTCCGCGAGCGCGCCCGCGACCGGCAGGGAGGCGGTGACCACGGTGAGCGGCCGGTCGGCGGGCAGGGCCTCGGCGATGAGCTGCGGGGTGAAGCCCTCGTCGACGAAGACCGTCTCGGCGTCCCCGAGCAGCTCGGCCGCGGCGGCCGCGACCCTGCGCTTCTCGGGGACGTGGCGGGTGGAGCGGAAGGCGAGCGTCGTCTCGAAGCCGGCGCTCTCCACGGGATAGGCGCCGCCGTGGGTGCGGCGTACCAGACCGTGGTCCTCCAGACAGCGCAGGTCCCGCCGTACGGTCTCCTTGGCCACGCCCAGGTCGGCGGCGAGCGCGCTGACGTCGACCGAACCGGTGGCGCGCGCCACCCGCACGATCTCCCGCTGGCGCTCCTCGGCCGTCCTGTTGCTCATGACCGGACACCCGCTTCCTGATCTCACTGCCCGTTCGGGCCCGGTGGGACCCATGCAGGAAGTTCTACAGTGGGCTCTCGCCGCTGACCAGGTCTGCTGCGGGCCCGTTCCTGCCCGGTTGTGCCCGTTGGACTCGCCCCGCGCCCGGCTCGGACCTGGGAGGGCGCGGGGGGACGGGTGGGAGCGGGCAGTGTGGATGCCCGTATACGACGGCGGGCGGGCCCGTTCGGTGCCCGCCCGCCGTGGGGTGCGTCGATTTTCCGCCGGATCCCTGCCGTCAGTACGGCCAGATGGGCGGGTCGGTGACGAAGTGGCCGCCCAGGCAGGCGTGCGCCGGATTGTCCGGGTCCAGTTCGCCCTGCTCGGCGATCAGCTTATCGGCGTACGGCTCGGAGTCGTCCTGCGGGTCGTAGCCGAGCGCCCGCGCGGAGGTGAGGTCCCACCACAGCCGGGTGTTGGCGGAGGAGCCGTGGACGACGGTGTGGCCGACGTTCTCGGCGGTCAGGGCGGCGTGGAAGAGGCGGGCGCCGTCGGCGGGGCTCATCCACACCGAGAGCATGCGCACGCTGGTCGGCTCGGGGAAGCAGGAGCCGATGCGCACGGAGACGGTCTCCAGGCCGTGCTTGTCCCAGTAGAGCTGGGCGAGGTCCTCGCCGAAGCACTTGGACAGGCCGTAGAAGGTGTCGGGGCGGCGCGGGGTGTCGACCGGGATGAGGGGGTCGTCGCCCTGCGGGCGCGGGGTGTAGCCGACGGCGTGGTTGGAGGAGGCGAAGACGATGCGGCCGACGCCCTCCTCGCGGGCGGCCTCGTACAGGTTGTACGTGCCCTCGATGTTGGCGCTGAGGATCTTCTCGAACGAGGCTTCCAGGGAGATGCCCGCGAGGTGGATGATCGCGTCGACGCCGCGGACCGCCTCGCGCACGACGTCCTTGTCGGCCAGGTCCGCGACGATGGCGTCCGGTTCGCCGTCGACGGGGCGCAGGTCGAGCAGGCGCAGGTCGTAGCCGTGGTCCGGGAGCAGGCCCCGCATCAGCGTGCCGAGACCGCCGGCGGCGCCGGTGAGCAGAACGGTGCGGGGAGCGGGCATCCTCGGATCTCCTTGCAGCGCCGGCCGTGCCGCCCGGCAGGGGGAATCCATACATGTGGGCGCACGGTATTCATATTCATGGACACGCTAAGGAGGTGGGGCGCGGCGCGTCAAGTATTCCGCGACTTCCCGTGGAACGGAAGAATCCGCTGGTGTGTGACGGGTTGCAGTGCTTGACCCCGGTCCCCGGGGCGTCTTAGCGTGAACATGTTCAGGGATATGGACGTGAATCAGGAATATGGACCAGGGAGAGCTTGTGACGTCAGCCCCTCTCGCCGCCCGACTCGAAGTCCCCAGCGGGCCGCTGTTCTTCCCGGTCACCGCCTACGGACCCGACGGCTCCGTCGACCCCGACACCTACCGGCTCCACGTGCGCCGCGGGGTGGAGGCCGGTGCCGCCGCCGTGTTCGCCTGCTGCGGCACCGGTGAGTTCCACGCGCTGACGCCCGAGGAGTTCGCGCTGTGCGTGACGGCCGCCGTGGAGGCCGCCGACGGGCGCGTCCCGGTCGTCGCGGGCACCGGCTACGGCACCGCGCTCGCGGTCCGCTACGCCCGCCTCGCCGAGCGGGCCGGGGCCGACGGACTGCTCGCGATGCCGCCGTACCTGGTCAAGGCCGCGCAGGAGGGACTGCTGCGGCACTACCGGCAGGTGGCCGCCGCGACCTCCCTTCCGGTCATCGTCTACCAGCGCGACAACGCCGCCTTCACCCCCGAGAGCGTCGTCGAACTGGCCCGCACGGAAGGGATCGTCGGCTTCAAGGACGGCCTCGGCGATCTCGACCTGATGCAGCGGACCGTCAGCGCCGTACGCGCCGAAGGACCCGGCGACTTCCTGTACTTCAACGGGCTGCCGACCGCCGAACTGACCCAGCCCGCCTACGGCGGCATCGGCGTCACCCTCTACTCGTCCGCGGTGTTCTGCTTCGCGCCCGAGATCGCCCTCGCCTGCCACACCGCCTTCCGCAGCGGCGACACGGCCACCGCGCACCGTCTGATCGACGGCTTCTACCGGCCGTTCGCCGAACTGCGCGCCCGGGGCCGCGGCTACGCCGTCTCCCTCGTCAAGGCCGGGGTACGCCTGCGCGGCCTGGACGTGGGGGAGGTGCGGCCGCCGCTGCACGAACCGGCAGGGGATCATGTCAAGCAGCTCGCTCAACTGATCGAGCGGGGACACGCGCTGCTCGAGGAGGGCCGGTGAAGGCGTCGGCATTCGTCTACCCCTGGGACGTCAACGGGGACCCGGAGGCACCCGCGCGGATCGCCGCGCTCGGGGCGGCGCAGGTGACGCTCGCCTCCGCCTACCACTCCACCCGCGCGCTGACCCCGCGTCACCCGCGCCACCGCATCGTGACCGCGGAACACGCGGCCGTGCTGTACCCGGCGGGCGACCGCTGGTCCGGCCGCGCCCTGCGCCCGTACCCGGCCGGGGACTGGGCGCCCGGAGACGCCTTCGGCGAGGCCGCCGCCGCGCTCGCGGACGCGGGCCTCCAGGTGCACACCTGGGTGGTGCTGGCCCACAACTCCCGTCTCGGGGCGGAGCATCCGCACACCTCGGTGGTCAACGCCTACGGCGACCGCTACCCCTGGGCGCCGTGCATCGCCCAGCCCGCCACACGCGCGTACCTGACCGACCTCGCCGCGGAGGCGGCGGTACAGCCCGGGGCGCGCGGCACCGAGCTGGAGTCCCTCGGCTGGTACGGGCTGGCCCATCTGCACGCCCACGACAAGACCGCCGGGGTCGGCCTCGGGGACGCCGGGCAGTACCTGATGTCCCTGTGCTTCTGCCCGTCCTGCCACGAGGGCTACGGGACCCGGGGCCTGGACGCCGACGCGCTCGCCGCCGCCGTACGCGCCGCACTGGAACCGGTGTGGCGGGGCGCGCCCTTTGACGGAGGCTGGGCGGGGGTCGAGAAGCTCCTCGGCGAGGAGACGGCGAACGCCACGCGTGCCTGGCGCGACGAGACGGCCCGCACGCTCCAGGAGGCCGCGGTCACCGCCGTACGGCAGGCCGCTCCCGAGGGCTTCCAGGTCCTCCTGCACGCGGACCCGGTCTCGTACCACTGCGGCGCCAACGCCGGTGTCGACCCGGCCCACATCCTCTCCGTCGCCGACGGGGTGGTGGTGCCCTGCACCGGGGGCTCCGGCCTGCTGACGCCGTTCGTGCGGGAGGCCCGCGCGGACACCGTCCTCGCCGCCAACTTCACCGTCGTCTCCGGCATGGGCGGCAGTCCCGGCACCCTCACGGCGGACGCCGCGGAGGCCCGCCGCCTGGGCGCGACGGAACTCCGCCTGTACCACGCGGGGTTGGCGTCGGACGGTGATCTGGAGGCGGTGCGCTCGGCGCTCGCCGGCCTGTGAGGCAGCGTTGCCGCCGTCACCGCCGGGGCAGCCCCGGGCACGGCCGGCGGCAGCCGGTGGCCGACGGGTCCGACCAGGGCCGCGCCCGCCGCGTACGCGGCCCCCGGGACGGCCGCCCGTGGTGCGGGAGCCGGCGGGGCGAGGCACAGCGGACGGTGCCGGCGGACGGGCCACAGCACGATCGTGGCGCAGGGCAGCGTCACCGTCATGTCGACGGCGGCCGGTTGCCAGGGCATGTCGGCCGCGGTCCTGTCGGACGACGGCCCGCCGACGGGCGCGGCGGGCGCCCCGAACCACAGCAGGTTGTCCAGACGTACCCCGCGCCGCTCCTCGACTACGATCGGCCGCGTCATGCAATCCCTGCGCAACTGGCTCCTGCCGGTCCTGCTCGCGGTGCCGGACGCGGTGATCGTGTCCGTTCTCGTCCTCCCGGGCGACGAGCCGGCCGGCGTGCTCGAACTCGTGGGCCTGATCGCCGCCCTCGTTCTGCAGCTTGTCGCACTCGGGCGGCGGCGGCGCGAGCCGCTGCGCGCCCTGGCCGGAGCGCTGGCAGCCTCACTGATCGGTAACCTGACCGCCCCCGATCACTTCGTCGGTCTGGGCCCGTCCGTCGCGCTGTACTCCGTCGCGGTCCGGTGCGGCGGGCGGGTCACCGCGGTCGGCACCGCCGCCTCCGTCGGCTGCAGATGGCTGCCGGACGTCGTGTACGGCGGGCCGCCCCGCGGCCTGCTGACCGGACTCGCCACCTACGCCGTGCTGGAGGCGGCGTGCGTGTGCGCGGGGAAGGCGCGACGGCAGTGGCTGAGCGGTCGCCGGGCCGCGGCGGGCCGGCTGGCACACGCGCAGGAGACGAGGCGGCAGGCCGCCGAGACCGAGCGGCACCGCCTCGCACGGGAACTGCACGACGTGAGCGCCCACCATCTGACCTCGGTGGTGGTCACCGTCGACGCGGCCCGCCGCCTCGCCGGGAAACGGCCCGAACTCGTCGAGGAGGCCCTGGCCTTCGCGGCGCGCGGCGGACGCGAGACCCTGACGTCGCTGCGGCGGCTGGCGGCCGTCATGCGGGGGACGGATCTGCCGGACCCGCGGCCGATGAGCGGACGCGTCCGGGAACTGGTCGCCGGTTTCAGCCGGCTGGGACGGCCGATCGACACCGAGCTGCCCGACGATCTCGCCGGTCCGGCGGCCGAGGCCGTCTTCGGCATCCTGCGCGAGGCCCTCACCAACGCGCTGCGGCACGCCCCGGGAGCCGCCGTGAGCGTACGGATCCGGCGCGACGCGGACACGCTGGAGCTGACCGTGGGCAACGGCCCGCCGCGCACCGCGGCGCACCGTCCCGCCGCCGGCCTCGGCTCCGGCAACGGCCTGACGGGCATGCGGGAACGGGCCGCCGCCCTCGGCGGCGACCTGGAGGCGGGACCGGAGCGGGACGGCGGCTGGCGGGTCACCGCGAGGCTCCCGGACAGCACCGGACCCCGGCCGCCGGGCGTCTTCGCCCGGCGGCGCGACTTCCTCAGGGAACAGCGGCTGGCCGACGCCCTGCTGATGGTGACGGCGGTCGTGACACCACTGTTCCCCATGCTGACCGACACGGCGAACGGGGGGGTCGTCGGCGGTCCTTCCGACGGCGCCGTCCTGACCCTGCTGGTGTCGGTGCACGCCGCGCCCCTGTGGTGGCGGCGCCGCGCGCCATGGACCGCGCTGTGCGCGGTGGCCGCCACCGTGTGGCTGGTGCCCGCCGCGTACGCCCTCGACCTGCTGCCCCGGGAATGGGTGGGCCTGACGCCCGCCGTCGGGGTGGCGGAGGCCATGGCGGTGTACGCGGTGGCCGCCTACGGGCGCGGCGCCCTGCGGGCGCTGGGCGGGGTCCTCCTGGCGACGGCCTCTCTGGTCGGCGCCGTGACCGCGGCCGCCGCCGACGAGCGGGTACTGGCCCCGGTGCTCGGCGGACGGGGAGCGGCGGTGTGGACAGCGTTCCTGGTGCTGTGTGCGGCCGTCCCGTCGCTGCTGGCGCTGTGGGGGGCGGGCGTGGCGGTGCGCAGACGGCGGATACGCGTGGTGGCCCGTGAGGAGGGCGCGTTCGCCGACTCCGTCCGCGCGGCGGCCGAGGAGGCCGCCGCCGAGCGCCGCCGCATCGCGGCCGAACTGCACGCGACCGTGCTGGAACGCACCACGCACATGGTGGAGTCCGCCGACCGGGGCGAACTCGACGAGGTCGCCACCGGGGCCCGGTCGGCGCTGGCCGCGATGCGGGAGCTGCTCGGCGGCCTGCGCGGCGCCGTCGCGCCCGCCGGGCAGCACGCTCCGCAGCCCACCGCGGCCGATCTCGTGGACCTGTGCCGGACGCCGCGCCCGGACGGCCGCACCGTGACCCTGAGCGGTCTGCCCCGGGCCGCCGACGGCCTGCCCCCGGCGGTGTCGCTGACGGTGTACCACGTGGTGGAGGCGGCGCTGGGCGCCGGGGACCGGGGCCCGGCCCGGGTGAGGCTGCGCCGTCGCCGCGGCCGGGTGCACCTCACCGTCACCGGTGTGCCGCTGGCGGTCGCCGGACCGGTGGGCGAACGGCTGCGGGTCCGGATCGAGGGGGCGGAGGGGGAGATGGCTGCCGACCGGGCGGGTGTGCTGCGGGTGTCCCTGCCGGCCGGAGAGCTGTCGGCCCCCGCCGAGGAGACCGTGCCGACGCCGCACGCGTGACGGTGTCCGGGCGCCGCGGTCTCCGGTGTTCTGGTCCGGGCGCCGTGGTCCGGACGCCGCGGTCTCCGGCGTCCCGGCCGACGGGCCCGTGGCTCTCCGCGCACCCCCGCGCGTACCGGTGCCCCCGCCGTACGCTCCACCGCATGTCCCTCACTCTCACCGTCCTCGGCACCGCCTCCCCGCACCCCGGCCCGGACCGACCCAGCTCCGGGTACCTCCTGCGCGGCGGGGGCGCCGAGGTGTGGGTCGATGCCGGGTTCGGGACGTTCGCCGAGTTGCAACGGCACACGGACCCGGCGGGCATCGACGCCGTATGGATCTCCCATCTGCACGCCGACCACAGTGCCGATCTGCTCGCCGCCGTGTACGGCCTCGCGTACGGCGGGCTCACCCCTCCCGCACCGATCCCGGTCCACGCGCCGGCCGGCTGCGCGCAGCGGATCGCCGGGTTCCTCGGGCGCCCCGACGCCGGTTTCCTCAGCGGCACGTTCGACTTCCGGCCGCTGTGCGACGGGCAGGTCGTCCGCCACGGCGGTCTCACCCTCACCTCCAGCGCCGTCGTCCACGACGTCGAGGCATACGGGCTGCGCGCCGAGTGCGCGGGGCGGGTCCTCGCCTACTCCGGGGACAGCGGGCCGTGCGCCGCCCTCACCGGACTCGCCCGCGACGCCGACCTGTTCCTCTGCGAGGCGGACATCACCGAGCATCGCGGAAGCGAACGGGTCCACCTGACCCCCGAGGACGTCGGTGACACCGCCCGGCGGGCGGGCGTGCGCGAACTCCTCGTCACCCATGTCGGCCCCGCGCTCACCCCCGAGGCGGCGACCGCCCGGGCCGCCTCCGCCTTCGGCGGACCCACCACCGCCGCCCGGGAGGGCCGCACGTACGCCGTGTGAGGCAACAGAAACTTTCTGTGCCAGAAGCATTGACGAAACTCTGGGCCACTCCTACGGTCATCGCGTCGTACTCCGTACGTCATATATGAGACGCGATACGCGAGATCCGATACGCGAGATCCGACGCGAAATCCGAGAGGCGCGCATGACCTCTGTGCCCACGCCGATCCCCTCCCGCACGCAGTACGTGCGGGAGGAGATCAAACGCCGCATACTGACTGGTCGGTTCACGCCGGGCCAGGCCCTGGTCGAGACCGACCTCGCCGCACAGTTCGGGGTGTCCAAGACCCCGGTGCGCGAGGCGCTCAAGACCCTGGCCGGCACCGGCCTGGTCGTGATGAGCCAGTACAAGGGCGTCACGGTGCGCATGGTCGACGCGGACATGGCACGCGAGGTCTACGACGTGCGGCTGCTCCTGGAACCCGAGGCACTCAAGCGCGCCGTGCGCCGCGGCGCCTCCCTGGACGCCGCGCGGGACGCGCTGACCCGGGCCGACCGGGCCGACGACACCGCCGAACGGTCGCTCGCCAACCGCGAGTTCCACCGCGCCCTCTACCTGCCCTGCGGCAACCCGCTGCTCGGCCGGATGCTCGACGAGGTCCGCGACCAGGCCGCCCTCGTCTCGGCCGTCGCCTGGGCCGCCGACCCCTCCTGGGAACAGGAGGCGAACGAGCACCGCGAGATCCTGCGGCTCGCGCTCGACGGGGACGCGGACGGCGCGGCCCGCGCCCTGCACTCGCACATCGCGTCGTTCGTGCGACGGGCCTTCCCCGAGGTCGAGGAGGACCTCGAGGCGGCCCCGGAAGCCCAGAAAGAGGACGGACAGGCATGACAACGACGTTCGAGACCCAGCGGGCGGCCCTGGCCGACGTGGTGGCGATCCCGGTGACCCCGTTCGCCGAGGACGGCTCCGTCGCCCCAGACACCTACCGGGCCCTGCTGCGTCGTCTCCTCGACGGTGGCATCACGACCCTCACCCCCAACGGCAACACCGGCGAGTTCTACGCCCTGACCCCCGACGAGCGCCGGCTGGTCACCGAGCTGACGGTCGAGGAGGCCGGCGGCGGCTCGGCGATCCTGGTCGGCGTGGGCCACGACGTGCCCACCGCAGTCGCCTCCGCGCGGCACGCCCGTGAACTCGGCGCGCAGATGGTGATGGTGCACCAGCCCGTCCATCCCTACGTCTCCCAGAGCGGCTGGGTCGACTACCACCGCGCGATCGCCGGGGCCGTGCCCGAACTGGGCGTCGTCCCCTACATCCGCAACGCGCAGCTCACCGGTGCCCGGCTCGCCGAACTCGCCGACGCCTGCCCCAACGTGATCGGCGTGAAGTACGCCGTGCCGGACGCGGCGAAGTTCGCCGCCTTCGCCCGGGACGCGGGACTCGAACGGTTCGTGTGGGTCGCGGGGCTCGCCGAGCCGTACGCCCCCTCCTACTTCTCGGCCGGCGCCACCGGCTTCACGTCCGGTCTGGTCAACGTCGCCCCCTCCGTCTCGCTGAGCATGATCGAGGCGCTGCGCTCCGGCGACTACCCGACCGCCATGAAGGTGTGGGAGCAGATCCGCCGCTTCGAGGAACTGCGCGCCGCCAACGGCTCCGCCAACAACGTCACCGTCGTCAAGGAGGCCCTCGCCTCCCTCGGCCTGTGCCGCCGCGAGGTCCGCCCGCCGAGCAGGCCGCTGCCCGAGAGCGAGCGCGCCGAGGTCGCCGCCATCACCGCGGGGTGGTCGATATGAAGTCCCCCGAGCAGCTCCGCAGCCACCAGTGGTACGGCACCGACGGCCTGCGCTCCTTCAGCCACCGCGCCCGCACCCGCCAGCTCGGCTACCTGCCCGAGGAGCACCTGGGCAAGCCCGTCATCGCGATCCTCAACACCTGGTCCGACATCAACCCCTGCCACGTCCACCTGCGCGACCGCGCGCAGGCCGTCAAGCGGGGCGTCTGGCAGGCGGGCGGCTTCCCCCTCGAGTTCCCGGTCTCCACCCTCAGCGAGACCTTCCAGAAGCCGACCCCCATGCTGTACCGCAACCTCCTCGCCATGGAGACCGAGGAGCTGCTGCGCTCCTACCCGGTCGACGGTGCCGTGCTGATGGGCGGCTGCGACAAGTCCACGCCCGCCCTGCTGATGGGCGCCGCCAGCGCCGGCCTGCCCGCCGTGTTCGTGCCCGCCGGGCCCATGCTGCCCGGGCACTGGCGCAACGAGGTCCTCGGTTCCGGCACCGACATGTGGAAGTACTGGGACGACAAGCGGGCCGGCGTCATCGGCGACTGCGAGATGCAGGAGCTGGAGAGCGGTCTGGCCCGCTCGCCCGGCCACTGCATGACCATGGGCACGGCGTCCACGCTGACCGCCGCCGCCGAGGCCCTCGGCGTCACGGTCCCGGGCGCGTCCAGCATCCCGGCCGTCGACTCCGGGCACGACCGGATGGCCGCCAGGGCGGGGATGACGATCGTCGACCTGGTCCACAGGGACCGCAGGCTGAGCGACATCCTCACCGCGGACGCCTTCGAGGACGCGGTGACGACCGTCCTCGGACTCGGCGGCTCCACCAACGCCGTCATCCATCTGATCGCCATGGCCGGACGCGCGGGCGTCAGGCTCACCCTCGACGACTTCGACCGCCTCGCCCGCACCGTCCCGGTGCTGGCCAACGTGCGGCCCGGCGGACAGACGTACCTGATGGAGGACTTCCACTTCGCGGGCGGGCTGCCCGGGTTCCTCTCCCGGATCCCGGACCTGCTCCACCTGGACCGTCCCACCGTCTGCCACGACACGATGCGCGAGCAGATCGCCGGCGCGCAGGTGCACGACGACGACGTCATCCGTCCCCGGGACAACCCGGTCGCGGCCGAGGGCGGGGTCGCCGTACTGCGCGGCAACCTCTGCCCGGACGGCGCCGTCATCAAGCACATCGCCGCCGAACCGCACCTGCTGAAACACACCGGCCGCGCCGTCGTCTTCGACGACTACAGGCAGATGCAGCGGACCATCAACGACCCGGCGCTGGACATCACCGCCGACAGCGTGCTGGTCCTGCGCAACGCCGGCCCCAAGGGCGGACCGGGCATGCCCGAGTACGGGATGCTGCCGCTGCCCGACCACCTGCTCAAGCAGGGGGTGCGGGACATGGTGCGGATCTCCGACGCCCGGATGAGCGGGACGAGTTACGGCGCGTGCGTCCTGCACGTCGCCCCCGAGTCGTACGTCGGCGGGCCGCTCGCCCTGGTGCGCACCGGTGACTCGATCACCCTCGACGTCGAGAACCGCATCCTCCGGCTCGACGTCGACGACGAGGAGCTGGAGCGTCGCCGGGCGCAGTGGACGCCGCCGCCCGTGCGCTACGAGCGCGGCTACGGCGCGCTCTACAACGAGCAGATCACGCAGGCCGACACCGGCTGCGACTTCGAGTTCCTCGCCCGCCCGGGCACGGTCCAGGACCCGTACGCCGGCTGACCGGCCGCCCGTCCGGACTCCGCACACATACGAAGAAAGCGCTTCACCCGCACACGTACCACACAGCAAGACGTACCGAGAAACGGAGAACAGTCATGGCCCATGCCGCAGCCGTGGCGAAACCGCCCAGGCCACCCCGGCGGCGCCGTGCCTCCGCCACGCCCCGCAGGCTCCCTTACCTGCTGATCGGGCCGGCCGCCCTGCTCATGCTGGGTTTCATCGCCTACCCGGTCATCAGCGTCTTCTACTACAGCCTGCAGAACTACAATCCCACCAAGCCCTGGCGGAACGGCTACGCGGGCTTCGACAACTTCACGCACATCTTCACCGAGGACCCGCTGTTCTGGGACACCCTCGTCTTCAGCGCCAAGTGGGTCTTCGTCGAGGTCGGACTGCAGTTGCTGTTCGGCCTGGCCCTCGCCCTCATCGTCAACCAGACCTTCGTCGGCCGCGCCCTGGGCCGGGCCATGGTCTTCTCGCCGTGGGCCGTCTCCGGCGTGCTGACCTCCGCGATCTGGGTGCTGCTCTACAACTCGCAGACCGGCATCACCCGTTACCTCGCGGACATGGGCATCGGCGACTACGGCGTCAGCTGGCTGTCGGACACCTCCACCGTCTTCCCTGCGGTGGTCGTCGCCGACCTGTGGCGCGGTGTCCCCTTCTTCGCGATCCTCATCCTCGCCGACCTCCAGTCCGTCTCCAAGGACCTCTACGAGGCCGCCGAGGTCGACGGGGCCAGCCGCATCAAGCAGTTCTGGCACATCACGCTGCCGCACCTGAAGGACGCCATCATCCTGTCCACGCTGCTGCGCGCGGTGTGGGAGTTCAACAACGTCGACCTGCTCTACACGCTGACCGGCGGCGGACCCGCGGGCGAGACCACGACACTGCCGCTGTACATCGCCAACACCTCGGTGGACGCACACAACTTCGGCTACGCGTCGGCCCTGACCACGGTCGCGTTCGTCATCCTGCTCTTCTGCTCGATGGTCTACCTGCGGCTGAGCAAGTTCGGAGGCGAGAAGTGATCACCAAGGAGGCCACCCCGGCCGCCCCCGCCCCCACGCGCACCACCCCCGAGCCGCCCCGGCCGGCCAGGAAGCGCCGGGCCTGGGACGAGGCGCCGCGCTGGCAGATCTACCTGCCGCTGGGCATCTACCTCGTCTTCACCCTCATCCCCTTCTACTGGATCCTGCTCTTCTCGCTCCGCCCGGCCGGCTCGACCTCGCTCGTGCCCTGGCCGATGACCTTCGTCCACTTCGAGAAGGTCTGGACGGACCGCAGCTTCGGCACCTTCTTCTACAACAGCGTGCTGGTCGGCGTCGCCACCCTGATCATGACGACGCTGGTCGCCCTGGCCGGCGGCTACGCTCTCGCCCGGTTCGACTTCAAGATCAAGCGGGCCTTCATGCTCGCCCTGCTCTGCTCCCAGTTCGTGCCCGGCGCGCTGCTCCTGGTCCCGCTGTTCGAGATCTTCGCCGAACTGCAGATGATCAACTCCCTCGGCAGCGTCATCATCGCCGAGACGGTCTTCCAGCTGCCGTTGTCGATCATCCTGATCAGCAACTTCATCAAGAACGTGCCGTACTCCCTGGAGGAGGCCGCCTGGGTCGACGGCTGCAACCGGTTCAAGGCCTTCCGGGTGGTCGTCCTGCCGCTGCTGCGGCCCGGTCTGATCGCCGTCGGCTCCTTCGCCTTCGTCCACTCCTGGAACCACTTCCTGTTCGCCCTGATGTTCCTCAACAACCAGGAGAAGCAGACCATCCCGGTCGGCCTCAACACCCTGATGAGCGCGGACAGCGTCGACCTCGGCGCGCTCGCCGCGGGCGGCATCATCGCGGCCGTCCCCGTCGTGATCGTGTTCGCCTTCATCCAGAAGTGGCTGGTCACCGGGTTCAGCGCGGGGGCGGTGAAGGGATGACCTCACCACGGACCGTGCCCGACGCCCCGCTGCCGGTCGTCCTCGCCGGCGCACGCGGCCACGGACGCTGGCACGTGGCGAACATCCGACGCCTCGAGGCGGAGGGACTTCTGCGGCTCGCCGGGATCTGCGAGCTCACCCCGCTCACCGAGGACGAGTTCGGCGGTGAACTCCCCGAACAGTCCGCCGACTTCGGCGCGCTGCTGGAGTCCACCGGCGCCCGGATCGCGGTGATCTGCACCCCGATCCCGACCCACACCGATCTCGCCCTCGCGGCGGCCGAGCGGGGCGTGCACATCCTGCTGGAGAAGCCGCCGGCGCCGTCGTACGCCGAGTACCGGCGGATGGCCGACGGGGTCGCCGCGGCCGGGGTGGCCTGCCAGATCGGCTTCCAGTCGCTGGGCTCGCACGCCGTGCCCGCGATCCGCGACCTGGTCGACGGCGGCGCCGTCGGCCGGGTGGTGGGGATCGGCGGAGCCGGCGCCTGGGTGCGGACCGAGGAGTACTTCCGGCGGGCACCCTGGGCGGGACGGCGTCGGCTGAACGGCGTCGACGTGGTCGACGGGGCGCTCACCAACCCGCTCGCCCACGCCGTCGCCACCGCCCTCGCGCTCGCCGGGAGCACCCGAGCCGAGGACGTCGCAGGCATCGAGACCGAGCTGCTGCGCGCCAACGACATCGAGTCCGACGACACCTCCTGCGTGCGGATCACCACCGCGCGGGGCGGTCCGGTCACCGTCGCCGCGACCCTGTGCGCGGAGCGGGCGGACGAGCCGTACGTCATGGTGCACGGCACCAGCGGCCGGATCACCTTCTGGTACAAGCAGGACCGCGTCCTGCTCCAGCGCGCGGACCACGGTCCCGAGGAGATGCGGTTCGGCCGCACCGACCTGCTGGAGAACCTCGTCGCCCATCTCGCCGACGGCACCCCCCTGCTGGTCACCCCGGACGGGACTGGCGCCTTCATGCAGGTCGTCGAGGCGATCCGCACGGCTCCCGATCCGGCTCCGCTGCCCGCCGACGTCTGGCGGCACGTCCCCGGTGAGAACCGCCGGGTGGTGCCCGGTGTCGACGGTCTCGTCGCGGCCGCCGCCGACACCCTGTCCCTCTACTCCGAGCTGGGCGCCTCCTGGGCCCTGCCCGCCCACCACCTGCCGAAAGAGGTGAGCACCCGATGACCGGCAACGACTCCGTGGTGCTGCGCGTCGCGGGCCGGCCCGTCGGCCGGTACGTCACCCGGCCCGAACTGCCGGCCCGGCTCTCCCCACGGCCGTACCTGCACCCCGTCACCACCCTGGCCGGCACGGCGGTCACCGAGCTGAGCCCCGCCGACCACGCACACCACCTCGGCGTCGGTGTCGCCGTTCCCGACGTCGAGGGGTTCAACTTCTGGGGCGGACGCACCTACGTCCGCGATCAGGGACCCACCGAGCTCGACAACCACGGCTCCCAGCGGCACACCGCCTACCAGCTGCGCGACCCCGACGGGTTCGTCGAGGAGCTGCGCTGGACGGCCGCGCCGGGCGAGCTGCTGCGCGAGCGCCGCACGGTCGCCGTCACCGAACTCACGGGCACCGCCTGGGCGCTGGACTTCACCTTCTCCCTCACCAACGTCACGGGCGCGCCGCTCTCCATCGGCAGCCCCGCCACCAACGGCCGCCCCGGAGCCGCGTACGGCGGTTTCTTCTGGCGGGCCCGCAAGGAGGAGGCGGCCCCGGACGTCTTCACCGACCGCACCGAGGGCGAGGGCGAGGCGCACGGCCGGCCGGCCGACTGGATCGCGCTCGCCGGATCCACCTGGACGCTCGTCTTCGCGGGGGCCACCGAACGGACCCGGCAGGACCCCTGGTTCGTCCGCACCGCCGAGTACCCGGGCGTCGGCTCCTCCCTCGCCCACACCGCACGGCTGCCCCTCCCGGCCGGCGGGGCCGTGGTCCGCCGGATCGTCACCGTCGTCGCCGACGGCCGCCTCGACCGGAGCGCCGCCGCCGCCCTGGTCCGCAAGGCGGTGAACCCGTGACCGCCGAGCGGACCGACACCACCTACCGCAACCCGGTCCTGAACGCCGACTGGTCCGACCCGGACGTGGTCCGCGTCGGCGACGACTTCTACCTGACCGCCTCCAGCTTCGGCCGTGTCCCCGGACTGCCCCTGCTGCACTCCCGCGACCTGGTCAACTGGACCCTCGTCGGTCACGCCCTCGAACGGCTGGAACCGGAGAGCGAGTTCACGACGCCCCGGCACGACTGCGGGGTCTGGGCCCCGTCCCTGCGCCACCACGACGACCGGTTCTGGATCTTCTGGGGCGACCCCGACCAGGGCATCTTCCAGGTCAACGCCCCCGAGATCCGCGGCCCCTGGACCCGGCCGCACCTGGTGAAGGCCGGCAAAGGGCTGATCGACCCGTGCCCCCTGTGGGACGACGAGACCGGCGAGGCCTACCTCGTGCACGCCTGGGCCAACTCCCGCAGCGGCGTCAAGAACCGCCTCACCGGCCACCGGATGCACCCCCACGGCGCCGAACTCCTCGACGAGGGCAAGGTGATCGTCGACGCCGACCGCATCCCCGGCTGGTTCACCCTGGAAGGGCCCAAGCTCTACCGGCACGACGGCTGGTTCTGGATCCTCGCCCCCGCCGGGGGAGTGGAGACCGGCTGGCAGGGCGCCTTCCGCTCCCGCGCGTTCTTCGGACCGTACGAGGAGAGGGTCGTCCTGGAGCAGAAGGACACCGACGTCAACGGCCCCCACCAGGGCGGCTGGGTGCGCACCCCGTCCGGCGAGGACTGGTTCCTGCACTTCCAGCAGCGCGGACCGTACGGCCGTGTCGTGCACCTCCAGCCGATGGGCTGGGATCCGGACGGCTGGCCGGTGCTCGGGCACGACGGCGCCCCGGTCGCCGAGCACCGCCGTCCGGACCTGCCGCCGCAGCCGCCCGCCGCGCCGGCCACCGACGACGACTTCCCCGGCGGACGCCACGGCCGTCAGTGGCAGTGGACCGCCAACCCGAAGGAGGGCTGGACCACCCAGCACTCCGCCGACGGGTTGCGGCTGACCTGCGTCCGCTCCGCCGACGCGCACGACCTGCGCGCACTGCCCCACGTACTCACCCAGCGGCTGCCCGGCACCCCGTGCACCGTCGAGGTGGAACTGCGGCTCGACAGCGAGGAACCCGGGGCACGCGCCGGACTCGCCGTCCTCGGGGACGCCTACCGCTGGATCGGGCTCCAGCGCGGCGCGGACGGCGCGGTGCACCTGGTGCACCGGTTCGCCGAGACGGCCGCCACGGGGGCACCTCCCACGCCTTCGGGGCAGGGGAGGAGGGAACGCGACGCCGACCACCCGAGGCCCGCTCCCGGCGGCCGGGCCCGCCTCCGCGTCGACATCGGCGCCGGGGCGCGCTGCCGCTTCTCCTGCGACACCGGGGACGGCTTCCGCCCCTCCGGCCAGGTCTTCGCCGCCACCCCCTGGCGCTGGGTCGGCGCCCTGCTCGGCCTGGTCGCCGTGGCCCCCACCGGTCAGGGACACGCCGGTACCGCCACGTTCACCCGGTTCAGGATCAACGCCCCGGCGCACGGCTGAACACCGCCGGACGGTCCTGACAGACCCCCCACAACTTCACAGTCCGTTGGATCCAGAAGAAGAGAGCCGACCAATGAAGATCAGCATTCTCGGAAACAGCACAGGCGGACGCCGCGCGTCGGCCGTCGTCGCCCTGAGCGCCGTGCTCGCCCTGACCGCCACCGCCTGCGGGGACGACGGCGGCGCGGGCGGCGACGGCGCCGAGGGCAGTGGCAAGGGAGAGATCGTCTTCTGGGACAACAACGGCGGTGTCCGCACCGAGATCTGGAAGGAGATCATCGCCGACTTCGAGAAGGCGAACCCGGACATCGACGTCCAGTACGTCGGCATCGCCTCCACGGAGTACCAGTCCAAGGTCGACACCGCCATCCAGGCCGACGGCCTGCCGGACGTCGGCGGCATCAGCGCCTCGATGCTCGCGGGCTTCGCCGCCCAGGGCGCGCTCGACACGCTGGACTTCCGGCTGGCCAAGTCGCCGCTGAACGGCAAGCTCAACAAGGACATGATCGAGTCGATGCGGGCCGCCGGCGGCGGGGACGACAAGCTGTACTCGATCCCGACCTCGGCGAACAACGGCGTCCTGTACTACCGCACCGACCTGTTCGAGAAGGCGGGCCTGGAGGAGCCGACCACCTGGGACCGGTTCTACGAGGCCGCCGAGAAGCTGACGAACAAGGGCAAGAACGAGTTCGGCTACACCATCCGCGGCGGCGCCGGCTCCATCGCCCAGGCCCTGGACGCGATGTACGGGCAGTCCGGCATCACCTCGTTCTGGGACTCCAGCGGCAAGAAGACCACGCTCAACGACCCGAAGAACGTCGAGGCCCTGGAGAAGTACGCGGCTCTGTTCAAGAAGGTCACCCCCGCGGCCGACCTGAACAACGACTTCACCAAGATGGTCGCGCAGTGGGACTCCGGCACGATCGGCATGCTGAACCACAACCTCGGTTCGTACCAGGACCACGTCAAGGCGCTCACCGCCGACAAGTTCCGCGGCATCCCGCAGCCGACCGGGCCCGGCGGCAAGCGGGTCCAGGTCTCCAACCCGGTCGACGGCGTCGGCCTGTTCAAGAGCTCCAAGAACAAGGAGGCCGCCTGGAAGTTCATCGAGTTCGCCACGTCGGCGCAGTCGAACTCGAAGTTCAACGAGTCGGCCGGTCAGGTGCCGGCGCACGCGGACGCCGCGAAGGACGAGTGGATCAACAAGGCGGAGCCCACGAAGCTGGCCGCGGAGGCGCTGAGCGACGGTTCCACGACCATCGTCCAGCTGCCGTACTACCTGCCGGACTGGAACACGATCTCCAAGGCGGACAACGAGCCGAACTTCCAGAAGGTCCTGCTCGGGGACATGAGCGCGAAGAAGTTCCTGGACACGATGGCCGAGCAGCTGAACGAGGCGCAGGCCGAGTGGCAGGAGCAGATGGGCTGACGCGGGTTCCTCCCGCCGGGGGCGGCTCGTTCCGCTTCGGCCGCGGGCCGTCCCCGGTCGCTCGCGCCCACGCGGCGGAGCCGCACACCGGTACAGCTCCGCGCCCCCGAGGGGGCGCACCACCACCCCTGCTGAAAGGCACAGCTCGTGTCCCTCACGCGTAGACAGGCTGCCGTCGCTGGGATCGGCGTTCCTCTTGCGCTCGCCATGGGCGGGACCGCGCAAGCGACGCCCGGCCGGCGTTCCCGCACCCTCCACATCGCCGGTGACTCCACCGCCGCGCAGAAGTACGCCGACGCCGCGCCCGAGACCGGGTGGGGGACGGCGCTGCCCTTCCTGTTGCACCGACACCTCGCCGTCGCCAACCACGCGGTGAACGGGCGGAGTTCCAAGAGCTTCGTGGACGAGGGGCGGCTCGAGGCGATCCTCTCCTCGATCCGGCCCGGTGACTTCCTCCTCGTCCAGTTCGCGCACAACGACGAGAAGACCACCGACCCCACCCGTTACACCGAGCCCTGGTCGACGTACCAGGAGTACCTGCGGATGTACGTCGACGGGGCCCGGGCCCGCGGGGCGCGGCCCGTGCTGGCCACCGCCGTGGAGCGGCGGCGGTTCGGCGCGGACGGACGTGCCGTGCCGAGCCACGGGGAGTACCCGGCGGCGATGCGGGCGCTGGCCGCCGAGGAGCGGGTCGCGCTGCTCGACGTCCAGGCGCTGTCGCTGTCGCTGTGGCAGGAGCTCGGGGCGGAGGAGACCAAGAAGTACTTCAACTGGACGGCGACCGAGCAGGACAACACGCACTTCAGTCCGTCGGGCGCGATCGCCGTGGCGCGGCTGGTCGCCCGGGAGCTGCTGCGCACCCGGGTGCTCGCGCCGCGCGACGTGCGCCGGCTCGACGCGGAGATACCGGAGTCGTGGATCACCTGGCCGGAGGCCGTCGCCTAACACCCCTGGACCATGGAGAAGGAGAGCCGCACCATGAGCACATTCAAATGGCATGGGCATGCCACTGTGAGAGCCGCCTCGCTGGCCGGCTGCACCGCCCTCGTGCTGGCCCTGACCGGCACGGGCGCCCAGGCCCACTCCCCGTCGCACCACCACCGTGACCCCGCCCGGCAGACGCTGGGCGCGGGCGACGGCTGGGCCTCCCACGGCACCGGCACCACCGGAGGCGCCGCCGCCGACCGCGAGCACGTCCACACCGTGCGCACCTGGGCCGAGTTCAAGGCGGCCCTGGCGGACGGCGGAGACGCACCGAAGATCATCAAGGTGAAGGGGACCATCGACGCGGTCTCCGAGGGCTGCGAGGCGTTCGCCGCGCCCGGCTACGACCTCGACGCCTACCTCGAGGCGTACGCGCCGGAGACCTGGGGCCTGGAGCAGGACCTGAGCGCCGAGCCCGACGACAGCCCGGAGGGGCTGCGCAGGGCCTCCGCCGCCGCCCAGAACACCGCCATCAAGGTGAACGTCCCCTCCAACACCACGATCATCGGGGTCGGCCGGAACGCCGGCATCAAGGGCGCCAGCCTCCAGATCAAGGGCGTGGACAACGTCATCGTCCGCAACCTCACCCTCGAGAGCCCGGTCGACTGCTTCCCCCAGTGGGACCCGACCGACGGCAGCCGGGGCAACTGGAACTCCGAGTACGACACCGCCGTGGTCCACGGCTCCACCCACGTCTGGCTGGACCACAACACGTTCACCGACGGCGAGCACCCCGACAGCGAGGCCCCGACCCACTTCGGCATGCTGTACCAGCAGCACGACGGAGAGCTGGACATCGTCCGGGGCGCCAACTACGTCACCGCCTCCTGGAACGTCTTCACCGAGCACGACAAGACGATCCTCATCGGCAACAGCGACAGCGAGTCCACCGCCGTCGGCGACCGGGGCAAGCTGAAGGTGACGTTCCACCACAACCTGTTCTCGAAGCTGGTCGAGCGTGCGCCCCGTGTCCGCTTCGGCCAGGTCGACGTGTACAACAACCACTTCGTGGCCACCGATGGCTACTCCTACAGCTTCGGCATCGGCAAGGAGTCCCAGCTGGTCGCCGAGCACAACGCGTTCACCCTGGCGAAGGGCATCAGCCCGGCGAAGATCCTCAAGCGGTGGAACGACTCGCCGGTCACCGCCGGGCACAACCTGGTCAACGGCAGGCGGGTCGACCTGATCGCCGTGCACAACGCGGAGATCCCGGCCGAGACCCTGCGGTCCGGCGCCGGCTGGACCCCCACCCTGCGCACCGCCGTCCACCCGGCCAGGGCCGTCCCGGCCCTGGTGAAGCACGGTGCGGGCGCCGGCCGCATCCGCTGACACCTCCCTCCCGACAGCCGGGCCGGTGCGGTCCGCCCCCACCGCGGCCCGCGCCGGCCCGGCTCCGTCCCCCCCAAGGAGCACCCGCATGCCCTCGGCCCTGTCCAGAAGGAACCTCCTGCTCGCCGGCGCCACGGCCCCCGCCGCGCTCGCCCTCTCCGCCGCCCCGGCGCGGGCGGGCCGCCTGCCCCGCGGCCCGTTCGGCCGGTACGGTTCGCCGTCCGCCCGGCTCACCCCCGGCACCCTGTACGTCCACCCGCACGGCGCCGGCGACTTCACAGCGGTCCAAGCCGCCGTCACCGCAGCCACCGGTACCGGACGCGTCCTCGTCATCGCCCCGGGCACCTATCGCGAGACGGTCTCCGTCGACGCCGACCGCACCGGCATGACCTGGCTCGGCGCCTCCGAGGACCCCCGCGACGTGGTGATCGTCTACGACAACGCGGCCGGCACC
Organism: Streptomyces pimonensis; assembly: GCF_041380215.1. Classification (NCBI taxonomy): domain Bacteria; kingdom Bacillati; phylum Actinomycetota; class Actinomycetes; order Kitasatosporales; family Streptomycetaceae; genus Streptomyces; species Streptomyces pimonensis. The sequence continues at coordinate 57,453 of NZ_JAHWZY010000017.1, forward strand.
CCCAGGCCGGACGGCTCCGGCACCCACGGCACCTCCGGCTCGGCCACCACCACCGTGCGCCCCGACGGCTTCACCGCCCGCTGGATCACCTTCGCCAACGACTGGCTGCGCACCGACCTCCCCGGCACCAGCGGCACCCAGGCGGTCGCCCTCAAGGTGCAGGGCGACCGCAGCGCCTTCACCCACTGCCGGTTCCTCGGCCACCAGGACACCCTGTACGCCGACACCCGGTCCCTGGACACCTTCGCCCGCCAGTACTTCTCCCACTGCTACGCCGAGGGCGACGTCGACTTCGTCTTCGGCCGGGCCACCGCCGTCTTCGAGCACTGCCACTTCCGCACCCTGGTCCGCCCCGACCTCACGGCCCCGCCGTACGGCTTCGTCTTCGCGCCCTCCACCGCCGGCGCCAACCCACGCGGTTATCTGGTCACCCGGAGCAGGATCGGCAGCGAGGCCCCCGACGGCCACTACAAGCTGGCCCGCCCCTGGGTGCCCAGCTCCGACACCACCGCCCGCCCCATGCTCACCGTGCGCGAGACCCACCTCGGCGCGGGCATCGACGCGGTCGCGCCCTACGCCAACATGCGGGACGCGTACCCCTGGCAGGACCAGCGCTTCGCCGAGTACCGCAACACCGGCCCCGGCGCGGTGATCACCGTGCCCGAGAACCGTCCCCGGCTCACCCGCGCGCAGGCCGCCTCGCACACCCGGGAGACGTACCTCGGCGACTGGCGGCCGTATGCCCGCCACCGGTGAACTGCCCGGATTCCACACGGTGCTCAAGGAGGAGCTGACCTTCCCGCTCGCCTGGGGCACCTCGCCGGTCCGGGACTTCGACGCGTGGCGGCGCACGGCCCGCGCGGTGGTCGAGGAGCACCTCCTCGTCGACCGGCAGGACGGGACGCCGTACGCCCCGGAGTTCACCGCCCGCTCGGACGGCGACGGGTACACGCGGGAGCTGGTCACCCTCTCCCTCACCCGCTACGGACGGGTCCGCGGCGCCCTGCTCACCCCGCGGGGCGCCGGCCCGTTCCCGGCGGTCCTGCTGCTGCACGACCACGGGTCCCGGTTCGACATCGGCAAGGAGAAGGGCGTCCGGCCCTGGTACGACGACCCCCGCCTCGCCTCCGCCGAGGAGTGGGCGCACCGGTACTTCGGCGGGCGCTTCGTCGGCGACGAACTCGCCCGGCGGGGATACGTGGTGTTCTGCGCGGACGCCCTCGGCTGGGGCGACCGCGAGCCGCTCGTCCACGAGCGGCAGCAGGCCCTGGCGAGCACCCTCTTCCACCTCGGCGGCTCCCTGGCCGGTCTGCTGGCCCGGGAGGACGTGCGCGCCGCCGGCTTCCTGGCCGGTCTCGACCGCGTGGACGCCCGGCGGATCGCGGCCCTCGGCTTCTCGATGGGCGGCTACCGCGCCTGGCAGACGGCCGCCCTCAGCGACGACGTCGCCGCCGCCGCGAGCGTGTGCTGGATGACCGGGCTCAAGGAGATGATGGTGCCCGGCAACAACGTCCTGCGCGGACAGTCGGCGTTCCACATGCTCCACCCGGGGCTCGCCCGGCACCTCGACATCCCCGACGTGGCGAGCATCGCCGCGCCGAAGCCGATGCTGTTCTTCCACGGCGGGCGCGACACCCTGTTCCCCGCCGACGGGGTGCGGGTCGCGTACGACAGGCTGCGGGCCGTGTGGCGCTCGCGCGGCGCCGAGGAGCGGCTGCGGCTGAGGACGTGGCCGGAGCGCGGCCACGTCTTCGACGCCGTGATGCAGGACGAGGTCTTCGCCTGGCTGGAGTCGGTCAGCGGCGCACCGGCCTGACCGACTCCGGGGTCGGCACGACCGGTTCGATGGTGCCGTCGGCGGCCGTCACCGTGCAGGTCTGCGGCGCGCGGAAGTCGCGGCGCGCACCGGGCCTCGGGCTGACCGTCGCGCCCGCGGCCGGCCACAGCTTCGGCGCGAGGCGCCGCAGGTCCGCGTCCGGCTCCATCGGCAGCACGACCTTGTTCGTCTCCTCGCCGACGACGGCGTACCCCTTCCGGCCGGGGGCCGTGGCGTCCGCGATCGACGTGGGGCTCCGCGGGTACGCGGCGAGCAGCCGGTCGTACTCCGCCTGCGTCACCGGGATCACGGTACCGTGCCGCGGGCTCGCGGGCAGCCGGTGGTCCGTCGACGGGGTCCACAGTGGGGTGCGAGGCGTCGACAGATGCGGTCGGGGGCGGGGAGCGCCGAAAGTTCTCGGGTGCTCCCGCCGTTCGGAGGCCCGGACACAAGGCGGACGCCCCGCCGGGTGAACCGGCGGGGCGTCCTGGTCGGCGGGCCGGATGGGGGTCCGGACCGCCAGGGGTCCCGGCCGCCCGAGGGGGGGTCGGGCAGCCGGTCACCGGGCCGCCGCACGTCGGGGCGGCGGCCCGGGGTCATGGGCCCGGCGGGATCACTTGTAGGTGATGTCCGACGCCGAGAACTTGCAGTACTTCCCGTCGGGGCCGGAGCCGAGGTCCTTCGGTTCCTTGCCCGTGTTGTTGCCCTGGTAGCGGGTGCAGGTCTTGATCTTCTTCTTGCTGTCGCCCTGGATGCGGATGTTCGACAGCGTGGCGGTGTCGCCGTAGTTGGTGTTGATGCCGACGAGCGACTTGCCGGGCGCGACGACGTCGATGTCCTTCAGCACGATCGTGCGCTTGTACTGCGTCTTGCAGTTGCCGCAGGAGCGCACCAGCTTGCCGAAGTCCTCGACCCGGAAGCCGCTGACGGTCAGCGTGCCGGCGCCGTTGAACTGCAGCACCTTGTCGTCGGCCTTCCTCGCGCCGCCGCCGATCACCTTGTACTGGGCCGACGACGACTTGCCCTTGAAGCTGGCGGCGTCCTCGCCGACGTCCAGCCACCACACGTTCTGCAGGGTGCAGCTGCCCTTGCAGTGCACGCCGTCGGCGGCCGGGGTGCCGATGATCACGTTCTTCAGTGTGGCGCCGTCGGCCAGCTCGAAGACCGGGTCCTGGCCCTCGTCCTGGCCGCCGCCGCCGAGGGCGCCGGTGCCGTAGAACTTCTTCATGCCGCCGTCGTACGTCCCGGAGACCGGGACGGTCTTGGACACCGGCTTGCTGCCGGTGTCGGAGGGCCAGGTCGATGCGGCGCCCGCGGTGGACAGCATCGTCGTGGTGACGATCGCCGCCCCCGTGATGCCGAGCGCGGAGACTCCGGCGATCACGGCCCGCCGCGTGGTGGTCCGGCGGCGGTGGGAGGCGCGCTGTTCGGGTCGTGCAGTCATGCGCAATGTCCTTGCATGGAGAGGGTCTTTGCGCCTACTGGTCGCCGCCGCCCCGGAAAGGGTTGCCGCTCCGGACGATCTTTTTTCACGAGTCCTCGTCGTCCGCCTCGTCCCCGTCGCCCTCGTCGTCCTGCGCCGCGAAGCCGCCGCCGACCGCGAGCTGTTTGGAGCCGGTGCCGGCCCTCACCGTGTAGGTGTCGTCCCCGGCGTCCCGGCCGCCGCGCTCGTGGTCGTACTGCCCCGCGAAGACCCACTCGCCGGGCTTGATCGCACGGCCGTCCTTGAGCGTCCAGACGTAGACGAGGAAGCCGTCCCGCTCGTCCACCGAGAGCTCGAAGTCGTCCTCGGGCAGCGAGCGCCAGGCGCCCGTGGAGGTCACCCCGCCGGTCTGCGCGATCCGCAGTTCCACGGTGAGCGAGGCCAGCCGCTCGGTGGTCTTCAGGGTGACGTTGCTCTGCGCCCAGAACTCGTTGCTGTGCGGGTCCACCGAGCCGTCCGACCACAGCGGCCCGTCCTCGACCCCGGCCGGCGGGCGGGCGGGGCCGCCGGCCGGACTCGGCGTTCCCGCGGGCTCGGTGGCCGTGTTCCGGGGCTGCTCGGAGATGTCCGGCACGGGGTTCACCGACGGCTCGGGCGGCCGGCTCGTCGCCTCCGGGGACGGTGTGGGCGTCGGTGAGACGGCCACCTGCCGCTGCGGCGGCTTCTCGTCCTGCACCGAGGACGCGACCGCGTAGCCGCCCACCGCCAGCACCCCGGCCACCGCGGCCGTCGCACCCGCCACCCGGAACCAGCCGAACACCGGCGGGCGCGCGGCCCGGTGCTCGGGGCGGGCCGGTCCGGCCATGCCGCGCTCCACCCGGGCCAGCATGCGCTCCCTGTCGGGCTCGTGGGCCCCGGCCGCCTCCTGCAGCCGGGCGCGCAGCTCCTCGTGCACGTCCCGCCGCATCGTCATCGCTTCCTTCCCCTGGCCCCGTGGGGGCGTTTGCGCGCGTTCCCGACCGCTTCCCCGCCCGCGGTGGCCGCCACTGCCGCGTGCACCTGACGCGGTACCTCCCGCGTGCCCAGCAGTCGCTGCAGTTCGGCCATCCCCTTCGAGGTCTGGCTCTTCACCGTACCCACCGAGACGCCCAGAGCCAGCGCGGTGTCCTTCTCCGACAGGTCGAAGGCGTGTCGCAGCACCACACACGCCCGCTTGCGGAACGGCAGCCGGCGCAGCGCCTCCTGCACGTCCACCACCCCCGGCACGTCGGGATTCTCGATCCGTTCCTCGCGCGGCGACCAGAACAGCGCGATCCGCCGCCGTTCGCGCACCGCGCTGCGGATCCGGGTACGGGCCAGATTGGCCACCACGCCCCGGGCGTACGCCGCCGGATGGTCGGCGGCGCGCACCCGGTCCCAGCGGTGCCACAGTGCCAGCAGCGCGTCCGCCGCCAGATCGTCGGCGGTGTCCGCCTCACCCGTCAGCAGATGCGCCAGCCGGGACAGTTCGGCGTAGTGGCGTTCGAAGAACGCGTGGAACTCCGCGGAGGCGGTGTCGTCGACGACGGTGCCCACGGGCGACCTCCCCTCGCAGCGGCGTCGGGCGCCCGACGGGCACCGGTGACGGTGTGTGTCATGTAGATGACATGTGAACGACCGGAGTGACCGGCACGATTTCCGGAGCGTAGCAGTGATCATTCACAGGTCCGTGCGGAGGGTCGAACGATGTCTGGCCGGTCGGTGTACGCATCCGTACCACGGGCCGCGGCGGAGCGAGATCCGACACGGGCCCGGCCGCGTGGACGACCGACACGGAACAGCCGTCCGCGCGACGGGGGGCAGCCACCCGCGCGAGGTGACGGGCCGCCCCCGGGAGGAAGGGGCGGTCCGTCCGCACGGACGGCCTGCCGGCCGGGGAGACTCAGTCCTCCGGCTGCGTCGGCGCGTAGGCCTGCGAGGCGTAGCCCGTCACCGCCGCGTACAGCGGGCCGCCCTCGTACGTGCGCTTGTACGCGCGAGGTCGCCTCCCTCCGTCCGCGCCGAGCCGGTGACCGATTCACCGGCCACGACGATGTTCCCGAGCGGCTCCGCGTAGGTCTCGATCGCGTTGCGCCGGGTGTCACTGTCGTCCGCGAGCGCCCGGCCCTCGTAGAACTGCACCCAGGCCGCCCTGACCAGCAGGGCGGGCACCAGGAGCGGGGTGAGGACGCAGGCGCGCCTGATCGTCCTGTTCACCGCGATCGGACAGAAGAACGAGCGGCGTCGGATCGTTCCCGTCCCCCCGTTTTCTCGTCGGACGTTCATCGAGCGGCCGTGCCGCCCGGACGGTCAGCGGTCCAGTGCGAGCACCAGCTCGTCGACCTCCGCACCCCGCGCGGGCGCGTACGCGGCGGCCCGCCCGGAGACCTCGAAACCGCACCGCTCCAGCACCCGCCGCGACGCCGCGTTGTCCGCGGCCACGCGCGCGTACAGCGGGCGCTCGCCCACCTCCGCGAGGAGGGCGCGCAACGCGGCCGTGGCGATCCCCTTGCCCCAGTGGGCGCGGTCGACCCAGTACGTCACCTCGCGCTCGCCCGCCTCCCCGTACACCGACGCGTGTCCCACCACGTCGCCGTCGCCCAGCACCGTGCGCACCACGATCCCCGGCGAGCTGCGGAGGTGCGCCCAGTGGGCGTCGAAGCGGTCCCGGTCGGCCGGGTCCTCGGGGGTGAAGGCCGCCATGCGCAGCGCCTCCGGGTCGTTCAGCTGCCGGTAGAGGACCGGCAGGTCGCTGTCGTGCACCGGACGCAGGGCGATGTCCACGGGTCAGAGCCTCCGGGTGGCCAGGGTCAGCCGGTCGCGGGCGTCGAGCAGGGCGTCCTTGACCATCTGCTCGTGCGCGGGCGTGAGCCGTGCCACCGGCACCGAGCAGCTGATCGCGTCCCGCGCGGGGGTGCGGTACGGGATCGCCACACCGAAGCAGCGCAGCCCCAGCGTGTTCTCCTCGCGGTCCACGGCGAAGCCCTGCTCCCGCACCAGGCGCAGCTCCTCGATGAGCTTCTCCCGGTCCGTGATGGTGTTCTCGGTCAGCGCGGGCAGCGTCTCCGGGAGCATCTTGCGCACCTGCTCGTCCGGGTACGTGCTCAGCAGCGCCTTGCCCAGCGACGTCGAGTGCGCGGGCAGCCGTCGGCCGACCCGGGTGAACGGGCGCAGGTAGTGCTGCGACTGACGGGTGGCGAGGTAGACCACGTTGGTGCCGTCGAGCCGGGCGAGGTGGATGGTCTCCGTGGTGTCGTCGGAGAGCCGGTCCAGTGTGGGGCGGGCCGCCGCGACGACCTCGTCGCCGTCGATGTACGACGTGCCCACCAGCAACGCCCGTACGCCGATGCCGTACCGCGTGCCCGTCGCGTCCGTCTCCACCCAGCCGAGGTCCACGAGGGTGCGCAGCAGCATGTAGAGGCTCGACTTGGGGTACCCGACGGCCTCCTGGACCGCCGCCAGGGAGTGCATGCCGGGGCGCCCGGCGAAGTACTCGAGCAGTTCGACGGTCCGCACCGCGGACTTGACCTGCGCCCCACCGCCCGTCTCGCCAGCCGACATCGCCCTTGACCCCCTCGTTCGCCGGGAAATAGTCTCCGAAGTACATTCACCCACAGAGACACTGTTCAGTATATCGAACACGCCTGTGGGGTGAGGCACATACTGCGGCATCGCATGCGGCAATCAAGTGGAGGGACCCACGGTGGCAGCAGCACCAGTCTGGAGTGTCGACCCCCGAACCGGGAAGCAGCGTGAACAGGTTGCGGTGGAGGCCACAGCCCAGGAGGTCGACGCCGCCGTCCGCGCCGCGCACGACGCGCGCGGCGCGCTGACGGACCGCACCGTCCGCGCGGCCTTCCTGCGCACGGCCGCCGACGAGCTCGAGGCGGCCAGGGACCAGCTTGTCGAGGTCGCCGACGCGGAGACCGCGCTCGGTCCGGTCCGGCTCACCGGCGAACTCGCCCGCACCTGCTACCAGCTGCGGGCCTTCGCCGGCATCGTCGAGGAGGGCGCCTTCCTCGACGTCGTCATCAACCACCCCGACGACACCGCGACCCCGCCCGTCCCGGACCTGCGCCGCTACAAGATCCCGCTCGGCGTCGTCGCCGTCTACTCGGCGTCCAACTTCCCCTTCGCCTTCTCCGTGGCCGGCGGCGACACCGCGAGCGCGCTCGCGGCCGGCTGCCCGGTCGTCGTCAAGGCCCACCCCGACCACCCCGGACTGTCCGAACTGGTCGCCAAGGTGCTGCGCCGGGCCGCCGCCCGCCACGACGTCCCCGAGGGCGTGCTCGGCCTGGTGCACGGCTTCGAGGCCGGCATCGAACTGATCGAGCACCCGCTGGTCTCGGCGGCCGGTTTCACCGGTTCCGTCCGAGGGGGCCGTGCCCTCTTCGACGCGGCCGCCGCCCGGCCCGTCCCGATCCCGTTCCACGGCGAGCTGGGCTCGCTGAACCCGGTCGTCGTCACCGAGGCCGCCGCCGCCGAGCGCGGCGAGGCGATCGGCGCCGGGCTCGCCGGTTCGATGACGCTGGGCGTCGGCCAGTTCTGTGTGAAGCCGGGCCTCGTCCTCGCGCCGGCCGGCGCGGCCGGCGACGCGCTGGTCAAGTCGCTGACGGACGCCGTCAGCGACACCGACGCGGGTGTCCTGCTCGACCACCGCATGCGCGACAACTTCGTCGCCGGGGTCGCCGAACGCGCCCAGCTGCCCGACGTGGAGTCCCCGGTGACGCCGGGCGCGGGCGGCGAGCACACCGTCAGCGCGGGCTTCCTCACCGTCCCCGCGAGCCGGCTGGCCCAGGAGGGCGAGCACGACCTGCTGCTCGAGGAGTGCTTCGGGCCGGTCACCGTCGTGGCCCGCTACGAGGACGACGCCGAGGTGCGGGGTGTGCTGTCGCGGCTGCCGGGCAACCTCACGGCGACCGTGCAGCTGTCCGCCGAGGAGGCGGCGGGGGAGGGCCGCGGGGCGGAGCTGGTGCAGGAGCTGACGCCGCTGGCCGGGCGGGTCCTGGTCAACGGCTGGCCGACGGGCGTCGCGGTCGCCCCGGCCCAGCACCACGGCGGCCCGTACCCGGCGACCACCTCCACCTCCACGTCGGTGGGTGGCACGGCCATCGAGCGGTGGCTGCGGCCGGTCGTCTACCAGGGCACGCCCGAGGCCCTGCTGCCCGCGGAACTGAAGGACGACAACCCGTTGGGGCTGCCCCGGAGGTTCAACGGCCGGCTGGAGCGCTGAGGCTCACCCCGCGCTCGGCTCCTGGCCCGCGTCGCGGGCCAGGAGCGCCGCCCGCACCCTGTCGTCGCAGTCGAGCTTGGTCAGGATGCGGCTGGTGGGTCTTCACCGAGACCCCGGTCATGTGCAGGCGGGCGCCGGCGTCCGCGCGGCGGCGAGCCGGTGACGGAGCGGCAGGCCGGTACGGGGTGTCTTTGCTGCGTCCACGCGCAGACGATGGAAGGCCGCCCCCGGAGGCCCGCATCCCCCTTCGGCGCGGCTGCGGACGGCGAAAGTGGACCCCGGCCGTCAAGGGACCTGCCTCTTCGGTCGTTGCGGATGACGCCTCACGGAGAACGCTGCCGCGCCCGGTCCGGACCCGTGCCTCGTCACCGCCCGGGCCGTGGCCCCGGACAGGCTCCGGGACCGCCGACCGGAACCGCCCCCGGGCACCGGGCCCCGCCTGGAAGAATCCCGCCATGGACCTCGAGATCCCCGAACTGCCCTTCCCCTTGCACACCTACGGCCCCGACGGCCACTGGTCCCACGAGGACGGCGTCCTCACCGGATGGGCCGGGCCCCGGCAGGACCGTTTCGTGCCGCCCACCGACGAGGCCCTGGACCCCGCCTCCGACGCGCCGCGCCTGCTGGGCGCGCCCGAGGGGGACTTCCAGCTGATCGCCCGCGTCACGGTCGGCTTCGCCGCCTCCTTCGACGCCGGCGTCCTCTACGTCCACGTGGGCGAACGGACGTGGGCCAAGCTCTGTCTGGAGTACTCGCCGGACGTGCCCACCGTCTGCACGGTGGTCACCCGGGGCCACTCCGACGACGTCAACTCCTTCACTGTCGAAGGCAGTTCCGTCTGGCTCCGGGTGAGCCGCACCGGGCGTGCCTTCGCCTTCCACGCCTCCCGGGACGGCGAGCGCTGGATCTTCGTCCGCCTCTTCACCCTCGGTGACGAGAAGGAGACGGGGGCCGCCCTGGTCGGCTTCATGACCCAGTCGCCGACCGGGGAGGGGTGCGCGGTGACGTACGACCACATCGAGTACCGGCCCCACTGGCCGCGTGACCTGCGGGACGGCGGCTGAGGGAATGGAAGCAGCTCGTTGAACGTTCACGTAGTCACCGGAGGGAGTCTCCGTACCCGTACGACCTGGAGTGCCGATCACGATGCGCGTCGAAATCTGGTCCGATATCACCTGCCCTTGGTGCTATGTCGGAAAAGCCCGCTTCGAGAAGGCGTTGGCGGCCTTCCCGTACCGGGATCAGGTCCAGGTCGTGCACCGCTCCTTCGAGCTGGACCCGGGCCGCGCCAAGGACGACGTGCAGCCGGTGATCTTGATGCTCACCAGGAAGTACGGCATGAGCGAGGCGCAGGCCGAGGCCGGTGAGGACAATCTGGGCGCCCAGGCCGCCGCCGAGGGCCTGCCCTACCGCACCCGGGGCCGCGACCACGGCAGCACCTTCGACATGCACCGGCTGCTGCACTTCGCCCGCGAGCGGGGCCGCCAGGTGGAACTGCTCGACCTGCTGTACAAGGCGAACTTCGCCGAGGAGCGGTCCGTCTTCGACGACGACGAACGTCTCGTCCAGCTCGCCGGCGCCGCCGGTCTCGACACCGACGCGGTGCGCGAGGTCCTCGCCGACCCGCAGGCGTACGCCGACGCGGTGCGCGCCGACGAGCGCGAGGCCGCGCAGTTCGGCGCGAACGGCGTGCCGTTCTTCGTGCTGGACCGCAAGTACGGCGTCTCCGGCGCCCAGCCCGCCGAGGTGTTCACCCGGGCGCTGACCCGGGCCTGGGACGAGCGCCCGCCGCTGGCGCTGGTCGACGGCGACGCGGAGGCCTGTGGTCCGGACGGATGCGCGGTGCCGCAGAAGTAGGACGCGCCGGCCGGCGCGTACGCATAAGCCTTCCTTCGGGACACCGAACGGAACCCGGCAATGGACGGGGAGGCCCCGGGGCCGCAGAGTGGTCCCATGGAGACCTTCGAGAACCTCGTCCGTGCCGAGTTCGTCCCGGAGAACGCCTACCTGAACACCGCGAGCAACGCTCTCCTGCCCGCACGCACCGTGGCCGCGCTCCAGGACGCCGTGCGCCTGCGCGCACAGGGCCGTCCCCTGGATCCGCTGTTCGCCGACGTCGAGGCCTGTCGTGCCGCGTACGCCCGGCTGGCCGGCGTCCCGGCCGAGCGGGTGGCGGCCGGCGCCACGGTCGCCCTGCACACCTCACTGATCGCCGCCTCGCTGTCGCCGGGCGCAGAAGTCCTCACCGCGGAGGGCGACTTCACCTCCGTACTGAACCCCTTCCACGCGCGCGGCGACCTCAAGGTCCGGACCGCGCCGCTGGAGCGGCTCGCCGACTCCGTGCGGCGCGGCACCGCGCTGGTCGCGGTCAGCGCCGTACAGTCCGCCGACGGCCGGATCGCCGACCTGCCCGCGCTGGGAGAGGCGGCGCGCGGCCACGGGGCGCGCACCTACGTCGACTTCTCCCAGGCGGCCGGCTGGCTCCCGATCACGGCGGACGCCTACGACTACAGCGTCTCCATCACCTTCAAGTGGCTGCTCGGCCCGCACGGGGTGGCCTTCCTCGTCGTCCCCGAGGACTTCGGCGACCTGACGCCGGTGCAGGCGGGCTGGGTCGCGGGGGAGGACCCCTGGGACAGCTGCTACGGTCCCGTCACCGAACTCGCCCGCTCCGCCAGGCGGTTCGACTCCAGCCCCGCCCTGTTCGACTACGCGGGACTGCGCGCCTCCCTCGAACTCGTCGAGGAACTCGGGGTGGACGCCGTCCGCGCCCACGACCTGGCTCTCGCCGACCGCTTCCGCGCGGGGCTCGCCACGCTGGGCCACACGCCCGTGCCCTCGCCCGGTTCGCCGATCGTGTCCGTGCCCGGGCTCGGACGCCTCCAGCCGGAACTGGCCGAGGCGGGCATCCAGGTGTCGAACCGCGCGGGCAACCTGCGGGCGTCCTTCCACCTCTACAACACGGCCGCCGACGTGGACCGGCTGCTGGACGTGCTGTCCGGCTGACCGCAGAGCGGCGGGCCGGCGCCTCCCGTCCCTACTTCAGGAGGCCCGGCCCGCAGCCCTGTGGTGCGCCCACCGCACCGTCCCAGCGCCTACTTCACCGGGGTGAAGTCCCGCGCCCCGATGAACTCGGGCCGCCGGATCGGTGCCGCGAACGGTTCGACCGCCGCGTTCTCCACGCTGTTGAACACGATGAACACGTTGCTGCGCGGGAACGGCGTGATGTTGTCCCCGGAGCCGTGCATGGCGTTGCAGTCGAACCAGGTGGCCGAGCCGGCCTTGCCGGTGAACAGCTTGATGCCGTACTCCGACGCCATCTTCGTCAGCGCCTCGTCGGACGGCGTCCCCGCGTCCTGCATCTGCAGGGACTTCTTGTAGTTGTCCTTCGGCGTGGCCCCCGCGCACCCGAGGAACGTCTTGTGCGACCCCGGCATGATCATGAGGCCGCCGTTGGTGTCGTAGTTCTCGGTGAGCGCGATCGAGACCGAGATGGTGCGCATGTTCGGCAGGCCGTCCTCGGCGTGCCAGGTCTCGAAGTCCGAGTGCCAGTAGAAGCCGCTGGCGCCGAAGCCGGGCTTGACGTTGATCCGTGACTGGTGGACGTAGACGTCCGAGCCGAGGATCTGCCGGGCCCGTCCGACCACCCGCTCGTCGCGCACCAGGTTCGCGAACACCTCGCTGATCCTGTGCACTTCGAAGACGGACCGGATCTCCTTGGACTTCGGCTCGACGATCGAGCGCTCGTCCGCGCGGATCTCCGGGTCGCTGATCAGCCGCTCCAGCTCGCGCTGGTAGACGGTGACCTCGTCCGGCCCGATCAGCTGGTCGATGGCGAGGAAGCCGTCGCGGTCCAGGGCCTGCAGGTCAGCGGTCGAGACGGGACCGGGTGTGTCCGGGGAGCCCCAGACGACCGGGTCCTGGCGGGGGGTCGCCACCTCGGTGGCACCACGGGTCGGGTAGAGATCGGTGACGTGCGTACTCGTGGTCACGGTGACTCACACCTCCTCGGTGAGCAGCGGGTAGACGCCGTTCTCGTCGTGGTCCTCCCGCCCGGTGACGGGCGGGTTGAAGACACAGATGCAGTGGAAGTCCTCCTTGACCTTGAGCGTGTGCCGCTCGTGGCCGTCCAGGAGGTACATGGTGCCGGGCGTGATGTGGTACGTCTTCCCGGTCTCGCGGTCGGTCAGTTCGGCGTCGCCCTTGGTGCAGACGACGGCCTCGATGTGGTTCGCGTACCACATGTCGGTTTCCGTGCCCGCGTAAAGGATCGTCTCGTGCACGGAGAAGCCGACCTTCTCCTTGGCGAGGACGATGCGCTTGCTCTCCCACGTGCCGGACGCCGATCTCACGTGCCGGTCGGTGCCTTCGATCTCCTTGAACGAACGGACGATCACGGTGTTGCGATGCCTCCTCGGCTCGGATGTGTCTTTCAGGCGGTTTCCCGGACGGCCCGGGCGAGGGTGGTGAGACCCTCGTCCAGCTCGTCCGGGGTGATGGTCAGGGACGGCAGCAGCTTGACGACCTCGCTCTCGGGGCCGGACGTCTCGATGAGCAGCCCGAGTGCGAAGGCGCGCCGGGCGATGCGGTCCGCGCGCTCCTTGTCGTGGAACTCCATGCCCCACACCAGGCCGCGGCCGCGGTACTCCTTGACGTCGGCGAGGTTCTCCTCGGTGATGGCGATCAGCGCCTGCTCGACCTGCTCGCCGCGCGCACGGGTCTGCTTCTCCATCGCGGAGCCGTCGGCCCAGTACGCCTCCAGGGCCGCGGTGGCCGTGACGAAGGCGGGGTTGTTGCCGCGGAAGGTGCCGTTGTGCTCGCCCGGCTCCCAGACGTCCAGTTCGGGCTTGAACAGGGTCAGCGCCATCGGCAGCCCGTAGCCGCTGATCGACTTGGAGACGGTGACGATGTCGGGCGTGATGCCGGCCTCCTCGAAGGAGAAGAAGGCGCCGGTGCGGCCGCAGCCCATCTGGATGTCGTCGACGATCAGCAGCATGTCCTGGCGTTCGCACAGCTCGGCCAGGGCGCGCAGCCACTCGGGCCGGGCGACGTTGATGCCGCCCTCGCCCTGCACGGTCTCGACGATCACGGCGGCGGGCTTGTTGAGGCCGGACCCCTGGTCCTCGAGGAGCCGCTCGAACCACAGGAAGTCCGGGACCTGGCCGTCGAAGTAGTTGTCGAACGGCATCGGCGTGCCGTGCACCAGCGGGATGCCGGCGCCGGCCCGCTTGAAGGCGTTGCCGGTCACGGCGAGCGAGCCCAGCGACATGCCGTGGAAGGCGTTGGTGAAGGAGACGATCGCCTCACGCCCCTTCACCTTCCGGGCCAGCTTCAGCGCGGACTCCACGGCGTTGGTGCCCGTCGGTCCCGGGAACATGACCTTGTACGGCAGGTCGCGCGGACGCAGGACGTAGTTCTGGAAGGACTCCAGGAACGTGCGTTTGGCCGTCGTCGACATGTCGAGGCCGTGGGTGACGCCGTCGCGCTCCAGGTAGTCGATCAGGGCCCGTTTCAGCACGGGGTTGTTGTGCCCGTAGTTGAGTGAGCCGGCTCCGGCGAAGAAGTCGAGGTACTCGTGGCCGTCCTCGTCGTACATGCGGCTGCCGTGCGCGCGGTCGAAGACGGTGGGCCAGCCGCGGCAGTAGCTGCGCACCTCGGACTCGAGGGTCTCGAAGACGCTGAGGTCGGGCTGGGTGATGGTCACGACGAATCGCTCCTCGGTGGCGTGGGAGGTCAGAGGGAGTCGGAAGAAGTCGGGGGAATCGGGGGCCGGGCCGCGCGGTCAGCGCGTGAGCGGCCCGATGCGGTACAGCACCTCGGGGTCGTGCGGTCCGTCGGGGAACTGGCCGGAGTCGAACAGCACCTCGCGCTCCAGCAGGGCGCCGCGGCGCTCCGCGAACGCGGTGAACAGGCGCTCGGACGCGGTGTTGCCCGGCGTGATGGTGGTCTCCACGGTGTCCACACCGTGCTCCTGGGCGGTCCGGGCGGTCAGTCCGTCGAGCAGGGCGGCGGCGATACCGCGGCCGCGGTGCGACGCGTCGACCGCGACCTGCCAGACGAGCAGGGTGCGCGGGCTGTCCGGCCGCAGGTATCCGCTGACGAAGCCGATCGGCTCTCCGCGCTCGTCGCGAGCGACGGCCGAGGTGGCGGCGAAGTCACGGCACCACAGCAGATAGCTGTACGACGAGTTCAGGTCGAGGACCTTCGAGTCCCTGGCTATCCGCCACAGCACGGCTCCGTCCGCCACGGTGGGGCGGTCGATTTGCAGGTCTGCTTGTGCGGCAGTCATGTGAATTGAACTTACCCAGGTAAATTGAAAATTGCATCGCCTGTTGGGGTTACGCGCAGGCGAGATCTGTGTTATCACGCGGGCGGGTGGGGTCGCGCGAGGCGCAGCGAGATGCCTGATTTGTACCGGTACATAAGCCGCAGAACGGGCATCATGTGGAACCGGTCACAAGTGCGTAACTCCCGTGACGCCCTGCTCCCGGTCTCGAAAACGTGGCGTTTAGGTTCTGGAGAAACGGGCAGAAGAAGACGGGAAGCTGCTCCGCGAAGCAGCCGGTAAATGAGTAAAGAATGTCGCGGGAGAATTTGTGCGAAGGGTTCCGATGATTCCACGGAATTCAGGACCCGGTCACTCCGTCGATACGCTCCCGCAACAGATCCGCGTGGCCGTCGTGCCGCGCGTACCCCTCGACGAGGTGGATGAGCACCCAGCGCAGACCGACCTCCGCCCCGGCGAGCGGCCCCTCGGCGAGCCGCCCGGTGTCCTCAAGCGCCGGCCCCGCGCACAGCCCCCGCCCGCGCGCCACCTCCCGGCGCCGGACGCCGAGCGCCTCGTCGACCCCCGCGCGGGATCGAGGGCGAACCCGCCCCGGTCCTCGAACAGCGGCGGGGCACGTCGAGGCCGGCGATCACCCGCTGGAACCGGCTCCGCTCGACCTCGGCGAGGTGCTGCACCAGCCCCGGCAGGGTCGGCGACGACGGCTCGGCGGACGCGCGACGCGCCTGGGCGTCGTCCGGCCCCGCACACTGCAGCGCGAGCGTCCCGCGCTGGTGCTCCAGCCGCTCCTCCAGCATCGGCCGCTCCTCACCGGTGGACCGGGGGGCGTCCGTCGGGCAGTGCGGTCGGCACCGGCGGGGACGGGCCGGCAGTCATGGGGCGGCATGGTACGGCCCCCGGCGGCCGGACGCGGCTTTGAGGGAGAACGGCCGTGGGGCGCCCCCGCCTCCCGGCTGGTGGCGTCCGGTGCGCCGTCGGCCGACGCCGGGCCTCCTCCGGACCCGGCTACCGCCAGGCCTTCTCCGCCGCGTCCAGTGCTGCCGGGAGGTCCGCCGTCAGGCCCGCGTCCGTCATCGCCGTGCTCAGGGCCGTCAGGCAGGCGCGTACCGTGCCCGGAGCCGCCTCGGGGCCGTAGTGGTTGACGCGGATCATCTCCTGGGCGAGCGCGCCGCCGCCCGCGGCCAGCGGGAGGGCCGGATCGGCGGACAGGGCGCGGGCCACCAGGTCCGCGGCCGCCGTGCCGGACGGCGCCCGCAGGGTCGTGGCGACGGGCGCCGCCTCCGCCGCGTCGCGCACGTACGGCTCCAGGCCTCCGCCCAGCGCGAGGGCGCCCGCCCGCGTCGCCGCCGCCGCCGACGCGTGCCGTGCCACCAGCGCGTCGAGTCCCGCCGCCTCGATCCGCTCCACGCACGCCTCGAGCGCCAGCATCTCCAACTGCGCCGGAGCGTGCAGCAGCGCCTTGCGGCCGCCGTCGATCCAGCGCTCCTTCCAGTCCAGCAGCGACAGGTAGGAACGGCGCGGCGCCCGCGGGTTCGCCGCCATCCGCGCCCACGCCCGCTCGCTCACCGACACCGCCGACACCCCGGCCGGACCGCCCATCGCCTTCTGCGCCCCGATCACGCACAGGTCCACGCCCCACGCGTCCGGCAGCACCGGCTCCGCACCGACCGACGCCACCGCGTCCAGGTAGAACAGCGCCCCGTGCGCCCGCACCACCTCGCCGATCTCCGCGACCGGGTTGGTGTTCCCGGTTGCCGCCTCCGCGTGGACCAGGGACACGAAGTCGATCTCCGGGTGCTCGGCGAAGGCGGCCCGGACCTGCCCGGCCGTCACCGCCGTGTGGAACGGCACCGCCAGGTCGATCACGGTGGCGCCGCAGTCCCGCAGCCAGTCGCCGAAGGTCTGCCCGTAGGGGCCGGTGATGACGTTCAGCGCGGTCGTGCCGGGACCGGCCGTCGCGCGGATCGCGCCCTCCAGCGGCAGCAGTGCCTCACCCTGTGTGATCACGACGTCCTGCCCGGTGCGCAGCAGCCGCGCCACCCGGTCCTCGATCGAGGCGAAGCGTGCGGCGCTCAGCGGGGGCAGGTCGAGGAGGAGGTGGGTCACGGCGGTGCTCTCTTTACTTCGCGACGGCGCGGGTACGTACGACGAGGTCGAGGGTAAACCTTCGCCCGGTGCGCGGTCCGACCGCAGGGTTCCCAGGCCGGGCGGCCCCGTGACCATCGGTTTGGTTTGAGGGTCTCCAGCCTTTCCTTATCATGTGAAGCCACAGTTCCTTGACAGCAGGCTCCTGTGAAGACGCTTCCCGGCCGCCGGGCCCGTGCTCTGGCCGCCACCACCGCGACGGCCGGGCTGGTCCTCCTGACCGCCTGCACCTCCAGCGACGACGGAGGCGGCGGCTCGAAGACCGCCGCCGACGGGGTCGAGGTCGTCAAGGCGGTGCAGCTCACCACCTGCACCCACCTCCCGTACCCGCCCCTCCGGTCGGAGATCGACGGCAAGGTCCAGGGCTTCGACGTCGCGCTGATCGACCTGGTCGCCGAGGACCTGGAGGTGGAGCAGGAGGTCCTCGACAGGCCCTTCGAGAACTTCAGGACCGGCGCCTTCCTCAACTCCGGCGAGTACGACCTGGCCGCGGCCGGCATGACCATCACCGAGGAGCGGAAGAAGAACGTCGACTTCTCCGACCCGTACTTCCACGCCACCCAGGCCGTCCTCGGACGATGATGGTCGTCACCCACGAGATGACCTCCGCCCGCGAAGTCGCCGACCGGGTCGTCTTCATGGACGGCGGGGTGATCGTCGAGGACGGAGCCTCCGAACAGGTCATCGGCCGGCCCCGGCACGAACGCACCCGCCACTTCCTCCCCCGCCTCCTCGACCCCGCCATGGCGGACGTGGAGGAGGAGACCTCGGACCAGGTGGGCGGGCCCGGGTAACCCCTCATTAGGGTGCCGGGTATGAGCGAACGCGCGGTGCTGCACGTGAAGGGGCGGATCCTCGTCGGCCCGGACGAGGTCCGCGACGAGCTGTGGGTCGTCGACGGCCGGATCTCCTACGACCGTCCTGTCGGCGCCCGTGACGTCCGCGCCGTCGACGGCTGGGTGCTGCCCGGCCTGGTCGACGCCCACTGCCACGTGGGCCTCGACCGGCACGGCGCGGTTCCCCAGGGCGTCGCCGAGAAGCAGGCGCTCACCGACCGCGCCGCCGGCGCCCTGCTGCTGCGCGACGCGGGCTCACCGTCGGACACCCGCTGGACCGACGACCGCAACGACCTGCCGAAGATCATCCGAGCCGGCCGGCACATCGCCCGCACCCGCCGCTACATCCGCGGTTACGCCTGGGAGGTCGAGCCCGACGACCTCGTCGCGTACGTCGCGCAGGAGGCCCGGCGCGGCGACGGCTGGGTGAAGCTGGTGGGCGACTGGATCGACCGTGACCTGGGCGACCTGTCGGCCTGCTGGCCGCGCGGCGCGGTCGAGGCGGCGATCGCCGAGGCGCACCGGCTGGGCGCCCGCGTCACCGCGCACTGCTTCGCCGAGGACTCCCTGCGGGACCTGGTCGAGGCCGGCATCGACTGCGTCGAGCACGCGACGGGCCTGACCGACGACACCATCCCCCTCTTCGCCGAACGGGGCGTCGCGATCGTCCCCACCCTGGTCAACATCGCCACCTTCCCCGCCCTCGCCGACGGCGGCGAGTCCCGGTTCCCCCGCTGGTCGGCCCATATGCGCCGGCTCCACGAACGCCGCTACGACACCGTGCGCTCCGCGCACGACGCCGGCATCCCCGTGTTCGTCGGCACGGACGCCGGCGGCACCCTCCCGCACGGCCTCGCCGCCGACGAGGTCGCGGAGCTGACCAAGGCCGGCATTCCACCGGTCGAGGCGCTCGCGGCCGGGACCTGGGCGGCCCGGAAGTGGCTCGGACGGCCGGGCCTGGAGGAGGGTGCCCCGGCGGACCTGGTGGTCTACGGCACCGACCCGCGCGCGGACGTCCGTGTACTGGCGGATCCGCGCCGGGTGGTGCTGAACGGGCGCGTGGTCGGGTGAGGCGGACGCCGTGCGGGGCGCACGAGGGTGACGGCGGGGGACGGCCGCGCCTCCGGAATCCGCACGCATGCGCCAAGTCGCCCCCGAAGGGGTGAAGAAAGCTCGGATCGCCGACGAATCGCTCCCGGCGCGGACGTCCCCTCCGGCCCCGTACCTGCCTCATGGGATCCCACCGCCTCGGACAGCACCGGCTTCTGCACGCCGCACGCCGCCCGGCCGTGGTCGCCGCCCGCACGCGGGTCCCGCCGCCCCTCCTCCTTTCCGAACCCGGAACTCCGCGCCCCGGGGGCCGGGAAGGAGGAGGGGTGGGGGCGGATCACACTGTTCTCAGCGCCTGTCCCAGCGCGCCCAGGAACCCGTCCGCCGTCTTCCGGTCCCGCACCGCCAGACGCAGCCACTCCTCGCCCAGCCCCGGGAACGTGTCCCCGCGCCGCACCGCGTAGCCGAGGGCACGCAGCCGTCGCCGCACCGTCGCCGCGTGCGGCAGCCGGACCAGGACGAAGGGCCCCTCGGCGGGTTCCACCACCCGGAGGCCGTGCCCGGCGAAGTCGCGCAGCCCGGCGGTCAGATGAGCCCGCTCCGCCGCGATGCGGCGGGCCGCGTCGGCCGCCTCCGCCAGGGCCCGCGGCCCCACGCACGCCTCCGCCGCCGCCAGCGCCGGTGTGGACACCGGCCACAGCGGCTGCGCGCGTTCCAGTTCCACGACGGTCTCCGGGTCCGCCAGGACGTAGCCGATCCGCAGCCCCGCCAGCCCCCACGTCTTGGTGAGGCTGCGCAGGACGACGAGACCGGGGAGGTCCGTGCGCCCGGCCAGCGCCTCGCGCTCGCCCGGCACCGCGTCCATGAACGCCTCGTCCACCACCAGCGTCCGTCCCGGCCGGGCGAGCCGGGCGAGCGCCGCGGCCGGGTGCAGCACCGACGTCGGGTTCGTCGGGTTGCCGACCACCACCAGGTCCGCCTCCTTCGGCACCGCCGCCGGTTCCAGCCGGAAGCCGTCCGCCTCCCGCAGCAGCACCCGGTCCACCGTGTGCCCGGCGTCCCGCAGCGCCGCCTCCGGCTCCGTGAACTGCGGATGCACCACCACCGGCCGGCGCACCTTCAGCGCCCGCGCCAGCAGCACGAACGCCTCCGCCGCCCCGGCCGTCAGCAGCACCCGCTCCACCGGCAGCCCGTGCCGCGCCGCCACCGCCGCCCGCGCCGCCCGCCCGTCCGGGTAGGCCGCGAGCCCGGACAGCGACCCGGCGATGTGCTCCCGCAGCCACCCCGGAGGCGCGTCCGCGCGGACGTTCACCGCCAGGTCGACCAGCGCGCAGCCGTCGTCGCGGACCTCGGCGTCCCCGTGGTGCCGCAGGTCGTGCCCGCCGGCCGTCGGCTCAGTGTGCATGGGAGTGCGCGTGGCCGTGCCCGTGGTGGTGATGGCCGTCGTCGTCCGGGTGGAAGTGCGGCTGCTGCGCCAGTCCCACCTTGTCCTCGAAGCCCGGCAGCGCGATCCGGTACACGCACGAGTCGCAGTTCATCCGCAGGTCGCCCTTGACGGCCTCCTCGTACCGCTCCCACACCAGGTCCAGCAGTTCCGACTCCGGACCGATGACGTCCGCCGACCGCACCCCGGTGCCCGGGTTCGCCGCCGCCCACTCCTCGGTCTGCTGCCGCACCCGGTCCGGCAGGATCCCGGTGAACAGGAAGTAGGGCAGGACGACGACCCTGCGCGCCCCCAGCCGTGCGCACCGGTCGAGCCCGCTCGGCACGTCCGGTGCCGCCAGCGACACGAACGCCGTCTCCACGCCCGCGTACCCGCGGCCCTCCCACAGCAGCCGCGCCGCCTTGAACACCTCGGCGTTGGCGTCCGGGTCCGTCGACCCGCGCCCCACCAGGAGCACGGTCACCTCGGACGGGTCCCAGGAGGGGTCCACCGCCTGGGCCAGCCGCCGCTCCAGCACGCTCAGCAGCGCGGGGTGCGGGCCCAGCGGACGGCCGTAGGTGTACGAGATGCCCGGGTGCCGTTCCCTCTCGCGGGCCAGCGCGGCCGGGATGTCCCCCTTGGCGTGCCCGGCGGACACCAGCATCAGCGGCACGGCGGCGAACCGCCGCGCCCCCCGCTCCACCAGCTCGGCGACGGCCTCGCCCAGCGGCGGCGGGGACAGCTCGATGAACCCGCCGGCGACGGGCAGTTCGGGGTGGCGGCGCCCCAGCTCCCGCACGAAGTCGCGGAACGCCTCCGCTCCGGCGTCGTCCCGGGTGCCGTGGCCGGCGATGAGCAGGGCGGGCGGCGGGGTGGTCACAGGTTCTCCTCGGAATCCTCGGGTGAAGCGGGGTGGTACAGCAGGGCGTTGAGCGCGGCGGCGGCGACCGCCGACCCGCCCTTCTCGGACACGTTGCTCACGGCGGGCAGCCCGCTCTCCCGCAACGCGGCCTTGGACTCGGCCGCCCCGACGAAACCGACGGGCAGCCCGATGACGAGCGCGGGGGAGGCGTCCAGGGTCAGCAGTTCCTCCAGGGCGGTCGGCGCGCAGCCGATCACCCACAGGGCGCCGGGCCCGACCTCCTCGTACGCCAGCCGTACGGCGTGCGCGGAGCGCGTCAGCCCCGGCCCGGAGCGCGCGTCCCCGAGCCGGCACACGGTCTTCCGGCGGGTGATCCCGGCCGCGACCATCTCCACGTCCGCCACGACCGGCGCCCCGGCGTGCAGCGCGGCATGGGCCTTCGCCAGCTCGTCCTCGTCCATGACGAGGTCGGACGCGTACTCCAGGTCGGCCGCGGAGTGGATGACCCGCTCCACCACCGCCCGGGTCAGCGGCGAAAGGTGCGAGGTGTCGAGGCGGGCGCGCAGCCGTCGGAAGGACTCCTGCTCGATGGGGTGCACCACGCGGTTCACCGTGCCTCCTCCTGCCAGCGGTAGCCACGCGGGGTGACCATGCGCCCCGCGATCTCCCGGGTCGCCGTGTTGCCCACGGTCACGACCGTCATCATGTCGACCGTCGCCGGGTCCAGCGCGGCCAGCGTGGTCAGCCGGCTCGACTCGTCCGCGCGGGACGCGTTGCGCACCACCCCGACCGGCGTCGCCGGTTCCCGGTGCCCGGCGAGGATCGCGAGCGCCTTCGGCAGCTGCCAGTCACGGCCCCGGCTGCGCGGGTTGTAGAACGTCACCACGAGGTCCGCCTCGGCCGCCGCCCGCACCCGCCGTTCGATGACCTCCCACGGCGTGTGCAGGTCGGACAGGCTGATCGACACGTGGTCGTGGCCCAGCGGCGCGCCCAGGACCGCCCCGGCCGCCAGCGCCGCCGTCACGCCCGGCACCCCGACCACGTCGATGTCGTCGGACGCCTCCGCGAGCGCCGGGGAGGCCATGGCGTACACCCCGGCGTCGCCGCTGCCGATCAGCGCGACCGCCTGCCCGCGCCGGGCCTCGGCGACGGCCGTGCGGGCCCGCTCCTCCTCCGCCCCGAGACCGGACTCCAGCACACGCGTGCCGGGCCGCAGCAGATCGCGGATCTGGTCGACGTACTGGTCGAGCCCCACCAGCACGGAGGCGCGCCGCAGCTCGTCCCTCGCCCGCGGGGTGA
Organism: Streptomyces pimonensis; assembly: GCF_041380215.1. Lineage (NCBI taxonomy): Bacteria > Bacillati > Actinomycetota > Actinomycetes > Kitasatosporales > Streptomycetaceae > Streptomyces > Streptomyces pimonensis. Next base: position 79,844 of record NZ_JAHWZY010000017.1, read on the forward strand.
GCAGGTCCCGGGCGCCGGGCCCCAGCCCGACCACCGCGAGCCGCCCGCGCCCCGGCCGCCGTACGACGGCGCAGGTCGCCATCGCGGGCCGTGCCGCCGACTTCCGCTTGGGCACGAGCAGTTCGCCCCCGCCCACCAGCGCGGCGGCCTCCGCGACCGACGGGGTGCCGACGGCGGCCAGCGGTGCGTCCGACGGGTTGGGCACCTCGACGCGCGCCAGCTCCTCGGCGGCGTACGTCACCAGGGGCACCCCGAGCCGTCGGGCCGCCGCCACGATGCCGGGCTCGTCGGCCTTGGCGTCCACGGTGGCCAGCTCGGCGAGCGACGCCGCCGACAGTCCGGCCTCGCGCAGGGCGTCCTCGACCAGACCGAGCACCTCGTCCACGGGGGCGCCCTTCGAGGCGCCGACGCCGACGACGAGGGTGGGCGGCCGGAGCACCGCCTCCCGCTCGCCCGGCTCGACCAGCCGGTCCGTGACCCGGAGCGTGTACGCCCCCTCGTCCGCGACCGGGAGCGGTGGCAGCGGCCAGGCCACCTCGGCCCGCAACGCCACCGCCTCCCCGTCCAGCAGGGCCCGCGACACGGCGGCGACGCCGCCCTCCACCGGCAGACCGAGGGTGTCCAGACCCGGCAGACCGGCCGCGTCGGTCGCCGTCGTCACCACCGGCTCGGCGCCCAGCACCTCGCCGACCGCGCGGGCCAGCTCGTTCGCCCCGCCGCCGTGCCCGCCGACCAGCGACACCGCGAACCGTCCGCCCTCGTCGACACAGACCACACCCGGGTCGCTCGCCTTGTCGTCCAGCAGCGGCGCCACCAGCCGCACCACGGCCCCGGTGGCGAGGAAGCACACGAGCTGCTCGCACTCGGCGAACGCGGTCCGCACGGCGTCCGGCACGGGACCCTCGTACACACGCGTGCGGTCCGGCCACACGGCGGCCAGCCGGTCCCGCGCGGCCGCTCCGGCCGCCGTGGCGGAGATGAGGCCGATCACTCGCAGACTCCTTCGGTGTACGCCGGGGGCCTGACGCCCCACAGCAGGAAAACGGGATTGGCCGCCGCCAGCCGGGTCACGTCCCCGGGCAGCGGCGCCAGCCGCGACGACTGCAACAGCACGCCGTCGCAGCAGAGACCGGCGTTCGTCAGCGCCTCGCGGGCCGCCGGAACCCGGTCCAGCGCGGCCACGGCGACGACGACCGTCCGCCGCGCCCGGCGCGCGCACGCGGTGACGACCGCCGGCAGTTCGCGTCCCCCGCCGCCGACGAACACGGCGTCGGGTTCCTCGTCGAGGCCGGCCAGCACATCCGGCGCCGCCCCGTGCACCACGCGCACGTCGACCCCGTGCGCGGCGGCGTTGGCGCGGACGCGCTCCACCCCGTCGGGCGCCTTCTCGACGGCGGTGACGGCGGCACCGAGCCGCGCGCACTCCACGGCCACGGACCCCGACCCCGCGCCGATGTCCCACACCAGCTCGCCGGGGCGCGGACCGAGCCGGGCCAGGGCCAGGGCCCGCACCTCGAACTTGGTGATCATGGAGTCACGGTGGTCGAACCCGGCCTCGTCCAGCGCCCAGCCGGCGGGCTCCCCGCCCCCGGCCCCGCCCGCGACGGTCCGTACCGGCCCGAGGGCCCGCGCCTCGTCCAGGCACAGCACCACGCTCACCGCCGGACCCCAGTCCCGCGCGGCGGCCTCGGCGGGCGTCACCCGCTCCACCCGCTCCTCGGCGGAGCCGAGCGCGGAGGCGACGACCAGCACCCGCGCGGTGTCCCGCAGCGCGGCCCCCAGCTCGGCCGGGCCCGCACCCGGCCCCGTCAGCACGGCGACCTTCGGACGGGCCCGGCACAGGTGCACCGCCGTACGCGGATCCCTGCCGTGCGCGCTCACCACCACGGCGTCGTCCCACGGCAGCCCGACCCGCGCGAAAGCGGCGGCCACGGAGGAGACGCCGGGCCGCACGTCGAGCCGCTCCGGCCCGAACCGCTCGGCCAGCGCCCGCACGATCCCGAAGAACCCGGGGTCCCCGGACGCCAGCACCACGACCGGCCGCTCCTCGGCGACGTACTTCTCCACGATGTCGAGCGCGGGCGCCAGCGGTCCGAGCACGATCCGCTCGGCCCCCTCCGGCAGCCGCACGGCGTCCAGGTGCCGCCGCCCGCCGACCACCAGCTCCGCCCCGGCCGCGCACCGCTCGTCGAGCGGCGTCCCCGCTCCCATCCCGACGACGGTGATCACGTGCTCGCACCCCGCGAACGCAACGCCCGGCGCGCCTCCGGGTCGGCCTTGCGGAAGCCGTGGAAGTGACCGGGGTGGTACAGGTGCGAGCGGGTGCCGTGCGCGTCGAGCGCCGGGCCGACCAGGAACAGCGTGTGCTTCCAGAGCTTGTGCTCCTTGACCGTCTCCTCCAGCGTGCCGATCGTGCACTTCACGACCAGCTCCTCCGGCCAGGTCGCCTGGTACGCGACGACGACCGGCGTGGACGTCGGATAGCCGCCCTCCAGCAGCTCCCGCACCAGCTGCCCACTGCGGGCGGCCGACAGGAAGACCGCCATGGTGGTGCCGTGCCGCGCGAACTCGCGGACCTCCTCACCGGGCGGCATCGGCGTCTTGCCGCCGCCGAGCCGGGTCAGCACCACGGACTGCGCCACCTCGGGAATGGTCAGTTCCCGCCGCGCGAGCGCCGCGACGGCGGAGAACGACGACACACCCGGCACGATCTCGGTGGCGACACCGAGCTCCGCGCACCGGTCGACCTGCTCCTGGGTGCCGCCCCACAGCGCGGGATCGCCCGAGTGGATCCGCGCGACCTTCAGCCCTTCCGCGTGGGCCCGCTCGTAGACGGCCACGACGTCCTCCAGGGACATCGTCGCCGAGTCGAGGACCTCGGCGTCCTCACGCGCGTGCCGGAGGACCTCCTCCTGCACCAGGCTTGCGGCCCAGATCACGACATCGGCCTCGGCGATGGCGCGCGCGGCACGGAACGTCAGCAGATCGGCGGCGCCGGGGCCGGCTCCGACGAAGGTCACCTTGCCGCCTGCGGCATCGGCCATGGAAATCGGTCCTCTCTGGCGAACGGTCAAAGACAGTGGGCGGTGAGCGGCTGTCACGCGTGCGTGAACGAGCGCCGATCGGATACGAAGAGCACATGGCGGTCCTCGTCGCGCTCGGCGCGTTCCTGATGACGCTGGCCGGCGGCTGGGCGGCGCACCGCGTGACCGACCGACGCCACCTGGTGCTGGGCCTGGCCGGCGGGCTGATGCTCGGCGTCGTCGGCCTCGAACTCCTCCCGGAGTCCCTGGAGGCGGCCGGCACCGAGGTGTACGGCGTCCCCGCGGCCCTGCTGCTCTTCGTCGCCGGCTTCCTGCTGGCCCACCTGGTGGAACGCCTGCTGGCCCACCGCCAGGCCGCGCACGGCGCCGGGGAGAGCGACGGCCGCACGCCCGAGGTGGGCCTCACGGCCGCCGCCGCGATGGTCGGCCACAGCGCCATGGACGGCGTGGCGATCGGCGCCGCCTTCCAGGTCGGCGGCGGCATGGGCGCCGCCGTCGCGGTGGCCGTGATCGCCCACGACTTCGCGGACGGCTTCAACACGTACACGCTCACGCGCGTCTACGGGAACGCCCGCCGCCGCGCGCTGACGATGCTGTTCGCGGACGCGGCGGCGCCGGTGGCGGGCGCCGCCTCGACCCTGTTCCTCACCATCCCGGAGCCGCTGCTCGGCGGCTACCTCGGTCTGTTCGGCGGCGCCCTGCTCTACCTCGCGGCGGCCGAGATCCTGCCCGAGGCCCACCACGAGCACCCGGCCCGTTCCACTCTGCTGTGCACGGTCGCGGGCGCGCTGTTCATCTGGCTGGTGGTGGGCGTCGCGCACTGAGCGCGACCCGGCCCGGCTCACAGTTTCCCGCCCCGCCCGCCGTCACGCCGCGGCGGCGCGATGAGCGTCGAGAGGTACGGCAGCGGCGCCCCGTCCAGCTCGGCGGCCGGCCGCACCGACTCCTCCGGCAGCCCGAGCGCCGACCCCCACACCGCGTCCCCGATCCGCCCGGTCTCCCGCAGCGCCTCGGCGACCTCGCCGGCCTGCCGCCCGAACTTGTACGCGACGACGGTCCCGGGTCCGGCCAGGGCGTCCCTGAGCACGGCGGCCCCGGCGGTCACCGGAACCAGCGTGAGCGGCTCGGTCCCCTCGGTCAGCACCGCACCCGACCGCGCCGCCAGATCCTGCATGGCGGTGATCCCCGGAACGGTCTCGACGACGGTGTCCGGCACCAGCTCCACGAGGGTCTGGGCCAGATACGTGAACGTCGAGTACACGTTGGGGTCCCCGATGGTCGCGAAGGCGACGGCCCCGTGCTCCCGCAGCAGTCCGGCGACCCGCTCGCCGGCGGCGTCCCAGGCCGCCTCGCGCCGTGCCCGGTCGCTCTGCTCGTTCAGCGCGAACACCACCCGGACGACCTTCCCGGCGGGCACGTAGTGCAGCACGGTCGCCTCGGCCCGCCCGCGCTCACCGGAGTCGAGGACCGGCACCACGACGACGTCGGCGGCCCGCAGCGCGTTGACCCCCTTGACGGTCACCAGCTCCGGATCCCCGGGTCCGACCCCGACCCCGACCAGCCTGCTGCTCATGACGTCCGGCACCTCTCCACGAACCGACGGGCGACACCGGGCTCGGACGCCCAGTGCGTGTGCAGATAGCTCGCGTGCACACCACGCTGTACGAATCCCTCGACACGCCGTTCGGGCGCCCGCATCCCCCAGGCGGGTTCCTGCCCGGCCCCCGGCTCGACGACGGTCCGGTGGAACTCGTGCCCCCGCATCCGGGTACCGGCGCCGGCCAGCACACTGTCGCCCACGGCCACGGCGTCCCGGTACCCCAGGGTCAGTCGCTCCGACATCCGCGCGGAGGCGTCCAGCACCCCGCACATGGGCAGCCCGTCGAGTTCCCGGCACAGGTACAGCAACCCGGCACACTCGGCCGCGACGGGAGCACCGCCGAGGGCGAGTTCGGCGACGGCCTTGCGCAGCGACCCGTTGGCGGACAGCTCCGAGGCGTACACCTCGGGGAACCCCCCGCCGATGACCAGCCCGGCGGTCCCCTCGGGCAGTTCCTCGTCCCGCAACGGATCAAAGGTGACGACCTCGGCCCCGGCAGCGGTCAGCAGCTCGGCATGCTCCGCATAGGAGAACGTGAAAGCCGCTCCACCGGCGAGCGCGACGACCGGCCCGCCCGGGGGAGTCGGAGGAGGGGACCCGGCCGGGGCCGAAGGGGAGCCCGGGGACGGGACCGGAAGGGACGGCGAGGGCGAGGAGAGCAGAGCCGCACCCGCATCCCACGCCGCACCGGGCAACGCCCCCGCACTGCGCGCCAGCGAGACCAACGCCGCCAGATCACACCCGTCGGCGACCTGAGCGGCCATCGCCGAAACGGCCTCGACAGCAGCGGCCCGCCGCTCGGCCACGGGCACCAGCCCCAGATGCCGCGACGGCGTGTCGACCTGCCGTGCCCGCCGCAGGACACCGAGCACCGGCACCCCGACGGAGTCCAATGCCTCCCGCAGCAACCCTTCGTGCCGGTCCGAGGCGACCTTGTTCAGGATCACGCCCCCGACCCGCACCTTTGGGTCCCAGCTCACGAACCCGTGCACCAGCGCCGCCACCGACCGCGACTGCGCCGACGCGTCGACGACGAGCACGACCGGCGCCCGGAGCGTCTTCGCCACCTGCGCGGTGGACGCCAGCTCGCCCTCACCGGCCGCCCCGTCGTACAACCCCATCACGCCCTCGACGACGGCGACGTCGCACCCGCCCGCACCGTGCGCGAACAGCGGGGCGACCAGCTCGGGACCGCACAGGTACGCGTCGAGGTTCCGCCCCGTCCGCCCGGTGGCCAGCGCGTGGTAACCGGGGTCGATGTAGTCGGGCCCCACCTTGTGCGGGGACACGGTGAACCCCCGCGCGGACAGCGTGGCCATCAACCCCGTGGCGACGGTGGTCTTCCCGCTCCCCGACGAGGGCGCGGCGATCACCAGCCGCGGGACGGAGCTCACCACTCGATGCCCCTCTGCCCCTTCTGCCCGACGTCCATGGGGTGTTTGACCTTGGACATGTCGGTCACGAGGTCGGCGACCCCGACCAGCTTCTCCGGCGCGTTCCGCCCCGTGATCACCACGTGCTGCGTCCCCGGCCGCTCCCGCAGCACGGACACCACCTCGTCGGTGTCGACCCACCCCCAGTGCATCGGGTAGGCGAACTCGTCGAGCACGTACAGCCTGTACGTCTCGGCGGCGAGGTCCCGCTTGACCTGTTCCCAGCCCTCGCGGGCCTTCTCCTCGTTGTCCATCTGCGCGTCGCGCTGGACCCAGGACCAGCCCTCGCCCATCTTGTGCCAGTCGACGGTCCCGCCCTCACCGCTGGCGCCCAGCACGCGCAGCGCGTTCTCCTCGCCGACCTTCCACTTCGCCGACTTGACGAACTGGAACACCCCGATCGGCCACCCCTGGTTCCAGGCCCGCAGGGCAAGCCCGAACGCGGCGGTCGACTTCCCCTTGCCGATGCCCGTGTGCACGACGACCAGCGGACGGTTGCGCCGCTGGCGGGTCGTCAGCCCGTCATCGGGTACGACACTCGGCTGTCCCTTCGGCATTACGCGGCCCTCCTCGAAGTCGAAGTCCCCTGCACGTCCCTCACCAGCCCGGCGATCGAGTCGGCCCGCAGCTCGTCCAGCGTCACGGCGCTGCCGCCCAGCTCACCGGCCAGCCGCCCGGCGAGCCCCAGCCGCACCGGCCCCGACTCGCAGTCCACGACCACCGACGCGATCCCCTCGGCCGCGAACAGCCGCGCCGCGCGCGAGGCCAGCGCGACCGGATCCGGACCACCGGTGGCCCGCCCGTCCGTCACCACCACGACCAGCGGACGCCGTGCCGGGTCCCGCAGCCGCTCCACCCGCAGCACGTCGTGCGCCTTGAGCAGTCCCGCCGCCAGTGGGGTCCGCCCACCGGTCGGCAGCGACTCCAGCCGGGCCGCCGCCGCGTCCACCGACGACGTGGGCGGCAGGGCGACATCGGCCGCCGACCCCCGGAAGGTCACCAGACCCACCTTGTCCCGCCGTTGGTAGGCGTCGAGCAGCAGCGACACCACGGCACCCTTCACGGCGCCCATCCGCTGCCGCGCCGCCATCGACCCCGAGGCGTCCACGACGAACAGCACGAGGTTCGACTCACGCCCCTCGCGCGTGGCCTGCCGCAGATCGTCCCGGCGCACCACCAGCCCCGGCCCGGAGCGGCCCCGCGCCCGCTGGTGCGGAGCCGCCGCCCGCACGGTCGCCGCCAGATGCAACTTCGTCAGCGCAGCCCCGGGCCGCCGCGCACCCGTCGTGCGCCCGTGCTCGGTCCGCGCCCGTGACCGACGCCCGGCGGCGCCCTCACCGATCCCGGGCACGCTCAGCACCTTCGTGCGGAAGGGATCGGCGGCGCCCGCCGGGGACCGCTCACCGGAACCGGTCCCCGCGGACTGCTCGGCCTCCCCGGTTTCCCCGGCCTCGGCCGGCGCCCCCGCGTCACCACCGCCCTGCGGGCCCTCCGGGCCTTCCGCGGGCGGCTGCCCGCCACCCCCGTCGGGCCCGTCCGGATCGGTGTCGGGGCCGTCGTCGCCCCCGGACTCCTCCAGCGTCTCGTCGAGCTTGTCCTCGTCGAGGCCCGGCGCGTCGAACGGATTCCGCCTCCGCCGGTGGGGGAGGGCCAGCAGCGCGGCCTGCCGCACGTCCTCGGCCAGCACGTCCGTCCGCCCCGCCCAGGCCGCCAGCGCGGTCGCCGTACGCGCCATCACGATGTCGGCCCGCATGCCGTCCACCTCGAACGCCGCGCAGGTCGCCGCGATCTGCCGCAGCGCCGCGTCCCCGAGCCGCACCGACGGCAACAGCTCCCGCGCCGCCACGATCCGTGCCCGTACGGCGGCCTCCTCGCCGGCCCACCGGGCGGCGAAGGCGGCGGGGGCGTCGTCGTACGCCAGCCGCCGCCGTACGACCTCCACCCGCTGGTCGGGTTCGCGCGAGGCGGCCACCTCGACGGTCAGCCCGAACCGGTCGAGGAGCTGCGGACGCAGTTCGCCCTCCTCGGGATTCATGGTCCCGACGAGCAGGAACCGCGCCGCGTGCCGCACGGAGACGCCCTCGCGCTCGACGTACGAGGCGCCCATCGCCGCGGCGTCCAGCAGCAGGTCGACCAGGTGGTCGTGGAGGAGGTTGACCTCGTCGACGTACAGGATCCCCCGGTGCGCGTCGGCCAGCAGCCCCGGCTCGAACGCCTTCACGCCCTCCGCCAGCGCCCGCTCGATGTCGAGCGCGCCGACCAGCCGGTCCTCGGAGGCGCCCACGGGCAGTTCGACCATGCGGGCGGGCCGCGCGGCACCGCCGCCGCTCTCGTGCGGACCGTCCGGGCAGCCGGGGTCCGGGGCCGCGGGGTCGCAGGAGAAACGGCAGCCGGGCACCACGGCGACCTCCGGCAGCAGCGCCGAGAGGGCACGCACCGCCGTCGACTTCGCGGTGCCCTTCTCGCCGCGCACCAGCACACCGCCGACCGCCGGGGAGACGGCGTTCAGCAGCAGCGCGAGCCGCAGGTCGTCCTGGCCGACGACGGCCGTGAACGGAAAGGGGGTGGTCACTGGTCGCCCTCCAGATCGCCTTCGAGTTCCAGGTAGGTGGCGCGCAGCCGCTCCAGCGTGTCCGCGTCCGGTTCGGCCCACAGCCCGCGGTCGGCGGCCTCCAGCAGCCGCTCGGTGATGCCGCGCAGGGCCCACGGGTTGGACTGCTTCATGAAGTCCCGGTTCTCCGGGTCGAAGACGTACTCCGCGCTGAGCTTCTCGTACATCCAGTCGTCCACGACACCGGCCGTGGCGTCGTACCCGAAGAGGTAGTCGACGGTGGCCGCCATCTCGAAGGCGCCCTTGTAGCCGTGCCGCCGCATCGCCGCCATCCAGCGCGGGTTGACCACGCGGGCCCGGAAGACCCGGTGCGTCTCCTCGCCGAGCGTGCGGGTCCTCACCTGGTCCGGAGTCGCCGAGTCCCCCACGTACGCCTCGGGGCTGGCCCCCGTCAGGTGCCGCACCATGGCGACCATGCCGCCGTGGTACTGGAAGTAGTCGTCGGCGTCGACGAGGTCGTGCTCGCGCGTGTCGACGTTCTTCGCCGCCACCGCGATCCGCCGGAACGCCGTCTCCATGTCCCCGCGCGCCGCCCGCCCGTCGAGCCCGCGACCGTAGGCGTAGCCGCCCCAGACCGCGTACACCTCGGCGAGGTCCGCGTCCGAGCGCCAGTTCCGCGCGTCGATCAGCGGCAGCAGACCGGCCCCGTAGGCCCCCGGTTTCGAGCCGAAGATGCGCGCGGTGGCCCGCCGCCGGTCGCCGTGCCCGGCGGTGTCCTCGTCGGCGTGCGCCCGTACGTAGTTGGACTCGGCGGGCTCGTCCAGCTCCGCCACCGCCCGCACCGCGTCGTCGATCAGCCCCACCACGTGCGGGAACGCGTCCCGGAAGAACCCGGAGATGCGGACCGTCACGTCGATGCGCGGCCGGCCCAGCTCCTCGAGGCCGACCACCTCGAACCCGGTCACCCGCCGCGACGCGTCGTCCCACACCGGACGGCACCCCAGCAGCGCCAGGATCTCGGCGATGTCGTCGCCCTGGGTGCGCATCGCGGAGGTGCCCCACACCGTCAGGCCGACGGACTTCGGGTACGCGCCCGTGTCCTGCAGGTACCGCTGCACCAGCGAGTCCGCGAGGGACTGCCCGACCTCCCAGCTCAGCCGCGAGGGGATCGCCTTGGGGTCGACGGAGTAGAAGTTCCGCCCGGTCGGCAGCACGTTGACCAGCCCGCGGGTGGGCGATCCCGACGGTCCCGCCGGGACGTAACCGCCGTCCAGCGCCCGCAGGATGTGCCCGATCTCGTCCGTCGTCCGGGCCAGCCGGGGCACGACCTCCTCACAGGCGAACCGCAGCACGGCCACGGCGTCGGGGAGCTCCGTGCCCAGCACCTCCCGCACCAGCGGGGGGACCGAGCCGGCCGCCCAGCCGCGCTCCTCCATCCCCTCCGCGAACCGCCGGCACAGCTGCTCCAGCAGGTCGATCACGTCCGCGCCGCTGCGCGCCGGACCGTCCACCAGATCCGTCAGTTCCACCGGCGCCTTCACCGGTGCGCCCGGCTCGGCCAGCAGTTCCTTCTCCACCAGCCCGAAGTGCGCGGCCAGCGCGGCCCGCAGACCCGGCAGCGCGTTCGCCCGCCCGCCCCACACCTGCGAGGCGCGGAGCACCGCCAGCACGAGGTTCACGCGCGGCTCGCCGACCGGGCCGCCGCCGAGAACGTGCAGGCCGTCCCTGATCTGCACGTCCTTGATCTCGCACAGATAGCCGTCGATGTGCATGACGAACTCGTCGAAGGCGTCGTCGTCCGGCTGGTCGTCCACGTGCAGGTCGTGGTGGAGCTCGGCGGCCTTCACCAGCGTCCAGATCTGCGCGCGCACCGCCGGCGCCTTCGCCGGGTCCAGGTCGGAGACCAGCGCGTACTCGTCGAGCAGCTGCTCCAGCTTGGCCAGATCGCCGTACGTGTCGGCCCGCGCCATCGGCGGCACCAGGTGGTCGACCACCGTCGCGTGCCCGCGCCGCTTGGCCTGGGTGCCCTCGCCGGGGTCGTTGACGATGAACGGGTAGATCAGCGGCAGGTCGCCGAGCACCGCGTCCGGCGCGCACCCGGCGCCCAGCCCCAGCCCCTTGCCCGGCAGCCACTCCATCGTGCCGTGCTTGCCCATGTGCACGATCGCGTCGGCGCCGAAGCTGTTCTCCAGCCAGCGGTAGGCCGCCATGTAGTGGTGCGAGGGCGGCATGTCGGGGTCGTGGTAGATCGCGATCGGGTTCTCCCCGAAGCCGCGCGGCGGCTGGATCATCACCACGACGTTCCCGAACCGCAGGCACGCCAGCACGATGTCGTCCCCGTCGACGTACAGCGACCCCGGCGGCTCGCCCCATGCCTGACGCATCCCGTCCCGCAGCTCCGGGTCCAGCTGCTCGAACCATGCCCGGTAGTCCGCCAGCGGCACCCGCGCGGGCGCGGCGGCCAGCTGCTCCTCGGTCAGCCACTCGACGTCGTGTCCGCCGGCCTCGATGAGCCGGTGGATCAGCTCGTCACCGCCGGAGGGGTAGCCGTCGACCGCGTACCCCGCCTCCCGCAGCGCGTCCAGCACCCGGACCGCCGACGCGGGCGTGTCCAGGCCGACCGCGTTGCCGACGCGGGAGTGCTTGGTCGGGTACGCGGTGAAGACGAGCGCGAGCTTCTTCCCGGCGTTCGGCTTGTGCCCCAGCCGGGCGTGCCGTACGGCGATCCCGGCCACCCGCGCGGCCCGCTCCGGATCGGCGACGTACACCGGGACGTCGTCGGGGCCCTGCTCCTTGAAGGAGAACGGGACGGTGATCAGCCGGCCGTCGAACTCGGGGATGGCGACCTGCATCGCCGCGTCCATGGGGGACAGGGCGGCGTCGGACTCCTCCCACGCGGCGCGCGAGGAGGTGAGGCAGAGCCCTTGCAGCACCGGCACGTCCAGGTCGGCGAGCGCCCCGATGTCCCAGGCCTCCTCGTCACCGCCCGCCGACGCCTGCGAGGCGTGCGTGCCGCCGGCCGCCAGCACGGTGGCGACCAGGGCGTCGGCCTCGGCCAGCAGCCCGTAGAGTTCCGGGTCGGCGCCGCGCAGCGAACCGCAGTACACGGGGAGGGCGTTGGCGCCCCGCGCCTCGATCGCGTCGCACAGCGTGTCCACGAAGGCGGTGTTGCCGCTCAGTTCGTGGGCGCGGTAGAACAGCACGCCGACCGTCGGGCGGCCCCGCTCCAGGGCACGCTCGCCGTGGACGCCGTACTCCGGCATCTTCCGCGGCTCCTCGAAGCCCTCGCCGGTCAGCAGCACGGTGTCCGACAGGAAACGGGCCAGTTCGGTGAGGTTGTCCGGGCCGCCCTCGACGAGGTACCGCAGCGCCTCCGCCACCACACCGGCCGGCACCGTCGACTCGGCCATGAGCTCCGCGTCCGGCACCGTCTCCCCGCCGAGCAGCACCGCGGGGATCCCGGACGCCTTCAGCGCCGCGAGCCCGTCCTCCCAGGCGCGCTTGCCGCCCAGCAGCCGTACGACGGCGAGGTCCGCCCCGTCCAGCAGCGCGGGCAGCTCGGCCGCCACGTCCACGCGGGTCGGGTTGCCGATCCGGTAGGGGGCGCCGGAGGCACGGGCCGCCAGCAGGTCCGTGTCGGCGGTCGACAACAACAACACAGTGCTCATGCGGGTGCTCCCGGTGGGATGAAGGGCAGTCCTTGCGGCGCGCCGGACTCGATGAGCCGCCACAGCGCGTCCGTGTCCGCGTGCTGTTCGATCAGGTCGCCGAGCCGGTCGAGCTGCTCCTCGCGCAGCGCGGCGAACGAGGTGTCGGGGGACGGTACGAAGCGGCGCCCCGCGGCGGCGGCCACCTCGCGCAGGAAGGCCCGCCGGAAACCGTCCGACTCCAGCGAGCCGTGCCAGTGCGTGCCCCAGGTCTGTCCGACCCGGCAGCCGTCCAGGAAGGGGTCTCCCCCCAGCACGTCGGCGACCCCGTGATGGATCTCGTACCCCTCGACGGGCTCCCCGAGCGCCCGGCCGGCGGGGCGGGTGAGCGTCTTCTCGTGGGCGAACCGCACCCGTACGGGCAGGACGCCGAGCCCGGCGACCCGGCCCCGCCGGCTCTCGACGTCGTCCTCGATGCGCTCCCCGAGCACCTGGAACCCGCCGCAGATCCCGAGCACCGGGCGTCCCTCGGCCGCCCGCCGCCGCAGCGCGTCCGCCAGCCCGCGCTCCCGCAGCCACTCCAGCGCCCGCACGGTGCCGCGCGTACCCGGCACCACCACGAGGTCGGCGTCGGCCAGCTCCTCGGGACGGTCCACGAACCGCACCACGACACCCGGCTCGGCGGCGAGCGCGTCCACGTCGGTGAAGTTGGACATCAGCGGCACCGCGCACACGGCGACCCGCAGCACGTCCTCACCGACCGGCGCGGCGACCACGGACTCCCGTACGGCGCCGCGCAGCGACACCCTGAGTCCGTCCTCCTCGTCGATGCCGAGCCCGTGCCGGAAGGGCAGCACGCCGTAGGTCCGCCGCCCGGTCAGGCCGCGCAGCATGTCGAGGCCCGGTTCCAGCAGCGACACGTCGCCCCGGAACTTGTTCACCAGGAACCCGGCGACCAGCTCCTGGTCCTCGGGGGAGAGCAGTGCGACGGTGCCGAAGAAGGACGCGAAGACGCCGCCCCGGTCGATGTCGCCGACCACGAGGACCGGCAGCCCGGCGTTCCGGGCGATCCCCATGTTCACGATGTCGGTGCGCCGCAGGTTGATCTCGGCCGGGCTGCCGGCCCCCTCACAGATCACCGCCTCATACGTGCCCCGCAACTGCTCCAGGCAGTCCAGCACCGTGCCGAGGAGCCGCTGCTGCCGCCCGCCGTGGTAGCCGCGCGCGCTCATCTCGCCGACCGGCCTGCCCAGCAGCACCACCTGGCTGGACCGCTCGCCGCCCGGCTTGAGCAGCACCGGGTTCATCAGCGCGGTCGGCTCGACCCGGCAGGCCTGGGCCTGCATGGCCTGCGCCCGCCCGATCTCGGCGCCCTCCCGCGTCACGAACGAGTTCAGCGACATGTTCTGCGCCTTGAACGGCGCGACCTTGACGCCCTGCCGCACCAGCCACCGGCAGATCCCGGCGGTCACCACGCTCTTGCCGGCGTCCGAGGTGGTCCCGGCGACCAGCAGCCCTCCGCCGCTCACGACGTACGTCCCTTCATGGCGCTCCGTGCGACGGCGCCGGCCGCGAGCGCGAGCCAGCCGACCCGCCGCGAGAGCCGTACCGCCCGGTCGATGTCGGACACGGCGACGGCACGTCCGCCGCCGTTGAGCACGGGCCGGTGCTCGACCCGCCCGCCGTAGGAGAGGGGTCCGCCGAGCCGCACGCCGAGCGCGCCCGCGAAGGACGCCTCGACGGGTCCGGCGTTGGGGCTCGGGTGCTCCGCCGCGTCCGCGCGCCACGCCCGCACGGACCCGCGCGGGTCCGGTCCCGCGAGCGCGGCGAGCACGGCGGTCAGCCGCGCCCCGGGCCACCCGGCGACGTCGTCGAGGCGGGCGGAGGCCCAGCCGTAGCGGCGGTAACGGGGGGACTTGTGGCCGACCATCGCGTCCAGTGTGTTGACGGCCCGGAACCCGAGCAGTCCCGGCACCCCGGCGACGGCGCCCCACACCAGCGCGCCCACCACGGCGTCGGAGGTGTTCTCGGCGACGGACTCGACCACCGCGCGGGCGATCCCGTCGGCGTCCAGGGCCTGCGGGTCCCGGCCGCACAGGTGCGGCAGCCGCGCCCGGGCCGCCTCGACGTCCCCGGCCTCCAGCGCCCGTCCGATGGCGCGGGCCTCCCGGGCCAGCGAGGTCCCGCCGACGACGGCCCAGGTGGCGACACCGGTCAGGGCGGCGGAGGCGGCGGGGGAGGAGCGTACGAGGCGTGCGGCCAGGCTCCCCAGCGCCACGGTCCCGCCGACGCACACGGCGGTGTGCATCGCGCCCCGGCCCCGGTCGTCCCGCCACAGCACCCGTTCCACGGCGGCCGCGGCCCGCCCGAAAGCGGCGACCGGATGCCCCCGGCGGGGATCGCCGAGCAACAGGTCGCCGAGGAGGCCGGCGGCGGCACCGTACGCGAACACGCGATCGGTACCCATGGGGTCAGCCGACCGCGGATCCGCAGGGGACGGCCCCCGGACGGGGCGGAGTGTCGCTGGTCGACCTCGGCAGGCAGCCGCGCATGGCGTTATGTCCTCACTCAGGGTGTCCACGCCCTGGTTCGACGAGACCGGCGGTGAGAGTTCCTGGCTCCCGGGATGTTCACCCCGGTGACAGTGGCGGGACCGCGCCGGAATCGCACCGGCTTCCTCTCCTGCCGCCGTAGTGGCTGAGGCAGTCCACCACGGCCCTGGAAGGGCCGTCAACTTGCCGTTGACCTGCGAGGCTGAAGTGTGCTGAGGCCCACAGGGGGACTCCGGTGGGTGAACCCCGGGAGGGGGTGCGTACACGCGGGCGGGCGGTGCGGGAGCCTCGGCTCCCGCACCGCCCGCCCGGACCGGTGCGGCCCGTGATCAGGCCATGATCAGGTAGATGCCGTACCCCACCGCCGCCGCGCACGCCGCGAAGCAGGCGTAGGCGCCGGTGACCGCCAGGGCCGCCGGCTGGCCCTGGGCGGCGGCCCGCTCGCGGCGGGAGAGGCCGTTGATGCCGAGAGTGAACAGGCCCACCAGGACCACGGTGACCACGAGGCTGACGCCGAAGACGGAGCCGAGGGCCGCCCAGTCGATCTTCATGGTGCTCTTCTTCCTTCGTACCGGGTCTGCCGGGTCGCGGTCAGACGGTGGTCGTGGCCGGCGGGGCCGCCGGGTCGGCGGGGGCCGGCGCCGGGATGGTGGCCGAGAGGTCGTCGGTCAGGGTGCCCGCCGGGGGCGGGGTCACCGCGGCCATCGCCTGCGTCACCACGCCGGACGGCTCCGCCTCCGGTGCCTCGTGGTCGTTGACGTTGGTGTGGTCGACGACCTCGCGCCGGGAGATCTTCCAGATCGCCGCACTGGAGGCGATCAGGAAGACGGCCACGAGGGCGGTGCCCCAGTCGCCGAAGCCGCAGACCCACTCGGCGAGCGCCGCGACCAGGGCCGCCGCCGGCAGTGTCAGACCCCAGGCGACGAACATCCGGGTGGCGGTCGACCAGCGGACGACGCCGCCCTTGCGGCCCAGGCCCGCGCCCATCACGGAACCGGAGACGGAATGCGTGGTGGAGAGGGAGAAGCCGAGGTGCGAGGAGGCCAGGATGACCGTCGCGGCGCTGGTCTGGGCGGCGAAGCCCTGCTGCGGCTGGAGGTCGGTCAGGCCCTTGCCCATGGTGCGGATGATGCGCCAGCCGCCGAGGTAGGTGCCGAGCGCGATGGCGATGCCCGCGGAGAGGATGACCCACATCGGGGGGTCGGAGTCGGGGGCGACGGCGCCGCCCGCGACCAGGGCGAGGGTGATGATGCCCATCGTCTTCTGGGCGTCGTTGGTGCCGTGGGCCAGGGAGACCAGGCCGGCGGAGGCGATCTGGCCGGCGCGGTAGCCCTTCTCGGAGGCCTTGCCGTCGGCCTTCCTGCCCAGGCGGTAGGTCAGCCGGGTCGCGAACATCGCGGCGACTCCGGCCACCAGCGGGGCGGCGATCGCGGGGATCAGGACCTTGGTGACCAGCACGTCGCCGTGCACCGCGCCGAGACCGGCGGAGGCGACGGCGGCGCCGATCAGACCGCCCATGAGGGCGTGCGAGGAACTGGACGGCAGACCGACCAGCCAGGTCAGGAGGTTCCAGAGGATCGCGCCCACCAGCGCGGCGAAGATGACCTCGGGACGGATGCCGGACTCGTCGACGAGTCCTTTGGAGATCGTGTTGGCGACCTCCACCGAGAGGAAGGCGCCCACGAGGTTGAGTACGGCGGACATGGCCACCGCGACCTTGGGCTTGAGAGCACCGGTCGAAATGGTCGTTGCCATCGCGTTCGCGGTGTCGTGGAAACCGTTCGTGAAATCGAACGCGAGTGCGGTTACCACCACAATCGCGAGGATCAGCGAGAAGCTTTCCATTTACCCAGGCAATCGTTCGAGGTCATTGGCTGGTCGAATGTAGGTAACCAGGATGAACGGAAGATGAACTGGAACGGGCATCGTGGTGACCGTAAGAGGGGGTGGAGACTCCGCCGGACGGCGGTGCCGCGACGAGGGAGGGTCGCCTGGCAGGATCGCGGCATGACTGAGCGGCGAGGGGACGTACGGGAAGCGGGGGGCGCCCGGGACGTGAGCGAGGAGGAGGCGCTCGCCTGGGCGGAACTCGTCGGGGCCGCGCGCAGGACCGTCGCGGACGGACTCGTCGTCGGCACCTCCGGCAACGTCTCGGTGCGGGTCGGCGAGACCGTCCTGGTCACGCCGTCGGGAGTGCCCTACGACCGGCTGGCGCCGGACGACGTGACGGGCGTCGACCTCACCGGCCGGCAGGTCCTCGGCTCGCTCGTCCCCACCAGCGAGCTGCCCATGCACCTCGCGGTGTACCGCACGACCGGCGCGCGCGCCGTCGTGCACACGCACGCCGTGCACGCGACGGCCGTCTCCACGCTCGTCGAGGAGCTGCCGCTGATCCACTACATGGCGGCGGCGCTCGGCGGGCCCGTCCGGGTCGCCCGCTACGCGACGTACGGTACGGACGAACTGGCCGAGAACATGCTCCGCGCGCTCGACGGCCGCACCGGCTGCCTCCTGCAGAACCACGGCACCGTCACCCACGGCGCGACCCTCGACCAGGCCTACGACCGCACGGCCCAGCTGGAGTGGATGTGCCGCCTCTGGCTGACCGCGTCCTCCGTCCCGGGTCTGTCCCCGCACCTGCTGACCCCGGAGCAGGTGACGGAGGTGGGGGAGCGGCTGCGGGGGTACGGGCAGCGGGGCTGAGGACGGCACCCGGTCCGTCCGGCGTCCGGAGACGGGGGCCGGGGCGCAGCCTCCGGGGACGGGAAGGGGCGGCGGGGGCGGAGCAACCCGCCCCGAACTCCCCGCCGGTGCGCCCGCGTCCCGCGGCCGGACGGACCCGCCGGCCCTGCGGTGCCCGCCCCCGCTGGCCGGGTACACGTTCCGACATGACACTGGAGAACGTGCGCACTGCCAGAGCGACGGCCGCTGCCGTCACCGCCGTGATAGGCGCCGGCGCCGCCGCGGTGGCCGTCGGCCGGTACGCCAGCGACGCCGCGCTCAGGACGTCCCCGGGCGGCCCCCTGCCCACCGACCCCGGCCTCACCGTCCACTCCACCGCCGCCGGCCAGATGGCCCTCACCAGGGACTTCACCACACTGCGGCCCGGACGCCACGGTCTCACCGGCGACGGCTTCCACGCGGTCGTCGGTCCCGTACTGCCCGGTGCCCCGGACTCCGCCGACACCGTCGTGCGCCGTCTCGAACGCGTGACGTACGGCACCCCGAAACCCGGCGACCGCGCCCGGCTCACCCCGAACCTGTACGTCGGCGACCCGGGCAGCGCCCTCGGCCTGGACCACACCGACCTCGAGGTTCCCGGCGAACTCGGCCCCCTGCCCGCATGGTTCGTCCCGGGAGCCCGGGACACCTGGGTGATCGCCGTCCACGGCCTCGGCGCCACCCGGGAGCACACCATGAACCTCATGGAGTTCCTGCACCGCCACCGCTTCCCGGTGCTCGCCCCCGCCTACCGGGGCGACCCCGGCGCGCCGCGTCCCCCGCACGGCCTCAACCACCTCGGCGAGACCGAGTGGCGCGATCTCGACGCGGCGCTCCACCACGCCGTGGACTCCGGCGCCCGGCGGGTCGTCCTGTACGGCTGGTCCACCGGCGCGACCATGGCGCTGCGCACCGCCGCCCGCTCCGAGGTGCGCGCCCGCGTCGCCGGCCTCGTCCTGGACTCCCCGGTGCTCAGCTGGGAGGCGACCCTGCGCGCCCTCGCCACGGCCCGGCGCACCCCGGGCGCGCTGCTGCCGCTCGCGGTCCGCGCCGCCCAGGGGCGCACGGGCCTGTACGGCGACCGCAGGCCCGAAGCCGTCCACCTGGACCGGATCGCGGTCCCCACGCAGATCTTCCACGGCCCCGACGACACGGTGGCGCCCTGGCGGTTCTCCCGCCGCCTCGCCGCCGGCCACCCGAACACCGTCACCCTGCACACCGTCAGGGACGCCTCCCACGGCGCGATGTGGAACGCCGACCCACAGGCCTACGAAGAGGCGCTGCGGCGCTTCCTCACCCCCCTGATGTGACCGCGACGGGGGAGCGCCGGACAGCCGGTGCCGGGGATTCCGTTTATGGCCGTACCAGTGGCCCGAATCCTCCCTCCGGCCGCGTCCGGAGTCGAGGCGCGAGCCGCCCCGGCGTCCCCGTCGGCATTCCGTTTGGGTTTTCGGACCGTCAACAGGAAGACTGCACCCGTGACGTCCCGTATCCCGCGCGACTCCAGGCTCCGACTCGTCCGCCCGCGATCCCTGGCCGCCGCTCCCACCGCGGTGAACCAGCGGCGCTCGCGCCGCCCCGCGCCGCGCCCCCCGGAGGGCACGCCGGCCCCGGCGGAGCTGGCCAGAATGGCGCGCTCCGTTCTGGCCGCCGCGGCCCGCGTCGCCCGCTGGGCCGACGCCGCCCTCGGCCCCGGCGGGGACAGTGCCACCGCCGACGGCAAGGCCACCCTCTCCGACACGACCGCCGAACGGGCGGCCCGCGCTCTGGACCTGACCCCCGCTCAGGTCCGTGCCGACTGGGACACCGCCCGCCTGGCCGGCCTCATCGAGGTGCACGGCGACAGTGCCCGCCCGGGTTGGCGGCTGCGCGCCTGGGACCGCGACGACAGCGCCGTGCTGCGCGGCTGGGTCGCCCTCTGCGACGCCTGGTCGCTCGCCCACCCGGAACCCGAGGAGTACGAGGCCGCCGCCGTCGCCGAGGTCGTCACGGCCATGCCGCAGGTCCTCTCCTTCCTCCAGCTCTCCGCCGGTCCGGTCCCCGTGCCCCAGCTCCTCGACCTCCTCCAGCAGCGGGTGACCGAACTGCGCACGGAGCGCTGCGAGGTCGACTACGTCCCGCAGCCCGACCCGGCCCAGCCCGGTACGCACGGGTCCGGGCTCCCCCGGGAGCTCAGACCCAAGGTGCCGCTCCAGCGGCCCCGGCCCGCGAGCGCCGTGCCCGCCGCGGACGCCCCGCTGGAGCCGCTGCTCGACTGGGCGCTGTGCGCCCTCGCCTCCGTCGGGGCCCTCACCTACGGCGACGGGCAGGCCACGCTCACCCCGCTCGGCAGCTGGGCGGTGTGGGTCAAGCTGGAGCAGATCTGCGTCGCCGCGCAGAGCCCCGCCGGGAACATCGAGCAGGGCGCCGAGGACATGCTGCGCGGCTGCGCCCAGCTGCGCCCCAACGCGGCCCGCGCCGAGTACCGCGCCTGGCTCGCCGCCCGGCCGGTCGGCAGCGCCGTCACGGAGCTGATCGACGCCGCCCGGGGCGAGGACGCCCTGCTGCGCGGCCTCGCCTTCGAGGCGCTGCGCGTGGTCGGCGCCCCCGCCGAGCCCGAGGTCCGCACCGTGCTCGACGAGCCGGCGCTGCGGCCGTACGCCCTGCTGTGGCTGGCCGAGCACGACGGCGCCGACCCCGAGGACGCCCACGAGGTCCTCACCCGCGAGGAGGCCACCTGGCTGTGGGTGGACACCGCGGCCGCCGTCGCCGACCACGGCGAGGCCCCGCTGCTGGTCCGCCACCTGGAGTCCGCGGTCCAGCCGACCGTCCACGCACTGCTCGCCGAGGTACGCGCCGTCGGCCACCCGCGCACCGTCCAGGTCCTGGTCGCCCTGGCCGCCGCCCACCCCGACCCGGCCCTGGCCAAGGCGGTCCGCCGGGCCGCCTTCCAGGTGCACACCGGCGGCTGACCGGGTTCCGGCCCGGACCGGGCTCCGGATCTCCGTTCCGGCACGGACCCGGCGAAGCTCCGGATGCCACCGGGACCGCGGTCCGTGCGGTCGCCGGAGCCACGGCCCCGGTCCACCGCCCGCCGGCGGTGCGCGTCGACGTCGTCCACGGCGACGTGCGCCCCGGCCGGACCCGCGCCGGCCCGGCGTGCGCCACCGTGCCGTCCCCGCCCTCGGGCACCGACGGCTCCATGGGGCCGGAGGCCTCCGCGAGCCGCCCGGTCCGGCACCGGCCGGGCACACCCGCGCCCAGGAAAAGTGGTTGCACGGTCCCGTTAGAATGGCTTGCATGGCCATTCTCCTCGCGCATTAGACGGCGGGAACGTCCTCAGCCGTCCACCGCCACCTCATACCCGCCCAGGAGTCTGTCCGTGATCTCCGCCTCCGGCATCGAGCTGCGCGCCGGTGCCCGCGTCCTCATCGAAAGCGCCACCTTCCGCATCGCCAAGGGCGACCGCATCGGCCTCGTCGGCCGCAACGGCGCCGGCAAGACCACCCTCACCAAGGTCCTCGCCGGCCAGGGCATCCCCGCCGGCGGCACCGTCACCCGCTCCGGCGAGGTCGGTTACCTGCCCCAGGACCCCCGCACCGGCGACCTCGACGTCCTCGCCCGCGACCGCATCCTCTCCGCCCGCGGCCTCGACGTGCTGATCCGCAAGATGCGCGAGAACGAGCAGCGCATCGCAGGCGGCCAGGGCGCCACCCGGGAGAAGGCGCTTCGGCAGTACGAGCGCCAGGAGACGGAGTTCCTCACCAAGGGCGGCTACGCCGCCGAGGCCGAGGCCGCCACCATCGCCGCCGCGCTGAACCTGCCCGACCGCGTGCTCGGCCAGCCCCTGCACACCCTCTCCGGCGGCCAGCGCCGCCGCGTCGAGCTCGCCAGGATCCTGTTCTCCGACGCGGACACCCTGCTGCTCGACGAGCCGACCAACCACCTCGACGCCGACTCCATCGCCTGGCTGCGCGACTACCTCAAGACCTACCGCGGCGGCTTCATCGTGATCTCCCACGACGTCGACCTGGTCGAGACGGTCGTCAACAAGGTGTTCTACCTGGACGCCAACCGCGCCACCATCGACGTCTACAACATGGGCTGGAAGCTCTACCAGCAGCAGCGCGAGGCGGACGAGAAGCGCCGCAAGCGCGAGCGGCAGAACGCCGAGAAGAAGGCGTCCGCACTGCATTCGCAGGCCGACAAGATGCGCGCCAAGGCCACCAAGACCGTCGCCGCGCAGAACATGGCCCGCCGGGCGGACAAGCTGCTGGCCGGCCTGGAGGCCGAGCGGAAGTCCGACAAGGTCGCCAAGCTGCGCTTCCCCGAGCCGTCCCCGTGCGGCAAGACCCCGCTCATGGCGGAGGGACTGTCGAAGTCCTACGGCTCGCTGGAGATCTTCACCGACGTCGACCTGGCCATCGACAAGGGCTCCCGCGTGGTCATCCTCGGCCTCAACGGTGCGGGCAAGACCACCCTGCTCCGCCTCCTCGGCGGCGCCGAGGAGCCCGACACCGGCCGGGTCATCAAGGGCCACGGCCTCAAGCTGGGCTACTACGCGCAGGAGCACGAGACCCTCGACCCGGAACGCACGGTCCTGGAGAACATGCGCTCCGCCGCCCCCGACCTCGACCTCGTCGAGGTCCGCAAGACGCTCGGCTCGTTCCTGTTCTCCGGCGACGACGTCGACAAGCCCGCCGGTGTCCTCTCCGGCGGCGAGAAGACCCGTCTCGCGCTCGCGACCCTCGTGGTCTCCTCGGCCAACGTGCTGCTCCTGGACGAGCCGACCAACAACCTCGACCCGGCCAGCCGCGAGGAGATCCTCGGGGCGCTGCGCACGTACAAGGGCGCGGTCGTCCTCGTCACGCACGACGAGGGCGCGGTCGAGGCGCTCCAGCCGGAGCGGATCATCCTGCTGCCGGACGGCGTCGAGGACCTGTGGGGCGCCGACTACGCGGACCTGGTCGCCCTCGCCTGAGAGACGTCAACCGGGGTTGATCGAAGGTGCGATCCCCTGCGTATGGATCATTCGGCCCATCGGTGATCCGTCATTCGTGTGAGATCTCCTCATCCCGAGGTGTGTCCTACACGGATTTCGCGGCCGAGCCCCGGTGAACCAGGGCTCGGCCGCCGCGCCTTTCTGACCTGGCACTTCACGGAAGAACTGGTGCGGAAGCGCTGTCTGCGCCTCGCGGAATATCTGATTCCGAATGTGGGGACGCGCTCCCGTCGTCACCACCTTGTCTCATCGACCTTGCCGAATGGGTGGCCATGAGGGCCGGGAGGGGTGATCATGAGGAGACCAGAGCGCACTTCCCTTGAGGAGGCACGGGTGGCCGAGACTCTGAAGAAGGGCAGCCGGGTGACCGGCGCCGCGCGCGACAAGCTCGCGGCAGACCTGAAGAAGAAGTACGACGCCGGTGCGAGCATCCGGGCGTTGGCCGAGGAGACCGGCCGCTCGTATGGCTTTGTGCACCGCATGCTCAGCGAATCGGGCGTCACGCTGCGAGGGCGTGGCGGGGCGACACGGGGCAAAAAGGCCCCTTCGGCCTGATCCCGGGCGCCTCGAGAACCCGATGGTGGCCACCCGGTCGGCCGACTGACCGGCCGGGTGGTTACTGTGCGGTCACTTGGATGACCGCACCCATCGGAGGCGCCCCATGGCTTCGTCCGCCCAGGACCTCGGTCCCGTACTCGACAAGGACGGCGTACGGCTCACCGTCGACGACGCGATCGCCACGGTGACGCTGACCAACCCGGCCAAGCGCAACGCCCAGAGCCCCGCTCTGTGGCGGGCGCTGACCGAGGTGGGTCGGCTGCTGCCCGGCTCCGTCCGGGTCGTGGTGCTGCGCGGGGAGGGCAAGTCCTTCTCCGCCGGGCTCGACCGTCAGATGTTCACGCCCGAGGGAATCGAGGGCGAGCCGTCGTTCGTCGACCTGGCGCGTCGCGACGACGCCACGCTGGACGCGACCATCGCCGAGTACCAGGAGGCGTTCACCTGGTGGCGGCGCAGCGACGTCGTGTCCATCGCGGCCGTGCAGGGCCACGCCATCGGGGCCGGGTTCCAGTTGGCCCTCGCCTGTGACCTGCGTGTCGTCGCGGACGACGTGCAGTTCGCCATGCGCGAGACCAGCCTCGGCCTCGTCCCCGACCTGACCGGCACGCATCCGCTGGTCGGCCTCGTCGGATACGCCCGCGCGCTGGAGATCTGCGCGACCGGGCGCTTCGTCACGGCCGAGGAGTCCGTGAACACCGGTCTGGCCAACCTCGCCGTGCCCGCGGCCGACCTGGACGCGGCGGTCCAGGACCTCGCCGCGGCCCTGCTGGCCGCCCCCCGCGACGCCGTCATCGAGACCAAGTCCCTGCTCCGCGCCGCCCAGAACCGCACCTACGACGAACAGCGCACCGCCGAACGAGCCTCCCAGTCCCGCCGCCTACGCGACCTGGCCGGCCTCGGCGAGTGACCCCCGTACCGGCGGGCGGCCGTCCCCCGTACCCGTGGGCAGGCCGTGCCGCTGGGGCGGCGCGGGCGGGAGGCGGGGACACTTCCCGCTCGTGGGGGTTCCCCGCTCGAGCGAAGCCGAGTGCGGGGAAGGCACCCCGCGAGCGGCCGGGCTGCGCGACCTCCCCGCCCCGGCGGACCGCTCCGGCCACGTCCACGAACCCGGCCCAGCGGAAGGAACCCCTCACCAGCCGGTGCGGTTCCGTCAGCCGACCGCTGTGATCAGCACGGCCACCGTGGAGCCACCCGTCGGAGCGGACGCCACCGCTGAACGAACATCCCGGGCCACGTCCAGAGCGCAGGCGTCCGCCACCAGCGCGAGGTCCACGCGCACATGGCGGCGGGGCAGGGCGCCCCCGGCCGGGTGCTCGGTCAGGTGCACGGACCGCCCCAGCGTGCCCGTCAGCCGGCTCACCCCCGCCACCGTGAGCGCCGCCGCAGCGACACGCCCCGCCTCGGAGTCACCGCCGTCCGACGACGGCTCGGACACCGAATCCGGCTCCGGCCCCACGACGGGCACAGACACAGGCACAGCCTCCGCGTCCAGCAACTCCGTCACCCGCAGGTCCACCGACGTGACGGACAACCCGATCCGCTCCACCACCGCTTCCGCCAGCACCGTGCGCAGACGCGCCGCCGTCACCGGCACCGGCTGTGCCGCCGTGGCCGCGAACTCGACGGTCAACCGCAGCGGCCCCGGCGGCAGCGCACTCGGTGGAGGCGGTACCACCGGCTCGTCCGTCGCCGCCTCCGGATCGGCGAGCCCGATCCGCACGCCGTTCAGGCGTACGCCCGGCGCGTTCCGCACCACCTCGCGCCGCAGGACCGTCTCCACCGCCTGCTCCGCGATCCACGCTCCGTCGCGCGCTCCTCCCAAGGGCAGGATCCTGCCCAGCCCCACCTGCTGCCGCACCGCCAGGGTCAACCGGTCCACCGTCATTCCCCCAGCCTGACGCATCCCCGGCGCGGTATCGGGCAACCACGCATACCGTGGTCGGAGAAGGACGTTCGAAGGGATATGCGGAGATGACCGACATGTCAGAGGGAAGCCCGGTACGGGACTCCGACCCGGAGAAAGGCCTCTCCACCCCCCGCAAGGGCCAGGGGGCCCGGCGCGGAGGCGGTGACCCCGCGACCCGTGGCCGTACCACCATCGCCGACGGTGTCGTGGAGAAGATCGCGGGGCTGGCCGCGCGGGACGTGCTCGGCGTGCACACCATGGGCAGTGGCCTGTCACGGACCTTCGGCGCCGTACGAGACCGGGTGCCCGGCGGCTCGAAGTCGGCGACGCGCGGCGTGAAGGTCGAGGTCGGCGAGTCGCAGACCGCGCTCGACCTGGAGATCGTCGTCGACTACGGCGTGTCCATCGACGACGTCGCCGGGGCCGTACGGGAGAACGTCATCGCGGCGGTCGAACGGATGACCGGCCTGGAGGTGGTCGAGGTCAACATCGCGGTGAGCGACGTGAAGCTGCCCGAGGAGGAGGACGAGGAGCCGGAAACCCGCCTCCAGTGAGGCTCGGTGAGGTGAGCGGAGGAACACACCATGAGCATGGCCGTGGTCGGCATGATCGCCGGCATGGCGCTGGGCTTCGCCGGATACTTCGGTGGGTTCGGGGCGTTCCTGCTGGTGGCGGCCCTGGGCGCCGTCGGCTTCGTCGTCGGGCGGTTCATCGAGGGGGATCTGGAACCCGGCGACTTCTTCCGCCCCCGTGACGAACGACGGCGGTGACGGCGGTGAGCACGATCGCCGAGCCCGGCCGGGGCCGGGCCGCCGTCGCGCCGGGCGAGCGCGGGGCGACCAGGATCACCGACCGGGTGGTCGCGAAGATCGCCTCGCAGGCGGCCCGCGAG
This sequence comes from Streptomyces pimonensis, assembly GCF_041380215.1. Lineage (NCBI taxonomy): Bacteria > Bacillati > Actinomycetota > Actinomycetes > Kitasatosporales > Streptomycetaceae > Streptomyces > Streptomyces pimonensis. Next base: position 105,729 of record NZ_JAHWZY010000017.1, read on the forward strand.
GCGGTCGGCCCCCTGCCGCCGGGTGCCGCTCCGCCGCACGCCACGGTGGTGACACACCATGAGGCCGCCCGGGTCCGGGTGCGTGTCGAACTCGGCTACCCCGGTGACATCGGCGGCCGGTGCGCGCGGGTGCGGCGCCAGGTGGTCGACCGGGTGCGCGCCCTGGCGGGGATGCACGTGCCGGAGGTCGTCGTCATGGTCGAGCGGCTGCACCTGACGGCCGCGCCGGAAGCGATCCGGGGGAGGACGCGGTGAGCGATCCCGAGGGCACGGTCCTGGAGAAGGAACCGCCCGCGGGGGAGTCCGGCGGATCCGGCGGGCACCGGCGGTTCCGGTCGGCCCGCCGGGTCCCCGCGGGCCTGGTCGCGCTGCTGACCCTGCTGACCACGGGCGCGTTCCTGTACGACGTCGTCGCGGTGCGGGCCCACCGCTCCGCGCTGGGTCCGCGCCGGGAACTGGCCCGGGAACTCGCCGAACGGCCCCTGGAGGACATCTGGGTGCTGACCGGCGCCGGTGCCGCCGCCGTCCTCGGACTCTGGCTGCTGCTGCTCGCCCTGACCCCAGGCCTGCGCGCCCTGCTCCCGATGCGCCCCGTGGATCCCCACGTCCGCGCGGGACTGCACCGGGACGCCGCCGCCGGGCTGCTGAGGGACCGGGCCCTGGAGGTGGCCGGCGTGCGGTCGGTGCGGGTCAGGGTGAAACGACACCGCGCGGACGTCCGCGCGGTGTCGCACTTCCGTGAGCCGGAGGACGTACGGGCCGACTTGACCGCGGTGCTCGACGACGCCGTGGAGGGGCTGGGCCTGGCCCGGCCGCCCTCGCTGTCGCTGCGCGTACGGCGGCCCGGCCGGAAGGAGAGGTAGAGGTGCTCGAGGGCGTCAACCGGGTGCTGCTCGGAATCGTGGGGCTGGTGCTGGTCCTCCTCGGCGGGTCCGTGCTGGCGATCGGGCTGGGGGCGCCCGCGCCCTCCTGGTGGCCGCACGACGGGCGGCACGACGTGCTGCTGGACGCGGCCGAGCGGACCCGGTGGCGGGACGAGGGCTGGTGGTGGCCGGCCGTCATCGCCGTTCTCGCCGTCCTGGTCCTGCTCTCCCTGTGGTGGCTGCTCGCGGTGCTGCGCCGGCGGCGACCGGCCGAGGTCCTGCTCGACACCGGCGACGAGGAGGGCGCGTCGCTGCGGGGCCGGGCGCTGGAGCAGGCCCTCGCCGAGGAGGTGAGCCACCTAGACGGCGTGGACCGGGCCCACGTCCTGCTCACCGGCCGCCGAAGCGCCCCCAGAACCCGGATCCTCCTCCGTCTGCAACCCCGCACCGGCCCGGCGACCACCCTGCGAGCCCTCACCAGGGGCCCCCTCGCCCACGCCCGGGACTCAGCCGGTCTCCCCGCCCTCCCCACCGAGGTCCGTCTGCACGCCGTCACACACGCCCCGGAACGGGTGACCTAGTTCCTTGCGCGCCCGGCAGCCGGCCCGCGTGCCGTGCCCCACCGCCGCTACCGCAGAATCGCCTCCCCAGTGCCTCAAGGGCCTGGGAGGCCCCCAGGGCGATGGGGCCCCGCTCGAGCGAGGCCGGGGGTGGGAGGAGGCAGCCCGCAAGCGCCGGGCCGCGCGGCTTCCCCCGCCCCGTGCCGGCACAGCGCAGCCGTCGGCCGGTCCCCGCTTCAGAACCCGTGCCGAAGTCCCCCGTCCACCGGCAGCATGACGTCCCGCTCGAGCGAGGCCGGGGGTGGGAGGAGGCAGCCCGCAAGCGCCGGGCCGCGCGGCTTCCCCCGCCCCGTGCCGGCACAGCGCAGCCGTCGGCCGGTCCCCGCTTCAGAACCCGTGCCGAAGTCCCCCGTCCACCGGCAGCATGACGCCCGAGAGATAGGAAGCCGCCGGCGACAGCAGGAACGCCGCCGTGCGGCCGAACTCCGCGGGGCTTCCGTACCGCCGCAACGGAATCCGGGACTCCGCCGCCTGCCGCGTGGCCTCCGGATCCGCCGACAACGAGTCCAGCTCCCGCACCCGATCCGTATCGATGCGCCCGGGCAGCAACCCCACCACCCGGACCCCCCGCGGCCCCAGCTCGTCCGCCAGCGACTTCGCGAACCCGGCCAGCCCCGGCCGTAGCCCGTTGGAGATGGTCAGCCCGGGGATCGGCTCGTGCACCGACCCCGACAGCACGAACCCGATGACACCCCCCTCGCCCAGCTCCGCCGCGGCAGCCCGCGCCATCCGCACCGCACCCAGGAACACCGACTCGAACGCCGCCTGCCACTGCTCGTCGGTGATGTCGGCGACGAACCCCGGCGGCGGCCCGCCCACGCTGACGAGAAGGCCGTCGAAGCGCCCGAACCGCTCCCGCGCGGTGGCGATCAGCCGCGCCGGAGCCCCGGGGTCGGCGTTGTCGGCGGCCACTCCGACCGCTTCCGGCCCCAGCGCGGACGCCGCCTGCGCGACGGACCTCTCCTCCCGCCCCGAGACGACCACCTTCGCGCCGTCGGCGACCAGCTCCCGCGCGCAGGCGTGGCCCAGCCCGCGGGTCGCCCCGGTGACGACGTACACCCGGTCCTTCAGTCCAAGATCCATGGCGCCTATCCTGCCTTCTCGTCCCCGAACAGGGCGAGGGCGGTGTTCACCAGCCCGATGTGGCTGAACGCCTGCGGGAAGTTGCCCAGCAGCCGCCCGCCCACCGGTTCGTACTCCTCCGCCAGCAGACCCACGTCGTTGGCGAGCCCCACCAGCCGTTCGAACAGCGCGTGCGCCTCCTCCGTCCTGCCGGTCATGTGCAGGGCGTCCGCGAGCCAGAACGAACAGACCAGGAACGTGCCCTCCCGGCCGGGCAGTCCGTCGACGGCCGCGGCGTCCGGGGTGTAGCGGTGCAGGAACCCGTCCTGCCCCAGCTCCGCGCGGACCGCGTGGATGGTGCCGAGCACCCGGGGATCGTCGGGCGGCAGAAAACCCACCCGGGGGATCAGCAGCAGCGCGGCGTCGAGCTCCCGCGAGCCGTACGACTGGGTGAAGGTGTTCCGCACGGGGTCGTAGCCCTTCTCGCACACCTCCCGGTGCACCTCGTCGCGCAGCTCCCGCCACGCGTCCAGGTCCCCGCCCAGGCCCGGGTGGTCCTCCAGCGCGCGCACCGCGCGGTCGGCGGCCACCCACACCATCACCTTGGAGTGCACGAAGTGGCGCCGGCCGCCGCGCACCTCCCACAGCCCCTCGTCCGGCTGCCGCCACGCCGTGCGCAGGAAGTCCATCAGCACCGACTGCAACGCCCACACGTCCGGCTGCGCGGACAGCCCCGAACGCCGCGCCAGCGCCAGGGAGTCCATGACCTCGCCGTACACGTCCAACTGGAGTTGGTTCACGGCGTCGTTGCCGATCCGCACGGGCGTGGCACCGTCGAAACCGGACAGCCACGGCAGTTCGAACTCCGGCAGCCGTCGCTCGCCCGCGAGCCCGTACATGATCTGCAGGTCCGCCGGATCGCCCGCGACCGCGCGGAGCAGCCAGTTGCGCCAGGCCTCCGCCTCCTCCTGGTACCCGGCGGCCAGCAGCGCGTTCAGGGTCAGGGTGGAGTCGCGCAGCCAGCAGAAGCGGTAGTCCCAGTTGCGCACCCCGCCCGGTTCCTCCGGCAGCGAGGTGGTGGGCGCGGCGACGATACCGCCGGTGGGGCGGTAGGTGAGCGCCTTGAGGGTGATCAGCGACCGGACGACCTCGTCCCGGTACGGGCCGTCGTAGCGGCACCGGGCAGCCCAGGCACGCCAGTCCGCGACGCTGTGCCGCAACGAGGAGTACGGGTCGACCAGCGGGGGCCGCGGCTCGTGGGAGGGGTGCCAGGTGAGCACGAACGCGACCTGCTCGCCCTCCCGCACCGTGAACTCCGAGACCGTGCGCCGGTCCTCGCCCCAGGTGTCCACGTCCGGCACGCTGCGCAGCCACGCCGAGTCCGGACCGGCCACCGCCACCCGGTGTCCGTCCGTCTTGCGCACCCACGGCACGACCGAGCCGTAGTCGAAGCGCAGCCGCAGCGTGCTGCGCACGGTCACCTCACCCCGTACGCCCTGCACGATCCGCACCAGGTCCGGTGCGCGGTGGCGCTGCGGCATCAGGTCGGTGACCAGCACGGCACCCTCGGGAGTCTCCCATTCGGTGTCCAGGACCAGGGTGTCCTTGCGGTAGGAGCGGCGGGCGCACCGGTCCGCACCGGCCGGGGCGATGCGCCAGTGCCCGTTGTCCTCGTCCCCGAGCAGCCGTGCGAAGCAGGCCGCCGAGTCGAAGCGGGGCAGGCAGAGCCAGTCGACCGAGCCGTCCGTGCCCACCAGGGCAGCGGTCTGTTCGTCGCCTATGAGCGCGTAGTCCTCGATACGGTGCACGGGGTGCGTCTTCCCGGCGGCCGGGGGTGGCAATCAGGGGCGCAGCCGGGGAGTGACGTCCCGTCGGCGCCCGCGCGGGCGCCGGAGCCGCCGGCCGGGGACGCCGCCCGCCTCCCACGGGGTGTTCGCTCCCGTTTGCGGACACCGCCCGGCCCCGGCCGGGGCGGCGGACAGGTGGGGCGCCCGTCCGGTACGCCGCGTCACTCGCGTGCGGGCCGCCCGAACCGGGGGAGGAGAGCAGGCACAGCACCGGCCGGCCGTTCCCGCCCACGGCGCGCGTCCCCGGCGGGCCCCACTACACCGCCGCCGGTTCCGTCTCCTCGGCGCCCGTCCTCCCGGCCGCGGCCCGGCCCCGCTCGCGGGCCTCGCGGCGGACCAGCACGAACCAGCCGGCCGGCACGGCCGCCGCGAACAGCCACCACTGTAGGGCGTACGCGTAGTTCAGCGCGGAGTTCTCCCTGCCGGGGTTCCCGAGCTGCTCCGGGGTGCCGTCCTCCGGCTCGGGCGCCGTCTGCGCCACGTAGCCGCCGAGCACCCGGGCGCCGAGGCGCTCCGCCTCCTGCTCGCTGTTGATCAGCATGATCTGCCGGTCCGGCAGGCCCTCGAGGTCCTTGATGCCGCTCGCCTCGGTCGTCTCGTCGGGCATCAGCCGGCCCTCGATCGTGATCTCGCCGCGCGGCGGCGCGGGGACCTCGGGGAACGCGGTCCGGCCCGCCTCCGCGGGGATCCAGCCCCGGTTGACGAGCAGGACCCGGCCGTCGCCGAGGACGAAGGGGGTGAGGACGTGGAAGCCGACCCGGTCGTCGGCGTTGGTGCGGCGGCGGACGACGACCTCGTCATCCGTGTCGAAGCGGCCCCTGGCGGTCACGGTGCGGTACCGCTCGGCGCGGGTCACGGCGTGCCCCGGGGCGGCCAGCTGCTCCACGGGGACCGGATCGGCGGCCAGCGCGTCGGCGACCAGCCGGTTCCGGGCGTCGCGCTCCTCGTAGCGGTCCATCTGCCAGAAGCCCAGCCAGATCATCGTGGGGATGAGGAGCAGGGCGACCAGGGTGATGGTCACCCATTGGCGGGACGACAGAAAGCGGTACACCCCACGACCGTACAACTTGGCCGCGGGGTGCTTTGAGGCGGGTACGTCCCTTCAGACCCGGTCGACGATCCCCGCCTTTCCCTCCGCGCGGGCGCAGTGGGCGCCGCAGTACCAGTGACCGTCCGCCTCGACGCCCTGGCCGATGATCTGCACCCGGCAGTGCTCGCAGATCGGGGCCATACGGTGGATCGCACAGGAGAAGCAGTCGAAGACGTGCACCGCGCCCTGCGCGTGCACCTCGAAGGTCATTCCGTAGCTGTTGCCGCAGACTTCGCATGTCGCCATGGGCCACAGGGTGAGCCGTCGGCCCGGCGCGGGCGAGCGGGCGGCGGGCGAGTCGCCCGCCAATCACCCGTCCGTACGGTCGGCCCCGGCTTCCGGGTCAGTCCTCCGGCGCGGGTTCGACGTCCCCGAGCAGCTGACCGAACGCGGCCTCGTCGACGACCGGGGTGCCGTACTGCCGGGCCTTGACCACCTTGGACGTGCCCGAGTCCGGATCGTTGGCGACGAGGAGGCTGGTGAGCCGGGAGAGGCTGCCGGCGACGTGCAGGCCCGCCTCCGTCGCGCGGTCCTCCAGCAGGTCCCGCTCGACGGAGGTGTCCCCGGAGAACGCCACCCGCATGCCCTGCTTGAGCCGCTTGCCCGGCTCGTACCGTCCCGGGTTGGGGTACGGGCACGCGGGCCGCTTGCGGGAGGGGCGCCAACTGGCCGGCCGGTAGCCGCCGGGGCCCGACTGCTGCCCGGCACGGGGAGGACGGTCCGCCCACTCGGTCAGCGGCAGGCACTCGTGCAGCGGCAGCCGTACGCCGCCAGCCGCCGCGGCCCGCAGGCTGGGACGGAACGCCTCCGCCAGCACGCGCGCGTCGTCCAGCGCGTGGTGCGCCCGCCGTTGCACGACGCCGAAGTGCGCGGCGAGCGACTCCAGCTTGTGGTTGGGCAGCGGAAGCTTCAGCTCCTTGGAGAGGGCGATGGTGCACAGCCGCTGCTTCACCGGCGCCTCGCTGCGCGCGCGGGCGTACTCCCGGGCGATCATCTGCCAGTCGAAGACAGCGTTGTGCGCGACCAGCACCCGGCCCTCCAGCCGGGCCGCGAACTCCGCGGCGATGTCCTGGAAGAGGGGCGCCCCCTCCAGCACGTCGCTCGTCAGGCCGTGTATCCACACCGGGCCCGGGTCCCGCTCCGGATTGACCACCGTGTACCAGTGGTCCTCGACCCCGCCGCGCGCGTCCAGCCGGTAGACGGCCGCGGAGATGATGCGGTCGTCCCGGGCCAGCCCCGTGGTCTCCACGTCGACGACCGCGTATCCCTGCGGGTACGCGGCCGGCCACGGGGCGGGGGAGGACGCTGCGGTCGTGAGGTCGTCGAGCATGGTTCACGAGGATACGGGCCGGGACCGACACCGCCGACCGCCAGGCCCCCGCCCCGCCCGCACCTCCGGGCACCGGGAATGTCCGCGCGAGTCGTGACACCCCGTTCACCAGCGGATCGGCACCGGAAGCGCCGTCAGCAGCCCCGACACCGCGACCACCACGCCGAGCGCGTACACCTCCGCCCGCGCGGGGGAGCAGGCGGTCAGCGGATCCTCCGCGCGGGCCAGCCTGATCCGGGCCCACAGGGCGAGGACGGCGACCCCGGCCATCAGGATCACCTTGGCGAGCAGGACACGCCCGTAAGCCGTGTCCGTCGACTGCTCCAGGATCGTCTCCGGCGGCATCCGGCGCAGCGAACTGCACACGCCCGTCGCGGTGACGGCGACGAGCAGGACGGCCGCCACGCGCGCGTAGCGTCCCAGCAGCGCGGCGCCCGCCTCCGCTCGCGGCCACAGCCGCAGGACGCGCAGCACGTAGAGCAGACCGCCCGCCCAGAGCGACGCGCAGACCAGGTGCACCAGGGTCAGCCCGGAGCCGATGAGCGGGCTGTACTCGGTCGTCGGGTGCGCGCGCAGCGCCTCCGCGACGATCACCGCGGCCAGCGGCCACACCTGGGTGCCGGGACGGCCGGACGCCGCGCACAGGGCCGCCGCGAGGAAGGCGTTGACCTCCAGGAGGGCGAGCTTGCCGTCCCTGGAGTCGTAGAGACCGCCGACGTCGATGTCGGCGAGGCCGCCGGGCACCAGGTTGCCGGTGGCCACGACGGAGGCCAGTCCGAGAGCGGCCACGAAGCCGACGGAGTTCGCCGCGGTGGACCAACTGCGGGGTACGACGGCCGGAGCGCCGGGCACGGAACGCGCCAGCCGCCGCGCGAACAGCTCGCCCACGGGTACGGACAGCGCCGCGAACAGCACCGCCCGCAGCAGGGCTATGCCCCCGGTGCCGGGCGCGTCGGCCTCCCCGGTGCCGTGCAGCGCGGGCGACGGCCCGAGCAGTGGTACCGCCGCCCCGGCCGCCACCCACACGAGCACGGCGACGGCCCGCCCCGGCCCGCCCCTGGATACCTCGTCCGCCCCGACCCCGGTTCTCATCAGACTCACTCCGGGATCTTCACAAGGCCCCACAGAAGCGGGCAAGTCCGTGGGCGAAGGCAGCCGTTTCGCCACAGCCGCAGGCGATCGCGCCGCGGGGCGGCACGGGTGGGCGGTGGGGCGCCTTCCGCTCGGGCGCAGCCGGGAGCGGGGGAGGCGCCCCACCGACGCGGGCGAGTGACACCGCCTCGCGGTCCCTCAGACCCACCGGGCCGCATCGGCTCCCCAACGGCCGGGCGGCCGCGCCCAGTCACGCGGCCCGCCCTCGAACGTCACCGGGGGCAGCGCGTATCGCAGCCTCCCCAGCGCACTGTCCCGCTCCGCGAGCCACCGCCCGACGGCCACGCCCCCGGAAGACCCGGCGGGCTCTGGCGCCGTACCTTCCAGCAGCCATCCGGCCGTCCGCGCCAGCGCCACCCGCACCACCCTGCTCCCGCCCTCCTGCGCCTGCTCGCCGAGCGCCCGCAACACCCCCGCCGCCAGCAGATACCCCGTCCCGTGATCGAGCGCCTGCGCGGGCAGCGCTCCCGGCCGCCCCGCCGGAGCGCCGCCCTCGACCACCGCGATCCCCGTGGCCGCCTGCACCAGACTGTCGAAGCCACGCCGGCCGCCCCACGGCCCGTACGCGCCCCATGCCGACAGTTGGGCCACCACCACCCCGGGCCGCCGCCCGGCCAGCGCCGCGGGGGTCAGTCCGAAGCGGTCCAGGGCGCCCGGCCGGTACCCCGTCACCACCACGTCCGCCGTCGCGAGCAGTTCCTCGAACACCTTCCGGTCGGCCGGGAGGTCCAGCAGCGCCGACCGCTTCCCGAAACCCGTGTCGGCGTGCTGGTCGGCGAGTTCGGGCAGCCCCGGCGCGTCCACGCGCAGCACGTCCGCGCCGAGCAGGGCGAGCGTGCGGGTGGCGACCGGACCCGCGATCACCCGGGTGAGGTCCAGCACCCGCAGCCCCGCGGCGGGCAGCAGCGGATCCCGGTCCACCGGAGCGAGCACCCGCGCCGGGGCCGCGTCCAGCCGCTCGCGCTCCACGAGGGGCCGCTTCCCCACCCGCACGCCCTGCTCGTGCGCCGCCCACTCCCCGGGCGTCCGCAGGGCGACGGCCAGGCCCCCGGCCGCGTACACCGCCTCCTCGACCTCCCGCGCGGAGCGTTCCGCGAGCGCCGCCGCCACCGCCTTTGGGTCCTCCGGCACGCCCAGCGCGGCGAGCAGCCGGGCCCGGTGGTGCGGATAGTTGGCGTGCGTGCGCACCCACCCGTCGGCCGTGCGCCAGAACCGCGACAACGGCGCGAAGGTCTCCGGGGTCCGCCCGCCCACGAGCAGATGCCGCTCGCTGACGAACGCCGTGGCCACCGCCCCGTCGTCCACCCGCACCGACGGCGCCCCGCCGCCCGTCCGCCGCGCCCCCAGTTCGGCGGCGGCCAGCGCGCACGCGCCCACACAGGCGCGCGCCGCCTCCCGTGCCGGCAGCCGGGAGGGGAGGACGCCGGGCCGTTCGACGGCCGACACGCGCGCGAGGAGGGCGGGGTCGCCGCCCAGGGCGGACCAGACGGAGGCGAGATCGGTCATGCCCGCACTATGCCGCGCAGGGGTCCGGACGCGACCGCCCGGACCCCTGCGCTCACCGCTTCCGCGCGACTACCGCGTCACCGCGTCCAGCGCGTCGGCCATGCCCCGGCCGTAGAAGCCGTTGCGGTTCTTCGGGCCCTCGCACACCGCGTCGACCTTGCCGTCGCCGTCGATGTCGTACGGGTCCGTGCACGCGGTGGCGTCGGCCTGCGCGTACAGCAGGGCCTTGACCAGCGCCGGCGAGGCGTGCGGGTGCGTCGACTTGATCAGCGCGGCGACGCCCGCGACGTGCGGGGACGCCATCGACGTACCCGCCATGTAGCCCCACGACCCGCCGGGCAGCGTGCCCAGGATCAGACCGCTGGTGGCGGGCGGCTCCGGCTTCTGGTACGCCGTCGAGTCACCGCCGGGCGCGGCGATGTCGACGACCCCCCGTCCGTAGTTGGAGAACGACGACTTCAGCCCCTTCGCGCCGGTCGCCGCGACCGTCACCACACCCGGCAGCTGGGTCGGTATGTCGAGGCACTCGGACGGGTCGACCACCCGGTCCGACGGGGTGCCGTCGTTCGGGGAGGAGGGGTCGGTGATCTCGTCGGCCGCGAGGTCGTAGTTCTCGTTGCCGGCCGCGGCCACGTTCACCGCGCCCTTGCGCTCCGCGTACCGCGACGCCCGGGTGACGGCCTCGACGAGCGCCTTCTGGTCCGGGTCGTCCGTGCAGTTGAAGTACCAGGGGTCGGTGTAGTAGCTGTTGTTGGTGACGTCGACCCCGTGCTCGGCCGCCCACACGAAGCCGCACACCACGGCCTCGGTGTAGAAGTAGCCGTCCGGGTTGGAGACCTTGATGCCCGACACCTTCACGCCCGGGGCGACACCGGTCATGCCGACGCCGTTCTTCGCGGCGGCGATCTCACCGGCGACGTGCGTGCCGTGCGGGCTCTCCTCGGCGCTGGGCCGCCAGGCGCCGTCGCTGGTGTCCGGCTTGCCCGACACACAGTTGACCGACGCGGCCCGGTCGAAGTTGGGCGCGATGTCCGGGTGGGTGTCGTCCACGCCGGTGTCGATGACGGCGACGGTCACCTCGGGGCTGCCCAGCGACTTCTCGTGCGCCCGGTCCGCCTTGATGGCGGGCAGGTCCCACTGCAGGCCCTGCAGCGGGTCCTGTCCCTCGGTCGCCGCCGACTCGGCCCGGGCGAGCTCGGAGTCGCTGAGCGCCTTCGGGGCGACCGTGTCCGCGGTGGCCGCCGACGGCAGCGGCGCGTTGCGGGTGGCGCCGGCCGACTGCACCCCGCGCACCTTGCGGACGGTCCTCGCGAAGTCGGCGTCCGACGAGTGGACGACGATGACGCCGATCTTGTCGTACGACGTCACGATCGTCCCGCCGGCCCTGCGGATCGCCTTCTTCACATGCGCCGACGTGCCGTGTCCGCCCTTGACGTTGACCACGTAGCTGAGCGGGGTCGCGTCGGCGGGGGCCGCGGCCGGCCGCTCGGGGGCCGCCGGGGCGGCCGTGGCCGCGGTGTTCGGCAGGAAGACGAGTGCCGTCGCCATGGCCATCCCGGCCGGGACGACGAGTGCGCGGCGGTGGCGCGGGTGAGACGTTGTCATGGAGTCTCCAGTTCGTTCACGAGTGCGGTCGGACGGGCGGGAAGCGCGGAGCCGCGCAGGTCACTTGACGGCGCGCAGCGCGTCGACGATGCCGAAGCCGTAGAAGCCGTTGACCCGGTCGCCGCCCTCGCAGGTGGCGTCCTGCGCGCCGTCGCCGTCCTGGTCGTAGGACTCCGGGCAGCCCGGGTTGTCCGCCTGGGCCTTCAGCAGCGCCTGCAGCTGGGCGGGCGTGGCCCACGGGTGCTCGGACTTCAGCAGCGCGGCGACGCCGGCGGCGTGCGGCGAGGCCATCGAGGTGCCCTGCAGGAAGGCGTACTCGCCGTTCGGCATGGTGGACAGGATGCGGCCGTCCTTCGACGGCGTGTCCGGCAGCTGGTAGCGGCGGTCGCCGCCCGGTGCCGCGACGTCGACGACGCCCTTGCCGTACGTGGAGTAGTACGACTTGAGGTTCTGCACGCCCGTCGCACTGACGGTGACGACGCCCGGGAGCTGGGTCGGCACGTCGAAGCACTCGTGCGGGTCGATGGTCCGCGTCACCGGCGTGGAGTCGTCGGGGCTGGAGTCGTCGACGATCGCGTCGGAGTCCAGGTCGTGGTTGGAGTTGCCCGCCGAGGCGAGGTGCAGCGTGCCCTTCCTCTGGGCGTACAGCTGGGCGCGGTTGACCGCGTCGACGATCGCCTTCTGGTCCGGGTCGTCCATGCAGTTGTACAGCCACGGGTCGACGTAGTAGCTGTTGTTCGTGATCTCCACGCCGTGGTCGGCGGCGAAGACGAACGCGCAGACGACGTTCTCCGGGTAGAACAGGCCGTTGTCCGGGTCGCTGACCTTGATGCCGGCCACCTTCACGCCGGGCGCGACACCGGCGACGCCGACGCCGTTGCGGGCCGCGGCGATCTCGCCGGCCACGTGCGTGCCGTGGTAGTCCTCGTCCGTGTACGGACGCCAGGCGCCCTCGCTGGTGTCCGCCTTGCCGCCGACGCAGTTGGCCGACTGGGAGGCGGAGAAGTTCGGGGCGAGGTCCGGGTGGGTGTCGTCGACGCCGGTGTCGATCACGGCGACGGTCACCTTGCGGCTGCCCGGGTTGATCCTCGCTGCCTTGTCGGCGCCGATCGCCCGCAGGTCCCACTGGTCGGCCTCGAGCGGCTCGCTGCCGGGCGTCCGCGCGGAGACGGCCCGGGTGCGCGCGGCCTCGGCGGCGCTCACGTAGTCGGCGGCGCCCTCGTCCGTCGTCCCGGCCGCGGTCAGCGGCGCGGTGCGGGTGGCGCCGGCCGACTGGACCCCGCGCGCCGCGCGGATCTCCTCGCCGAAGCCGGGGTTCGCCGAGTGGACGACGATCACGCCGATCCGGTCGTACGTGACCACGACCTTCCCGTCGGCCGCGGCGATCGCCCGCTTCACCGACGCGATCGTGCGGCGGTCCGCCTTGGTGTTGACGACGTACGCCAGGGCCGGCGCGTCCGTCGCCTGCTCGGCCGACACCGTCCGCGGGGCCGCCGAGGCCGCCGCGGGCAGGAAGCCGAGCGAGGCGGTCAGGGACAGCACGACGGGCACGGCGAGGGCGAGACGGCGTCTGGAACGCAGATGAGCCATGGGGTCTCCACATCATCCGGAAACGAAACCGGCCCGAGGCACGGATGCTGCTCGGGCAGGTACATGACGGGGTGGTGCAGGGTGAAGCTATCCCGCGCTCTCGCTGGTCAGCAATGTTTTGCCGGAAACGACTTCGGAAAACGCCAGGGGAAAGAAGGGCGGAGAGTTGAACCGGTCCTCGCGTGGCGCCGTGCCCTTGGGCAGGAAGCGCGAGGACACTCGCCTTCCGTCCCCACCCGAACCGACCCGTAACGCGAGGAGACTCCGTGGCCGCCGAAGCACCGCCCCCCTCGACGGAACGACGCGAACTCCCCACACCGGAGGAGTTCACCGAGGTGCAGGAGAGCGCTGAGTTCGGTGAACTGCGCCGCTCCTACCGCTCCTTCGCCTTCCCGCTGACCATCGCCTTCATCATCTGGTACCTGCTGTACGTCCTGCTCTCCAACTACGCGGGCGGCTTCATGGGCGCCAAGCTGGTGGGCAACATCAACGTCGCCCTCGTCTTCGGCGTCCTGCAGTTCGTCACCACGTTCCTCATCGCGTGGTGGTACTCCCGGCACGCCGCCGCCAAGCTCGACCCCAAGGCCGAGGCCATCAAGAAGCGTATGGAGGGCGGCGCATGAGTCCCGCTGTCACCCACGTCACCCACGTCACCCTCGCCGCGAACGAGGCGAGCGAGCACCGTCCACTGATCATCACGCTGTTCGCGCTGTTCGTCCTCGCCACCCTCGGCATCACCGTCTGGGCCGGCCGGCAGACCAAGGACGCCGCCGACTTCTACGCCGGCGGGCGTCAGTTCAGCGCCTTCCAGAACGGACTCGCGGTCTCCGGCGACTACATGTCGGCCGCGTCCTTCCTCGGCATCGCGGGCGCCATCGCCCTCTTCGGCTACGACGGCTTCCTGTACTCCATCGGCTTCCTGGTCGCCTGGCTGGTAGCCCTTCTCCTGGTCGCCGAGCCGCTGCGGAACTCCGGCCGCTACACCATGGGCGACGTCCTCGCCTACCGCTTGCGCCAGCGCCCCGTGCGCACCGCGGCCGGCACCTCCACCATCGTCGTGTCGATCTTCTACCTGCTGGCCCAGATGGCGGGCGCGGGCGTCCTCGTCTCGCTGCTGCTCGGCATCACCTCCGACGCCGGCAAGATCCTCATCGTCGCCCTCGTCGGCGTCCTGATGATCGTGTACGTCTCCATCGGCGGCATGAAGGGCACCACCTGGGTCCAGATGGTCAAGGCCGTGCTGCTGATCGGCGGCACGCTCCTCATCACCTTCCTGGTACTGCTGAAGTTCAACTTCAACATCTCCGACCTGCTGGGCAGCGCCGCCGAGAACAGCGGCAAGGGCGACGCCTTCCTCGAGCCCGGCCTCCAGTACGGCGCCGACGGCACCACCAAGCTGGACTTCGTCTCCCTCGGCATCGCCCTGGTGCTGGGCACCGCCGGTCTGCCGCACATCCTGATCCGCTTCTACACGGTGCCCAACGCCAAGGCCGCCCGTAAGTCCGTGAACTGGGCCATCGGCATCATCGGCGGCTTCTACCTGATGACCATCGCCCTCGGCTTCGGCGCGGCGGCACTGATCTCCCAGGACGAGATCATCGCGTCCAACCCGTCCGGCAACACCGCGGCCCCGCTGCTCGCTCTGCACCTGGGCGGCACCGACTCGACCTGGGGCGCGATCCTGCTCGCCACCATCTCGGCGGTCGCCTTCGCGACGATCCTCGCCGTGGTCGCCGGCCTCACCCTGGCCTCGTCGTCCTCCTTCGCGCACGACATCTACGCCAGCGTCATCCGCAAGGGACAGGCCACGGAGAAGGAGGAGATGAGGGCGGCCCGCTGGGCGACCGTCCTCATCGGCGTCGTCTCCATCGCGCTCGGCGCCCTCGCCCGTGACCTGAACGTGGCCGGCCTGGTCGCGCTGGCCTTCGCGGTCGCCGCGTCCGCCAACCTGCCGACCATCCTCTACAGCCTGTTCTGGAAGCGGTTCACCACCCAGGGCGCCCTGTGGTCGATCTACGGCGGTCTCATCGTCGCCGTCGGCCTGGTGCTGTTCTCGCCCGTGGTCTCCGGCGACCCCAAGGCGATGTTCCCGGACGTCGACTTCGCCTGGTTCCCGCTGAAGAACCCGGGCATCATCTCCATCCCGTTCGGCTTCCTGATGGGCTGGCTCGGCACCGTCCTGTCCAAGGAGGAGCCCGACGCCAAGAAGTACGCGGAGCTGGAGGTCCGGTCCCTGACGGGTACCGGCGCCCACTGAGCCACACTCCGTCCGGCCGCGTCGTCCCGTCGTCCCGTCGTCCCGTCCTCCCGTCCCGCCGGGGCGCCGTCCCGCCGGGGATTGTCGGCGGTGTCGCGTAGGCTCGAAGTAGCCGGGCACGAGTGATCCGCGTCGAGGGAGGGGGCCCACGTGCTCATCGACACCTACGGCCGAGTGGCCACCGACCTGAGGGTCTCGCTGACCGATCGGTGCAATCTGCGCTGCACCTACTGCATGCCCGAGGAAGGGCTGCAGTGGCTGGCCAAGCCCGACCTGCTCACCGACGACGAGATCGTCCGCCTCGTCGGCATCGCCGTCACCTCCCTCGGCATCGAGGAGGTCCGCTTCACCGGCGGCGAGCCGCTGCTCCGTCCCGGACTCGTCGGCATCGTCGAGCGTGTCGCCGCCCTGGAACCCCGCCCGCAGACGTCCCTCACCACCAACGGCATCGGGCTGCGGCGCACCGCCACCGCCCTGAAGGAGGCGGGCCTGGACCGGGTCAACGTCTCCCTGGACACGCTCCGCCCGGACGTCTTCAAGACCCTCACCCGCCGCGACCGCCACCAGGACGTCCTCGACGGCCTCCACGCGGCCCGTGAGGCCGGCCTGACCCCGGTGAAGGTCAACTCGGTCCTGATGCCGGGGCTCAACGACGACGAGGCCCCCGACCTCCTCGCCTGGGCCGTGGAGCACGACTACGAGCTGCGCTTCATCGAGCAGATGCCCCTGGACGCCCAGCACGGCTGGAAGCGCGACGGCATGATCACCGCCGGGGACATCCTGACCTCCCTGCGCACCCGCTTCGAGCTGACCCCCGAGGGCGACGAGGCACGGGGCTCCGCACCGGCCGAGCGCTGGCTGGTCGACGGCGGCCCGCACCGCGTCGGCGTCATCGCCTCCGTCACCCGCCCGTTCTGCGCCACCTGCGACCGCACCCGGCTCACCGCCGACGGACAGATCCGCACGTGCCTGTTCGCCGCCGAGGAGACCGACCTGCGCGCGGCCCTGCGCTCCGGTGCCCCCGACGAGGAGATCGCCCGCATCTGGAAAGCCGCGATGCGGGGCAAGAAGGCGGGGGCGGGCCTGGACGACCCGGCCTTCGTCCAGCCGGACAGGCCGATGTCCGCCATCGGAGGCTGAGGGGACTAGGCTCCCTCCGACGCCTCCCACTCCTCGAACCGGACGACGTCCTTCAGGAACCCCCGGACCCCGAGGAACTGCGAAAGGTGCTCGCGGTGCTCCTCGCAGGCGAGCCAGGTCTTGCGGCGCTCCGGCGTGTGCAGCTTGGGGTTGTTCCACGCCAGCACCCATAGGGCGGCGGCACGGCACCCCTTGGCGGAGCAGGCCGGCGTCTCGGGATCAGGGACCATCACACCGTTGACCCTAACCCGGCCACGGGGAGCGGGATCCACCGGAAAAGGCGACGCCGAGCAGCCACGGGGGGAGCTGCCCGGCGTCGGTCCGTCGCTCCGACGGGGGATGCGGAGCGCATACGAAGTATGTCACGGGTCGCCCCGCCCCCGGCACCGGAACAACGTGATTGATCTGAGCTTTCCCTGTGGCTGGCGGGTAAGCGCCTTCCGCTTGACAGGACCTTCCCGCACGCCCCGGTCCTCACGGCCGCTCGGGCCGCTCCGTTCGTGCGTTCGGCACCGCCTGTGACGCCATGTCCTCCGCACCGGATTCCGCGGAACCGTCGTTCGTCCGCGGCGATGCGATCGCCGGCCTCGTCGGCGTCGTCACGAAGGTCGACGGCAAGGACGGCGCATTCTCGCGCCCGGCGTTGGCGATCACCACCGCGACGTACGGCAGGATCGTTCCGAGCACCAGCGCCACGATCGCGACGTGCCGCTCCACGTTCCACAGCGTCGCCGCGAGGATGACCGAGACCGTACGGACGGCCATCGAGATCACGTACCGGCGTTGCCTCCCCCGTACGTCCTCCTGGAGGCCCGTCCGGGCACCGGTGATCCGGAACACCTGGACGCTGCCGCCGCCATGCTGTTTCCGCATCACATTCCACCATCCGCCCGCATCGGGCCTTCTCCGCACCTGGCCGTCCGGCACCCCGTCCCATTGACACCGGTTCCGGACATGTCCACGTTACGCCGCGTCCGGCCGGGTCACGAGAGCGGGTCGCCCGCCCCGCGGCGCACCGCCTGTGCCGTAACGCGTACGACATGCCCGACATGCGGCGTACCGCCTCTCGGCCGACACTGGCCGTAATGCTCGCGTCAAGCCGTACAAGGAGGCAGTCATGGGCTGGTTGTGGGCGATCATCGTGGGACTCGTGCTCGGTCTGATCGCCAAGGCGGTGATCCCCGGCAAACAGCACATCCCGCTGTGGCTGGCCACCATCTGCGGCATGATCGGCGCCGTCGCGGGCAACGCCCTCGCGCGGGGCTTCGGGATCGAGGAGACACGGGGCATCGACTGGGGTCGGCACATCTTCCAGCTGGGCGCGGCGATCGTCATCGTCCTGCTCGCGGAGATGCTGTACACCGCGATGAAGCGCAGGGGGCACCAGCGGGTCTGACCCCTCGCGGTACGGGTGACAAAAGGGCGGTCCCCGGCATCCGCCGGAGACCGCCCCGGGGCAGGCGCGGGCCGCCTGCTCAGCCGGCCGTGACCTCCACCGCCGCCAGGTTCCTCTTGCCCCGGCGCAGCACCAGCCAGCGCCCGTGCAGCAGGTCCTCCCGGGCGGGGACGGCGTCCTCGGCGGTGACCTTGACGTTGTTCACGTAGGCGCCGCCCTCCTTCACCGTGCGCCGTGCGGCGGACCTGCTCGGCGCCAGGCCGACCTCGGCGAACAGGTCGACCACCGGACCCAGCTCGCTCACCTCGACGTGCGGCACCTCGGAGAGCGCGGCGGCCAGCGTGCGGTCGTCCAGCTCACCCAGCTCGCCCTGGCCGAAGAGGGCCTTGGACGCGGCGATCACGGCGGCCGTCTGGTCGGCGCCGTGCACCAGCGTCGTCAGCTCCTCCGCCAGCGCGCGCTGCGCGGCCCGGGCCTGCGGACGCTCCTCCGTCTGCTTCTCCAGCTCCTCCAGCTCCTCGCGGGACTTGAAGGACAGGATCCGCATGTAGCCCGAGATGTCCCGGTCATCCGTGTTCAGCCAGAACTGGTAGAACGCGTACGGCGTCGTCATCTCCGGGTCGAGCCAGACGGCCCCGCCCTCGGTCTTGCCGAACTTGGTGCCGTCCGCCTTGGTCATCAACGGTGTGGCGTAGGCGTGGGCCGTGGCGTCCGGCTCCAGCCGGTGCAGCAGGTCCAGGCCCGCCGTGAGGTTGCCCCACTGGTCGCTGCCGCCCTGCTGCAGCGTGCAGCCGTAGCGCCGGTACAGCTGGAGGAAGTCCATCGCCTGCAGCAACTGGTAGCTGAACTCCGTGTAACTGATGCCCTCGGAGGACTCCAGGCGCCGGGCGACGGAGTCCTTGGTCAGCATCTTGTTGACGCGGAAGTGCTTGCCGATGTCCCGCAGGAACTCGATCGCGGAGAGGTTCTGCGTCCAGTCGAGGTTGTTGACCATCGTGGCCGCGTTCTCGCCCTCGAAGGACAGGAACGGCTCGATCTGGCCGCGCAGCCGCTCGACCCAGCCCGCGACGGTCTCCGGCGGGTTCAGCGTGCGCTCGGCGGTCGGGCGCGGGTCGCCGATCTGGCCCGTGGCGCCGCCGACCAGCGCCAGCGGCCGGTGACCGGCCTGCTGGAGCCGGCGCAGGGTGAGCACCTGCACCAGGTGCCCCACGTGCAGGGAGGGCGCGGTCGGGTCGAAGCCGCAATAGAACGTGACGGGACCGTCCGCGAGCGCCTTGCGCAAAGCGTCCTCGTCAGTGGACTGGGCGAACAGCCCGCGCCACTTCAGCTCGTCGACGATGTCCGTCACGGTTCTCGTGTCTCCTCGATGATCTCCGGCCGTTCGGGTGACGGCCGCTTGCGAACTCCTACGAGGTTATACGCCCTGGCTGACGGAGCTCATATTGAAATCGGGGATGCGCAGCGCGGGCATCGCGGCCCGGGTGAACCAGTCGCTCCACTCCCTGGGCAGCGTCTTCTCCGTACGGCCCGCCTCCGCCGCCCGGCCGAGCAGGTCCACCGGCGACTCGTTGAACCGGAAGTTGTTCACCTCGCCGGTGACCTCGCCGTTCTCGACGAGGTAGACGCCGTCCCGGGTCAGGCCCGTGAGCAGCAGCGTCGCCGGGTCGACCTCGCGGATGTACCACAGGCAGGTCAGCAGCAGCCCGCGCTCGGTGGCCGCGACCATCTCCTCCAGGGAGCGGTCCTCGCCCCCGTCCAGGATCAGGTTGTCGATGCCGGGCGCCGTCGGCAGCCCGGTCAGGCCCGCGCTGTGCCTGCTGGTCGTCAGCCGGTTCAGCTCGCCCTCGCGCACCCAGTCCGTGGCCGTCAGCGGCAGCCCGTTGTCGAACACCGACTGGTCGCCGCCGGAGGAGTGCGCGATCACGAACGGCGCCGACTCCAGGCCCGGCTCGTTCGGGTCGCTGCGCAGGGTCAGCGGCAGCTCGGTCAGCCGCTCGCCGACCCGGGTGCCGCCGCCCGGCTTGGAGAACACCGTGCGTCCCTCGACCGCGTCCCGCCCCGATGCCGACCACAGCTGGTAGATCAGCAGGTCCGCCACCGCGGTCGGCGGCAGCAGCGTCTCGTACCGGCCCGCGGGCAGCTCCAGCCGGCGCTCCGCCCAGCCCAGCCGTACGGCCAGCTCCGCGTCGAGCGCCGCCGGGTCGACGTCCTTGAAGTCCCGCGTGGAGCGCCCCGCCCACGCCGACCGCGTACGGTCCGGCGACTTGGCGTTCAGCTCCAGCGTGCCGTTCGGCTGGTCGTGCCGCAGCCGCAGTCCCGCCGAGGTGCCGAGGTAGCTGGAGACCAGCTCGTGGTTGGCGAAACCGTACAGCTCCCGGCCGCCGGCCCGTGCCCGTGCGAACGCCTCGCCCAGCGCCGGGGCGAAGCCGGCGAACACCGCGGAGGAGGTCTCGGCGGGCGCCTCGGTGAACTCGGGGGAGTGGGCCACCCCGGTGACCAGCGGCTGCGCGTCCTCGGCCGGGCCCGCGCCCCGCGCGGCGGCCTCGGCGGCCCGCACCAGCGGCTCCAGTTCGTCCACGGTCACCGCGGACCGGGACACCACCCCGGAGGCCGTGCCCTGCGCGCCGTCCACCGTGGCGATCACGGTGAGCGTGCGCCCGCGCGTGACACCGTTCGTGGTGAGCGCGTTGCCCGCCCAGCGCAGATTGGCGGTCGAGTGCTCGTCGGCGATCACGACACAGCCGTCGGCCCGGGACAGTTCGAGAGCGCGCTCGACGATCTCGTGCGGCTTGTTGGTGCGTGCGTTCATCGCCCGGCCTCCTGCGTGGTGTTCAGGCTGTGCTTTCCCGGGGGGCGACCCCCGGCCCCCCGGCCGGTCCCGGTGCGTGCGTTCATCGCCCGGCCTCCTGCGTGGTGTTCAGAATGTTGACTCCCTTGAAGAGGGCGGACGGGCAGCCGTGCGAGACCGCCGCGACCTGCCCCGGCTGGGCCTTGCCGCAGTTGAAGGCGCCGCCCAGGACGTACGTCTGCGGACCCCCGACGGCGGCCATGGAGCCCCAGAAGTCGGTGGTCGTGGCCTGGTAGGCGACGTCCCGCAACTGCCCCGCCAGCCGCCCGTTCTCGATCCGGTGGAAGCGCTGTCCGGTGAACTGGAAGTTGTACCGCTGCATGTCGATCGACCACGACCGGTCCCCGACGACGTAGATGCCCCGGTCCACGCCCCCGATCAGGTCCTCCGTCGACATCCCGGCCGGATCCGGCCGCAGCGACACGTTGGCCATGCGCTGCACCGGCACATGGCCGGGGGAGTCCGCGAACGCGCACCCGTTGGACCGCTCGAACCCGGTCAGCCTCGCGATCCTCCGGTCCAGCTGGTAGCCGACCAGCGTGCCGTCCTTCACCAGGTCCCAGGACTGCGCCTCGACGCCCTCGTCGTCGTAGCCCACCGTGGCGAGCCCGTGCTCGGCGGTGCGGTCACCGGTGACGTTCATCAGCTCGGAGCCGTACTTCAGCTTCCCGAGCTGGTCGAAGGTGGCGAACGAGGTCCCCGCGTAGGCCGCCTCGTAGCCGAGCGCGCGGTCCAGCTCGGTGGCGTGACCGATGGACTCGTGGATGGTCAGCCACAGGTTGGAGGGGTCCACCACCAGGTCGTACAGACCGGGGTCGACGCTCGGCGCGCGCATCTTCTCGGCGAGCAGCTCGGGAATCCGCTCCAGCTCGTCGTCCCAGTCCCAGCCGGTGCCCGTCAGGTACTCCCAGCCGCGGCCGACGGGCGGCGCGATCGTGCGCATGGAGTCGAACTCACCGCTGGAGTCGTCGACGGACACGGCCGTGAACACCGGGTGCAGCCGCACCCGCTGCTGCGTGGTCACGGTCCCGGCGGTGTCGGCGTAGAACTTGTTCTCGTGCACGGTGAGCAGCGAGGCGTCGACGTGGTCCACCCCGTTCGCCGCCAGCAGCCGCGCGCTCCACTCGGCCAGCAGCCCGGCCTTCTCCCCGTCGGGCACGGTGAACGGATCGATCTCGTACGACGACACCCAGGTCCTCTCCGGGTGCACCGGCTCGTCGGCCAGCTCGACGCGCTCGTCGGACCCGGCCGCCCGGATCACCTGGGCGGACAGCTTCGCCATCGCCACGGCCTGCGAGGCGACCTTGGCGGCGGCGTCCAGGGTCAGATCCACCCCGGACGCGAACCCCCAGGTCCCGCCGTGCACCACGCGCACCGCGTAACCGAGGTCGGTGGTGTCCGACGACCCGGCCGGCTTGGCGTCCCTCAGCCGCCAGGACGCGCTGCGCACCCGCTCCAGGCGGAAGTCCGCGTGCTCCGCCCCGAGCGCACGCGCGCGGGCGAGCGCGGCGTCGGCGAGCGCGCGCAACGGCAGCGCAAGAAACGACTGATCCATCTCATGGGCCATGTGGGGCCTTCCCTTCGTTCATGGCGCGGTCTGGGTGAGTGAACCACGGTGCCAAGGGCGCCGGCGTGGCAATTCGACGGTGCCGGGGAGCTAGGTCGTTTCTGATGGCTCTTGGACGGTGTCTCGGAGCCAGATGGCGATTGCTGTGACGGCCAGGGTGCCGTTGAAGATGTAGTCGCGCTTGTCGTACCGGCTGGCCACTGCCCGGTACTGCTTCCACTTGCTGACGCACCGTTCGACGGCACTGCGGCGGCGGTACTGGGTCTTGTCGAACGCTGGTGGGCGCCCTCCGGCCCGGCCCTTGCGCCTGCGGTTGGCCCGCCGGTCGTCGGGCTGGGCGATGGTCGCCTTGATACCCCGCCGCTGCAGGTAGGCGCGGTTGTCCCGGCTGGAGTACGCCTTGTCGCCGCGGACGCGGCCCGGGCGGCTGCGCGGCCGCCCGGACCCGTGCCGCCGGATCCGTAAGCTCTCCAGCACGGTCACGAACATGGGGCTGTCGCCCCGCTGGCCCGGGGAGGTCTGCCAGGCCAGCGGGCGGGCCCGGTCGTCGGACAGCAGATGGGTCCTGGTGGTCAGTCCGCCCCGCGAGCGTCCCAGGGCCTCGCGCCCATCGGTTTCCTCACGCGTCCCGCCCCCTTTTGTGGGAAGTCGCGCGGCGACGGGCACCGGCGCCGTGCTGGTGGGCCCGGCAGGAGGTGGAGTCGATGTTCACCGCCCACTCCCGCCCACGCCGGCGACTCTCCTCCCGCTCCGTCTGGGCCGGAGTGCCGTCCGGGTCGGCAGCATCGGCCTCGATCTGCGGCTCGCCCAGAATCCGCCGCCACGTTCCGTCCGCGGACCAGCGGCGATGCCGCTTGTAGACGGTCTGCCAGGGACCACAGCGCTCGGGCGGATCCGGCCACGGCACACCGGTACGGGCCCGGAACAGCACCCCGTTGATCACTCTGCGATGATCGGCCCATTGCCCACCCGGCCTGCCGTTGACAGGCAGTAACGACTCGATCCTCCGCCACTGCGCATCCGTGAGCTCATGCCGCCGCACCATGAGGTGCACCTGCCCAGCCGAAGCGCTGATCCACCCAGCCCAGCAAGAGCCACCAGAAACGACCCAGTGGCCTCATCGCACGGATGTGGGAGCTGGCCGAATGGGAAGGGCGCCCTGTCTCGAATCAGGGCACCGTCCGTTGGGTCACCCAGGAGGGAGAGACGCTTGCCATCCTCGCCCGGCGGCTCCTTGACAGCATGGAGGAAGAGGAAGACGCGCAGTAACGGTCGAGTAGGACGGGATCGTCCAGCCGTGACGCGAACCCCTCATTTGTGGTTACAGTGAATGCTATGTAGGCACAACTGAGGGGCCGCCATGAGCACCATTTCCGTCCGCGAGTTCTCGTACAACCCCAGCGCGGTCTTCGCCCGGGTCGAGAAGGGCGAGGCGATCGAGGTCACCCGGCACGGCAACGTGATCGCGATACTGTCACCGGCCGGAAGCCCCATGGAGCGGTACGCGCACCTGGTGGCGCAGGGGAAGATCAAGCTGAAGCCGGTCACCGCCGCCGAGCGCCACAGCATGCCGCACTACGAGGTGCCGGAAGACGTCGACCCCGTGGCGCTCCTGCTGGCCGAGCGCGAGGAAGACGACCGTTGATCTACATGGACACGTCCGCGCTCGTCACCTGGATGACCCGCCGCAGTCACTGGAGTGCGCTGGACGCCTTCCTCCAGGAACGGGCCACGGAGCCGCTCGCCACCAGCACGCTCGGCTTCGTGGAGACCGTACGGACCCTGGACCTCATGGGGCACTTCCCGAAGGCCATGGAGGACCTGGATGCCCGGATCACCGAGATCCTCCTCACCCGGGAGGCGCGCGATGCGGCGGCTCTGCTGGTCGGGCGCCTGAGGACGTTGGACGCGATTCACGTGGCCAGCGCCCTCTCCCTGAGGGACGACCTGACCGCCCTGGTGACCTACGACCGAAGGATGCTCGAGACCGCTCGCGCCGAAGGACTGTCGGCTCACGCACCGGGTGCGGCGGACTGACAGGGGGCACGGACTGTAGGAATCCGACAGGAGGCCAGGGGCGCCACTGTCGGTGCCCCAATGTTCCGCGGCGGATCCGGACCGATAGGTTTTCGGTGAAGCCGCCTGTCACCCAGGTGTCGGGGCGGTGCACCAGACCGCTATCGAAAGGGTGATCCGTTGAGCCGCTCGGTTCTCGTCACCGGAGGCAACCGGGGCATCGGCCTCGCCATCGCCCGTGCGTTCGCCGACGCCGGCGACAAGGTCGCCATCACGTACCGCTCGGGGGAGCCGCCGGCCGGCTTCCTGGCCGTCAAGTGCGACATCACCGACCCCGAGCAGGTGGAGCAGGCCTACAAGGAGATCGAGGAGAAGCACGGCCCCGTCGAGGTCCTCGTCGCCAACGCCGGTGTCACCAAGGACCAGCTCCTGATGCGCATGTCCGAGGAGGACTTCACCTCGGTCGTCGACACCAACCTCACCGGCACCTTCCGTGTCGTCAAGCGCGCCAACCGCGGCATGCTGCGCGCCAAGAAGGGCCGTGTCGTGCTGATCTCCTCGGTGGTCGGGCTGCTCGGCTCCGCGGGACAGGCGAACTACGCCGCCTCCAAGGCCGGTCTGGTCGGCTTCGCGCGCTCCCTCGCCCGTGAGCTGGGCTCGCGCAACATCACTTTCAACGTCGTCGCGCCCGGTTTCGTCGACACCGACATGACGAAGGTGCTCACCGACGAGCAGCAGACGAAGATCCTCGCGCAGGTGCCGCTCGCCCGGTACGCGCAGCCCGAGGAGATCGCCGCGACGGTGCGGTTCCTCGCCTCGGACGAGGCCTCGTACATCACTGGAGCCGTCATCCCCGTTGACGGCGGACTGGGAATGGGTCACTGAAACACATGAGCGGAATTCTCGAGGGCAAGCGCGTCCTGATCACCGGTGTGCTGATGGAGTCCTCCATCGCCTTCCACACCGCCAGGCTGGCCCAGGAGCAGGGCGCCGAGATCATCCTGACCGCGTTCCCGCGGCCCACCCTGACCGAGCGCATCGCCAAGAAGCTGCCCAGGCCCACCAAGGTCATCGAACTCGACGTCACCAACGACGAGCACCTGGGCCGACTGGCCGACGTCGTCGGCGAGGAGCTGGGCGGCCTCGACGGCGTCGTCCACTCCATCGGCTTCGCCCCGCAGGACGCGCTCGGCGGCAACTTCCTCAACACGCCGTTCGAGTCGGTCTCCACGGCCATGCACGTCTCGGCGTTCTCCCTGAAGTCGCTGACCACGGCCTGCCTGCCGCTGATGCAGAACGGCGGCTCGGTCGTCGGCCTCACCTTCGACGCGCAGTTCGCCTGGCCGCAGTACGACTGGATGGGCCCGGCCAAGGCCGCCCTGGAGGCCACCAGCCGCTACATGGCCCGTGACCTGGGCAAGCAGAACATCCGCTGCAACCTGATCTCGGCGGGCCCGATCGGCTCCATGGCCGCCAAGTCCATCCCGGGCTTCGGCGAGCTGGCCTCCGTGTGGGACAGCCGCTCCCCGTTGGAGTGGGACCTGAAGGACCCGGAGCCGGCCGGCCGCGGTGTCGTCGCCCTGCTGAGCGACTGGTTCCCGAAGACCACGGGCGAGATCATCCACGTCGACGGCGGTCTGCACGCCATCGGCGCCTGACCGGACGCCCTGCCGAGGGCCCGCGTCCCGTACGGGGCGCGGGCCCTCGCGTCGGTCCGGATCAGCCGGCGGAGGACGGACCGAACAGTCCCGGGCGGCACATGAACGGGTAGGCGGCGGCCTCCTCGGCCGCCGTCCCCGCGTCACCCGCGCGGATCGCGTCCACCAGCCGGCCGTGGTCCATGTGCGCCTCGGGGGACATGTCCTCGCCCACGGCGCCGCGCAGCCGGTCCCGCAGCACCTCGCTCAGGTCCGCGTACATCGCGGTCATCACGTCGTTGTGCGAGGCGGCCACGACCGCCAGGTGGAACGTGGCGTCCGCCGCCACGAACGCCTCCGCCTCGCCCGACTCCCAGGCATCCTCCCGGCGCAGCAGCAGTGCGTCGATCTGCTCGAGGTCCTTCTCCGTGCGCCGCTCGGCGGCCAGCCGCGCCGCCGCCGACTCCAGGGTCGAACGCAGCTCGGCGACGTGCCGGGGATCGGCGCCGGCGAAGCGGCGGTGCATCACGCCCGCCAGCTCGCTCGTGGCCACCACGTACGTGCCCGAACCCTGGCGGATGTCCAGCAGCCCGTTGTGCGCCAGCGCGCGGACGGCCTCGCGGACCGTGTTGCGGGCCACCCCCAGCTGCTCCACCAGCTCCGGCTCGGTGGGGATGCGTGCGCCGACCGGCCACTCACCCGAGGTGATCTGGGCCCGCAGGGCGGCGATGACCTGCTCGGACAGGGCCGAGCGACGGGGATGGCTCAACGGCATGGCACACCTTCGCGCGACAGCGGAGCCGCACGGCGGCCTCGGCATGGACAACCAATCATCCCATGATTCTATGATGGGCGTCATGACTGGCGAGGAACTCCGGACACTCACGTCCAGGACCGTACGCACACCGGCCGCGTCCGAGGTCCGGACCGTCCGCCGGACCGGCACCGCGCACGCGTGGCGGACGCGGCTGCTCGTCGTCGGCATCGTGCTGGCCGCGTTCAACCTCCGCCCCGCCATCACCAGCCTGGGCGCGCTGCTCGAGGAGGTCCGCGACGGACTCGGCATGAGCGGGGGCGTGGCCGGACTGCTCACCTCCGTGCCGCCGCTGTGCTTCGCCGTCTTCGGCGTCACCGCCCCACGGCTGGCCCGCCGGTTCGGTGCGGGCGCGGTGGTCTGCGCCGGCATGGCCGCCATCGGCGCCGGCCTGCTGATACGCCCGTACGCGGGCGGCACGGCGGCGTTCCTGGCCACCAGCGCGCTGGCGCTGATGGGCATCGCGGTCAGCAACGTCCTGATGCCGGTCATCGTCAAGCGCCGGTTCCCCGACCGGGTCGGCTCCATGACCGGCCTGTACTCCATGGCCCTCGCCCTGGGTACCGCCACGGCGGCGGCCGTGACCGTGCCGCTGACCGACGCGCTGGGCGGTGACTGGCAGTCGGGCCTCGCCGTGTGGGCGGCCCTGGCGGCAGCCGCCGTACTGCCGTGGCTGCCGTTCGTGCGGGAGCGGGACGGGGCACGGGGCGCCCGGAGCGAGCGGACCGCTTCCGCCGCGGCGCCCGCGCTGCGCATCACCCGCAGCCGTACCGCCTGGGCGCTGGCCGTCTTCTTCGGGCTCCAGGCCACCGCCGCCTACATCACCATGGGCTGGATGGCGCAGATCTTCCGGGACGCGGGCGTCCCCGCCGGCAGGGCCGGACTGCTCCTCGCGGTCACCATGGTGATGGGCGTGCCGCTGGCCTTCGTCATCCCGCGCCTCGCCACCCGGCTGCCCAGCCAGGGCCCGATCGTGCTCGCACTGGGCGTCAGCGGTCTCGTCGGATACGCGGGACTGTACCTCGCGCCGGCCGCCGGCGCCTGGGTCTGGGCGGTGCTGCTGGGCGTCGCGAACTGCGCCTTCCCGCTGGCGCTCACCATGGTCGGGATGCGGGCCAGGACCGGCGCGGGCGTGGCCCAGCTGTCGGCCTTCGCGCAGAGCACCGGCTACCTGATCTCCATCCCCGGGCCGCTCCTGGTGGGCGTGCTCTACCAGCACAGCGGCGGCTGGGGACTGCCGATCGCGCTGATGGCCGGCCTGATGATCCCGCAGATGATCGTGGGCGTCCTGGCAGGCCGCGACCGCACGGTGGAGGACGAGGCGTCCTCCCGCTGAACCCCCTCCCGGCCGACGGGCCACCCGTACGTACCGTTCCCGCCCGCTGCCCCGTTCCCCCCGGGCAAGCCGGCACCCCCAGTGGCCCAAGGGCCTGGGAGGCACCCCCAGCGCGGCACGGGCGAGCGCGACGGCACCCTGTCGGCGCCGGGCTGTGCGACACCCGCCGCGCTGTTCCGGGCTGTGCGACACCCGCCGTTCCGCGCCGGCACCGTCCGGCCGGTACACCGTCGGCGTCCGGCCGGCCGGCTCCCGTCGCCGGGCCGCCGGCGAGGTCGTGGAGCCTTCCCGCGTCCGCCCGGCAGGCCACCCGCGCCACGCGCCCCCCGGAGCCCGCCGCAGGCGAACGGGGTGCGAGACTTGCCGCATGCCAGTCCTCGACCCGAACCCGCAGAACGGCCAGAAGAAGATGCTGCTCGTCTTCGGCGCGTTCTTCGCCATCTTCATCGTCATCGGCGTGATCGCGACCGTCCTCGCGCCGTGACGGCCCATGGTGGTGCTGGCCCCCCATCCCCTAGGGGGTCTGGCTCAGGGTCAAGTGGGTGGATCACCGGATGGATGGGGCTTCCGGGAATTCGTACCTTCGAGATGTGGCCGCGAACGGCGGGCCACGGACCGTACCGTACGAAGAGCGGAGGCCCCCATGTCGGCGCGCACACACACCCGGCCCCACCCGGCTCCCCGGGGCGGCGCCGACACCCGGCTGCCGTGGTGGGCCCTGGCCCTGCCCACCCTCGCCTTCGTCGCCCTGCTCACTCTGATCCTCAACCCCGCCGACGCCCACGCGACCGTCGGTGAGCCCGCGCTCACCCACCTCGTCGAGCGTGCGCAGCAGCTCATAGCCCGTTGAAAACCCCCGGAAGCGCCGGTCAACTCCCTGCGCCTCATGGTCTGTTTCATGCGAAGCTGGGTCACATGAGCGTCGCAGAACCTCGCAGGATCGTCCTTTTCCGGCATGCGAAAGCCGACTGGCCCCCGGTACCCGACCACGAACGCCCACTCGCCGAGCGGGGCCGGATGGATGCCGCCGTCGCCGGACGCAAGCTCGCCGACACCGGCATCGCCTTCGACCTGGCCCTGTGTTCCACCGCGGCCCGGACCCGCGAGACCTGGAAGCTCGCGGTCCACGAGTTCCCGGAGCGACCGAAGACCGTCTACGAGGAGCGGATCTACGACGCCTCGCCCGGTGAGCTGATCGCCCTGCTCAACGAAACCCCCGACGACGCGCGGAACGTCCTCCTGGTCGGCCACAACCCGGGCGTCCAGGCGCTCGCCGACATCCTGGCCGGCGCGGCGGAGGGCGACGCCCGCGAGCGCATGAGCCGACGCGGCTACCCGGCCGCCGCCTTCGCCGTCCTGTCCTTCACCGGCTCCTGGAAGTCCCTCGAGCCCGGCGTCGGCACGCTGGTCGACTACTGGGCGCCCACCGAGTGACGCCCGGCACGGCAGGGGTCCGGCGCCGACGTCCGCCGGCTCCGGGCCCGCCCCTTCCCGTGCCCCGGTCCGGGCGGCTCAGCCCACGTCGAGCGTGTCCGCCGCCTCGACCTCTTCACGGGTGACGCCGAGCAGGTACAGGACCGTGTCCAGGAAGGGGAAGCTCACCGCCGTGTGCGCGGCCTCGCGCACCACCGGCTTGGCGTTGAAGGCGACACCGAGCCCCGCCGCGTTCAGCATGTCGAGATCGTTCGCGCCGTCACCGATCGCCACCGTCTGTGAGAGCGGCACCCCCGCCTCGGCGGCGAACCGGCGCAGCAGCCGGGCCTTGCCCGCCCGATCCACGATCTCGCCGGTGACCTTGCCCGTCAGCTTCCCGTCGACGATCTCCAGGGTGTTGGCCTGGGCGAAGTCCAGCCCCAGCCGCTCCTTCAGGTCGTCCGTGACCTGGGTGAACCCACCCGACACCACACCCACTTGGTAACCGAGGCGCTTCAGCGTGCGGATCAGCGTGCGGGCGCCCGGCGTCAGCCGCACCTCGCTGCGGACCTTGTCCACCACGGAGGCGTCCAGCCCCTCCAGCAGCGCCACGCGCGCGTGCAGCGACTGCTCGAAGTCCAGCTCCCCGCGCATCGCGGCCGCCGTCACCTCGGCGACCTCGCCCTCGCAGCCGGCGTGCGCGGCGAAGAGCTCGATCACCTCGTCCTGGATGAGGGTGGAGTCCACGTCCATGACGACCAGGCGCTGCGCCCGCCGGTACAGTCCCGCCCCGACCACGGCCACGTCCACTCCGAGCCGTGCCGCGTCGGTCACCAGCGCGGTGCGCAGCGGTTCCGTCTCCACACCGGACACCGCGAACTCCACGGCCGTCACCGGATACTTGGCGAGCCGGAAGATACGGTCGATGTTGCCGCCGGCCCTGGTGATCCGCGAGGCGATCGCCGCCGTCGCCTCAGCCGTGAGGGGGTGGCCCAGCACGGTGACCAGGGAGCGGCCGAGCCCGCGCGGCCGGTTGTCGCCCATGCCGGAGATGATCTCCGCCTGCATCTTCATCGACTCCGCCCAGCTGTGGACGGTCGCCCGCAGGCCCCCCTCCAGCCCCTCGGGCGGCTCGGTCACGAGCGCGCAGAGCACGATGCGGCCACGGGTGACGACCTGCTCGATGTCGACCACGTCGACCGAGTAGGCGGCGAGGGTGTCGAAGAGGCCGGCCGTGATGCCCGGCCGGTCCTTGCCGAAGATCTTGACAAGGAGGGTGGGAACGTCGGTGGTCTGCGATGCGCTCATGGTGTTCCCACCGTATCCGGCACCCAGTGCCCCGCGCCTCCGAGGTCCGCCAGCCGGACAGCGAACACTGCCCGTCACCAGGGTGTACCGGGGCTTACGCGCCGTCCGGCCTCCGCGGCGGCGGAGGGGGCGGCGGTGGCGGCGGTTCGTCCGGCCACAACGGCGACCGGTCCCGGCCCCGCGGTCCGGGCCCTCGCCGGGGCGGCTTCACCGGCCCGATCACCGTGGGCGCCTCGTGGACGTCGTCGCACGGTGCGGGCGGGACACCGGAGCCGTGGGCACCGCCCGGCGACGGGGTACCGCGTCCTTCGGCCGCCGGGGCTCCCGGGAGGCCCCCGTCTGCCGTCCCGCCCGCAGATACGGATTGGTGTCCGGGTCCGGGGGCCGGCAGGGGACCCCGGCGCGTACGGCCCGGCGGCCGTCACCCCGCCCGGGCAACCGGCGGCCGGCGCCGGCCGCCACCCCTCGGCCAGCCCTGTGGCACCCCGTGCCAGCGGCGTCGCCCGCACCCCCGCCGCCCCGCTCGCCCGGGCCAGCAGCGCTCCGGCGGCGCCCGCCCCCGCGCCCCAGACCGCGCCCAGCAGCAGCGCCGTGCCGAGCCGGCCGCGCAGCTCGACCCCGCCACCGCCCGTCCCCGGCAGGTCGTCCAGCCCCAGCGGGCCCCCGTCGACGGTGACGACGTCGTGCCCCGCCCGGACCAGCCCGCCCGTCATCGCCACGAACAGCGCGACCACCGCACCCGCACGCGCGAGGAGTTCGGCGCCGCAGACCACGCCTCCCGCCGTCCGCAGGGACCGCAGGAAGAAGTACGACAGCAGCAGCGCACCCACCAGGCTCACGCCCAGCGGCGTGACCTCCAGGACCGCGGCGGCCTCCGCGCCCGGCAGCCCGGAGGCGGACACGTCACCGGACGGGGCGACCGAGCCACCCGCCCCCAGGGCCACCACCACCGCGGCGGTCGTCGGGCCCGGCGAACCGGCCGCGTCCGCCTCCAGCAGACGCAGCCCGAGCGCGGCCGTCCCCGCCATCCCGATCAGCGCCCAGCTCACCGCGGCGACCGCGGACATCACCACATCGACCCAGGGCACGCGTCCGTCCCGCTCCGCGGTCCGGACGTTCGTGGCAGTGCTCATGGCAGACCCCCCGAGCCGCGACGCGGCGGCCGCGCTTGTCCCCCTCGCGTGGTTTACCACTCTCCGGGCCGGTTTCAACCCCGCCGGCGAAAGCCGGTGAACACCTTGGTGCGCGCTCGTGACAAGGCCGACTTTCGGTCAGAGGGCCGAGCCTGAAATAGTTCCTCCGATGTTCGACATCCCTAGACTCCCTGCGACGGGGGAAATTCGGGGGACAACTCAGTGGGGCATGGAGTGCCGGAACTCGTACTGGAATCAAACGGACGGACCTGGACGCTCGATCCGTCCAGGTCCTACACCCTCGGACGTGATCCGCAGGGCGACGTCGTGCTGGACGACGCCAGGGTCTCCTGGCGCCACGCCACGATCAGCTTCAACGGGCGCGGTTGGGTCGTCGAGGACCACGGCAGCACCAACGGCACGTTCGTGCAGGGGCAGCGGATCCACCACCTGGAGCTCGGCTCCGGCACGGTGCTGAACCTGGGCAACGCCACCGACGGCCCACGCGTGACGCTGTCCGGCGCGGGAGCGGACGCCCCGGCCACCGCGCCGCAGGCCCAGCCGCAGCAGCCGTACGCGGCCCAGGCGGCGAACGCCGGCCGGTCCCAGCAGCCCGTCCGGCAGCAGCCGTCCACGCCGCACATCCCGCAGCAGCAGGGCGGCCCCGGCAGCGGCGCGGGGGCGCCGCCGGTCCACGGCGACCGCAGCCCCACCACGTTCCACCAGTTCTCCCTCGGCCGTGTGATGCGCATCGGCCGTGCGCTGGAGAACGACCTGGTCGTCTCCGACCTCCAGGTCTCCCGCAACCACGCCGAGTTCCACTCGACGCCCGACGGTCGTATGGAGATCCGCGACCTGGGCTCGCACAACGGCACGTACGTCAACGGTCAGCCGATGGCCAAGGGCGGTTCGCAACTGCTCGGCCCCACCGACATCGTGGGCGTCGGTCACTCGACGTTCCGGATAGTCGGCGACCGGCTCGAGGAGTTCGTCGACACCGGTGAGGTGTCCTTCTCCGCCCGCCACCTGACGGTCACCGTCGACGGAGGCAAGCAGATCCTCAGGGACGTCTCCTTCGGCGTCCCCGAGAAGTCGCTGGTCGCGGTCATCGGCCCGTCCGGCTCCGGCAAGTCCACGCTCCTCAAGGCCCTCACCGGCTACCGCCCCGCCGACCGGGGCGAGGTCCTCTACGACAACCGGAACCTCTACAAGCAGTTCGCCGAGCTGCGGCAGCGCATCGGTCTGGTCCCGCAGGACGACATCCTGCACAAGGAGCTGACCGTCAAGAAGGCCCTCAAGTACGCGGCCAAGCTCCGCTTCCCCGCCGACACCACGGCGGCCGAGCGCCAGTCCCGCATCGACGAGGTGCTGCGCGAGCTCAAGCTGGACATCCACAAGGACAAGAAGGTCACGTCCCTGTCCGGCGGCCAGCGCAAGCGTGTCTCCGTCGCCCTGGAGCTGCTCACCAAGCCGTCGCTGATCTTCCTGGACGAGCCCACCTCCGGCCTCGACCCGGGCATGGACCGCGACGTCATGCAGTTGCTGCGCGGCCTCGCCGACGACGGCCGCACGGTCCTCGTCGTCACCCACTCGGTGGCCGAGCTGGCGATCTGCCACAGGCTCCTGGTGATGGCGCCCGGCGGCTCCGTCGCCTACTTCGGCCCGCCCGGGGAGGCGCTGAACTTCTTCGGTTACGACACCTGGGCCGACGTCTTCTCCGCCTTCGAGAACTACCGCGACTACGACTGGGCGGGCCGCTGGAAGGGCTCGCAGCACTACCAGATGTACGCCGCGGACATCGACGCGGTCGCGCCGCAGTCCGTACAGGTCCCGCAGATGCGGGCGATGAGGCCGCCGAAGCCGCAGAGCTGGATGTCGCAGTTCGTGACCCTGGTGCGCCGCTACGTCTCGGTGATCGTCTCCGACAAGGGCTTCCTCGCCCTGATGGTGATCCTGCCGGCCGTCCTCGGCGCGGTCAGCCTGCTCATCGACGCGGACAAGGGCCTGCTGCCCAACCCGCCCAACGCGGCGGGCCGGATCGTCCCGAACGGCACGGCGACCACGGTCCTGCTGATCCTCGCGGTGGGCGCCTGTTTCGCGGGCGCGGCGAACTCGGTGCGTGAGCTGATCAAGGAACGGGTCATCTACGAGCGGGAGCGCGCCACCGGCCTGTCCCGCTCGGCGTACCTGATGTCCAAGGTGTTCGTGCTCGGCATGATCACCGTGCTGCAGGGCCTGCTGGTCGGTGTGATCGGCTTCTCCAGCCGGGAGATCCCGGAGGAGGGCCTGGTCTTCGGCGGCTTCACGCTGCTGGAGCTCTCCGTGCCGATCATGGCGCTCGGCTTCACCTCGATGATGTTCGGCCTGGTCATCTCCTCGCTGGTGAAGACCGCGGAGAAGACCATGCCGCTGCTGGTGATGTTCGCGATCGTCCAGGTCGTCTTCACCGGCTGCCTGTTCGCCCTGCACGGCTCGATCGGCGTCAACCAGTTCTCGTTCCTGATGCCGTCGCGCTGGGCGGTCGCCGCCTCGGGCGCCACGCTGGACTTGAACAGGATCAGCCCGCCGGAGACGGCCGGGGACACCGACCCGCTGTGGGAGCACACGGTCGGGGCCTGGGCGATGGACATGTCCGCGCTGATCGTCCTCGGCGTGATCTGCGGCTTCTTCGTGGCCCGCTTCCTGCGCCGCCACGAGCCCGAGGTCATGCGCAAGTAACCGGCGCCGTACGCCCCGAAGGGCGGCACCCCGTCAGGAGGGTGCCGCCCTTCGGCGTCCGCGAGAAGAGGCCCGCGCCGGCCTCAGTACGCGCTGTCGACGTTGTCCATGGTGCCGTACTTGTCGGCCGCGTAGTTGCAGGCGGCGGTGATGTTGGCGACCGGGTCGTAGATGTCCTTCGGGGTGCCCGGGACGTGGTAGGCCTCGAACGTCGGCGGGATCACCTGCAGCAGGCCCTTGGACGGGATGCCGTTCCGGGCGTTTATGTCCCAGAGGTTGATCGCCTTCGGGTTGCCCGAGGACTCCCGCATGATGTTGCGGTGGATGCCCTCGTAGGAGCCCGGGATGCCGTGCTTCTTCATGATGGCCAGGGATTCACGGATCCAGCCGTCCAGGGTGTCGCTGTAGCTCTTGCGCGGGGCGGCCTTCTTCACCTCGGCGCGCTCGGCGGCGCGGTCGGCGGCCTCCTCGGCCTCGCGGGCCTGCTCGGCCCTGGCCTTCGCGGCAGCGGCGGCGGCCCCCTTCTCGGCGGCGGCCTCGGCCGCGGCCTCCTTCTTCGCCGCGATCCGCTCGATCTTGACGCCGGAACCGGCGAGCTGGTCGGTGACGCCGGCCTTGACACCCTCGATCGGCTCGGTGCTGTACACCACCTTCGCGGTCGGGGCGGCGACCTCGGTCGTCGTGGCAGCGGACGCGGACGCGTTGCTCGGGACGGCCGAGAAACCGATCGCGGCGGCGCCGAGGGCCGCGACGCCGGCGGCGGCGATCCTGTGGTGACGGGTCAGGGCACGACTATGACCACGGGTGAGGATGTTCTTGGACATGCGGGACGGACCTCTTCGGATAGCGCGGAGGTCGCTCAACGTCCGGTGCTTCCAGCACGAGCGCCGTGGGGAGATACCCACGGCGCTGAGCGACACAGCCATTCTTAGCGGCCGCAAAATGACAGGGCAAAGATGTGACGTACGAATCCGAGTAGTAGAACAGGGAGAGGGGAGCGGGGTAGATGGCCTATATGTCCCGTTCGGATGGCTGTTGCGCCCCTCCTAATCCTCTTCGTACGTGAGGTGCGCCCTATGCTCGGCCTCACACCGACCACCCCCCTTCCTTGCCGAAAGTTGCTGAAGCGATCCCCTGTGTGAGCAGGCTCGGCCACTCCGGCGGAACCAGGCGCACATCACCGAACTCGTGCCACAGAGAGCGTCCGCGCAGCGCCTCCTCATATCCCCGGTCGATCGCCGCCCGCCCCGCGACCGCCTCCAGCATCAGCAGCTGCGAGGCCTCCGGCTCGTGCGGCCCGGTCAGCAGCCCCTCCACCACCCGCACCCCGCGCTCGGGGGCCACCACCGGATCGGTCCACCCCGTGCGGGCCCGCACCGCACCGTCCGCACCGGCCGCCGGCTCCACCGCCCTCACGGCCGTCGTTCCCACCGCGATCACCCGGCCGCCCCCGCCCGCACCGCCCCGACCAGCCGCGCCGGCCCCCCGGTACCGTCCGACGCCGTTCGATCGGCGTGCCCTCAACGCAGGGACCGGTCCGCCGCCACCGCCTCGGGCCCGGGACGCAGCGCCCCGGGTCCCTTCGCCCTACGCCACCGACCCCGGTCCCGCGGTCCTGCGCCCCGACCGGGGCGGCCGGGACCTTTGGCCTAGGGCCTGCGGCCCGCCCGACGGCCGACACACGTCCGATCCCGCTGTCGCGGTCCGCCGGTACCGTGAGGGCATGAGCCACGGCCCCCGGTCCGGCCTCGCCGCGGTGAGTTCCGCGTTGCTGGCCATGAGCAGGCACCTCGAGGTGCGCGACGTCCTCAAGACGATCGTCGCCTCGGCCCGCGAACTCCTAGACGCGCAGTACGCCGCGCTCGGCGTGCCCGACGACCACGGCGGCTTCGCCCAGTTCGTGGTCGACGGCGTCAGCGACGACCAGTGGAAGGCCATCGGACCCCTCCCACGCCAGCACGGCATCCTCGCCGCGATGCTCAACGAGGCCACCCCGCAGCGCCTCGCCGACGTGCGCCGCGACCCCCGCTTCGAAGGCTGGCCCAGCGCCCACCCAGAGCTGGTCGACTTCCTGGGCCTGCCCATCCGCGCCGGGGACGAGGTCATCGGCGCCCTCTTCCTCGCCAACAAGGACTGCCCCAGACCCGAGGGCACCTGCGGCTTCACCGCCGACGACGAGGAACTGCTCGGCATCCTCGCCCAGCACGCCGCGATCGCCCTCACCAACGCCCGGCTCTACGAGCGCAGCCGTGAACTGACCATCGCCGAGGAGCGCTCCCGCCTCGCCCACGAGCTCCACGACGCCGTCAGCCAGAAACTCTTCTCCCTGCGGCTCACCGCCCAGGCCGCCGCCCGCCTCGTGGACCGCGACCCCGCCCGCGCCAAGGGCGAGCTCCAGCAGGTCGCCGCCCTGGCGGCCGAGGCCGCTGACGAACTGCGCGCGGCGGTCGTCGAACTGCGCCCCGCGGCGCTCGACGAGGACGGCCTCGTCGCCACGCTGCGCACGCAGGCCCAGGTCCTCGACCGCGCCCACACCGCACGCGTGACCTTCGCCGGGAACGGCGTACGCGCCCTCCCGGCCGCCCAGGAGGAGGCGGTGCTGCGCGTCGCCCAGGAAGCGCTGCACAACGCCCTGCGGCACTCCGGCGGCGACCACGTCGACGTCACCCTGGACCGCAGGGGCGGCGGGGCGGTGCTGCGGGTCAGCGACGACGGCGGCGGCTTCGACCCGCGGATCGTCCGCAGCGCTGGCCGCCATCTGGGTCTGGTCTCCATGCGGGACCGGGCGAGCGGGGTCGGCGGCAGGCTGACCGTGGAATCGGCGCCCGGCAAGGGCACCACGATCGAGATGGAGGTTCCCGGTGGCTGAGGCAATCAAGGTGCTGCTGGTCGACGATCACCAGGTGGTGCGCCGGGGCCTGCGCACCTTCCTCGAGGTGCAGGACGACATCGAGGTCGTCGGCGAGGCCGCGGACGGCGCCGAGGGAGTCGCCCTGGCGGGGGAGCTGGGGCCCGACGTCATCCTCATGGACGTCAAGATGCCCGGTATGGACGGCGTGGACGCGCTGCGCCGGCTCCGTGAACTGGACCACCCGGCGCGTGTGCTGATCGTCACCAGCTTCACCGAGCAGCGCACGGTCGTCCCCGCCCTCCGCGCGGGTGCCGCCGGTTACGTGTACAAGGACGTCGACCCCGACGCGCTCGCCGGAGCCATCCGCTCCGTGCACGCCGGACACGTCCTGCTCCAGGCGGAGGTGGCCGGAGCGCTGCTGTCCCAGGAGGGGACCGGCTCAGGGCCGGGACGCGCCGGCTCCCTCACCGAACGGGAGCGCGAAGTCCTCGGGCTCATAGCGGACGGTCGTGCCAACCGGGAGATCGCCCGGGCCCTGGTGCTCTCCGAGAAGACCGTGAAGACCCACGTCTCGAACATCCTGATGAAACTCGACCTGGCGGACCGCACCCAGGCAGCCCTGTGGGCCGTACGCCACGGCCTGAGCGGCTGACCCGGGACGCCGCACGCCCTGCGGAAGGTTCCCGTCCAATCCGAGATTCATACCGTAGTGGGAATATCCCTCGGATGGCCGTATCCCTCGTCGGTGTCCGCCGTTCTCCAGTGCGTACCGCGGCGCCTGCCGCGGTCATCGCTAGGAGGGCTCGGAAAGTGAAGAACCTGAAGAAGGCAGCGGCCGTGACGATGGTGGCCGGCGGTCTGCTCGCGGCCGGTACGGGAATGGCCTCCGCCACCGACGGCAGCCACGCCGACGGCACGGCCGTGGGCTCCCCGGGCGTCGTCTCCGGCAACGTCGTCCAGGTCCCGGTCGACGTCCCGGTCAACGTGTCCGGCAACAGCGTCAACGTGATCGGCCTCCTGAACCCGGCCTTCGGCAACACCGCCGTCAACCACTGACGCGCACCCGGCACAGCCCCGGCCGCCCGCCCCTACCGAGCGCCGGGGCTCACCCGCGCCCGCCGTTCCCGCGGACAGCCGTGCCGCTGGGGCGGCACGGGCGAGTGCGACGGCACCCGTCGGCCCCGGGCCGCGCGACCCGCCTCGGTCGGCACCGACGCCAAGGGTCCACGGAAGCCGGGTCGCACAGGCCGCCCGGCCCGCGCCGGCACCGGGCAAGCAGACCTCACCCCACCCCCCGTTCCTCCACGACGGAGTTGTACGCAGCCACCTGCGCCCGCCGAGCCGTACGCTCCACGGGCCGCAACGCGGCGGCCCGCCCCGCCATCTCCGACGCACTCACCGCGCCCCCGTGCCCCCCGCCCCCCGCAAGCGACACCAGCGCCCCCACCCGCTGAGCCAGCTCCAGCACCCGCACGGCCCGGGGCGGATACCCCGGCGCCAGCACCTCCCGCCCCCGCGAGGCCAGGGCCCGAGCCCGGTACGCGTCGACCGCCGCCTCCGCCACCGGCCCCGACCCGGCCACATCCAGCCGCGTCAGCACCTCGGTGGCCTCCCGCAGCGCCTCCGCCAGCTCCCGCTCCGCCTCACCGAGCGACGGCACGTCCGCCGGTACCGCCTCCCGTACCGGCAGGCAGTGCCACACCACCTCCACGTGCACATCACCCGAGGGTCCGGCCTCGTGCACCTCCGGCACCAGCCCCAGCGCGGTCCCGTGGCACACCACCGCCTCCTCCGCCTCCAACGCCCGCGCATTGAACTCCGGCGGCCCGCTCAGCCCCAGCGGATGTCCCGGCGCCGGCAGCGCCACCCGCAGCCCGGACGCCCCGAGCGCCCGCAGCCGTCCCAACGCCAGCGTGAGCCCCACGGACACCGGCTCGCCCGGCAACCCCTCCACCCGGTGCACCGCGTCCTCCCCGACGATCGCGAGCGCGGCGTCATCCGGTGGGACAAGTCCGGCGAGAAGGGCGTTTCCCCAAGCGGCAAGGCGTCCAGAGCGAGGTTCCGAGAGCATGCGTACACCCTAGACAGAGCCCAGGAACCGGACCGGAGGAATGTCCGGGTCGACCGGTGGCGTAGATTTCATGATGGGCTGCGCCCGCGGGCGCGGCGGACCGACCCACAGGCGTACGCGACAGCCGAGACCGGCCACACTGCAAGGGGAGACAACGCGCTCATGAGCGATGTTCTGGAGCTTCAGGACGTATCCGTGGTCCGCGAGGGCCGGGCTCTGGTGGACCAGGTCTCCTGGTCGGTCAAGGAGGGCGAGCGTTGGGTCATCCTCGGCCCCAACGGCGCCGGCAAGACCACCCTCCTCAACATCGCGTCCAGCTACCTCTACCCCAGCAGGGGCACCGTCAGCATCCTCGGCGAGACCCTCGGCACCCCCGGCACCGACGTCTTCGAACTGCGCCCCCGCATCGGCATGGCCGGTATCGCCATGGCCGACAAGCTCCCCAAGCGCCAGACCGTCCTGCAGACCGTGCTCACCGCCGCCTACGGCATGACCGCCGGCTGGCAGGAGGAGTACGAGGACATCGACGAGCAGCGCGCCCGCGCCTTCCTCGACCGCCTGGGCATGTCCGAGTACCTGGACCGCAGGTTCGGCACGCTCTCCGAGGGCGAGCGCAAGCGCACCCTCATCGCCCGCGCCCTGATGACCGACCCCGAACTGCTGCTCCTCGACGAGCCCGCCGCCGGACTCGACCTCGGCGGCCGTGAGGACCTCGTACGCCGTCTCGGCCGGCTCGCCCGCGATCCGATCGCCCCCTCCATGATCATGGTCACGCACCACGTCGAGGAGATCGCCCCGGGCTTCACCCACGTCCTGATGATCCGCCAGGGCAAGGTCCTCGCCGCCGGACCGCTGGAGCTCGAACTCACCTCCCGCAACCTCTCCCTCTGCTTCGGCCTCCCGCTCGTCGTCGAACAGGTCGGCGACCGCTTCACCGCCCAGGGCCTCCCGATGTCCTGACCCCTTCCGTAGCCCAAGAACCGGATCCGCACGGCGTGTTCAAACCGATCGGCGCTCTGTCGGCGACCGGGTGCGCGGTCCTACCATGACCACGTGGACATCGACGCATGGCTGTGGTGGTTGATCGGCGCGGCGGCACTCGGCATCGGGCTCGTGATCACCGCGATGCCCGAACTCGGCATGCTCGCGGTGGGTGCCGTCGCCGCGGCAGTGGTCTCCGGCGTCTTCGGCGGCGGCGCCGTCGCCCAGGTCGCGGTCTTCGCCGTCGTCTCGACCGCCCTCATCGCCGTCGTACGCCCCATCGCGAACAGACACCGGGCCCAGCTGCCCCGATTCGCCACCGGCGTGGACGCCCTGAAAGGGAGACAGGCCGTGGTGCTGGAACGCGTCGACGGCTCCGGCGGCCGGATCAAGCTGGCCGGCGAGGTCTGGTC
Source organism: Streptomyces pimonensis (assembly GCF_041380215.1). Lineage (NCBI taxonomy): Bacteria > Bacillati > Actinomycetota > Actinomycetes > Kitasatosporales > Streptomycetaceae > Streptomyces > Streptomyces pimonensis. Next base: position 146,293 of record NZ_JAHWZY010000017.1, read on the forward strand.
GGCACGCGCACTCGACGCCGGCCACACCTATGAAGTGGGCCAGGAAGTGGACGTGGTGGACATCGAGGGGGCCACGGCCGTCATCATGTGAACCCCGCGACACAACTGGGGCGAACAACACCCCAGTTGCACCGATGGTCTGTCAGACTCGACCAGCAAGATCCTCAACCGCAGGATCTGCCACAGGCACGATGCCTGCCGTAGGCGCCGAGGCGAAGAAGGGTTCGGGGAACCGACGATGCAACCGATCATCATCGTCCTGATCATCCTGGTGGTGTTGGTCTTCATCGCCCTGATCAAGACGATCCAAGTCATCCCACAAGCCAGCGCCGCCATCGTCGAGCGCTTCGGCCGCTACACGCGGACGCTCAACGCGGGCCTCAACATCGTCGTCCCGTTCATCGACACCATCCGCAACCGCATCGACCTGCGCGAGCAGGTCGTGCCGTTCCCCCCGCAGCCGGTCATCACCCAGGACAACCTGGTCGTCAACATCGACACCGTCATCTACTACCAGGTGACCGACGCCCGCGCCGCCACCTACGAGGTCGCCAGCTACATCCAGGCCATCGAGCAGCTCACCGTCACCACACTGCGCAACATCATCGGCGGCATGGACCTCGAGCGCACCCTGACCTCCCGCGAGGAGATCAACGCGGCCCTGCGCGGCGTCCTCGACGAGGCCACCGGCAAGTGGGGCATCCGCGTCAACCGCGTCGAGCTCAAGGCCATCGAACCGCCCACCTCCATCCAGGACTCGATGGAGAAGCAGATGCGCGCCGACCGCGACAAGCGCGCCGCGATCCTTCAGGCCGAGGGCGTCCGCCAGTCCGAGATCCTGCGCGCCGAGGGCGAGAAGCAGTCCCAGATCCTGCGCGCCGAGGGCGAGGCCAAGGCAGCGGCCCTGCGCGCCGAGGGCGAGGCCCAGGCCGTTCGTACGGTCTTCGAGGCCATCCACGCCGGCGACCCCGACCAGAAGCTCCTCTCCTACCAGTACCTCCAGATGCTCCCCAAGATCGCCGAGGGCGACGCCAACAAGCTCTGGATCGTCCCCAGCGAGATCGGCGACGCCCTCAAGGGCCTCTCCGGCGCGATGGGAAACTTCGGCGCGATGGGCGGCGGCAACGGCGCCCCGGCCCCCAACGTCCCCGCCCAGGAACGCCGCGAGAAGCCGTCCATCGACTGAGATCCCAGGGCGCGGGGAACTGTGCGAACGACCGCGCACGATCCGCGCCCGGGGCCCCCGACCTCTGCGGCGAAGCCCTATGCCGCGTCCAACGCCAACCATTCGGGCAACGCCTCGAAGTCCTCGGCACCCAGCGCCAGCAACATCGCATCGGCCGGAGTCGGCTCGAAAGGCCGTCGCAACAGCGGCATCCCCGCCTGCTCGGGCGTCCGGTTCGCCTTCCGGTGGTTGTCCTCCGCACAGGACGCCACCGTGTTCAGCCACGTGTCCTGCCCACCGTGCGACCGCGGTACCACGTGGTCCACGGTCGTCGCCCGACGCCCGCAGTACGCGCACCGGTGCCGGTCCCGCACCAGAACGCCCCGCCTCGACCACGGCGCTCGTCTTCGGAACGGCACCCTCACGTACTGGCAGAGCCTGATCACCCGGGGCGCCGGTATGTCGACCGCGGCTCCACGCATCCGGAGCTCGGGGTGGGCCTGCTCGACGACGGCCTTGTCCTGAAGGACCAGAACGACGGCTCGGTTCAGCGTCACCGTCGACAACGGCTCGAAACTCGCGTTCAGTACCAGCGTGTCCCGCATACCAGCCCACCTCCCGTGTGCACCGGCCCACCCCTCGGCGGACTGGGATCAACTCTGGCCGGGCACGCCGAGACGGACAACGCAATATCTGCTGCTCCTGCGGGAGGCGACCCCGCGATCCCGGCAACAAAAATGCCCTCCCCCGATCACTTCCATGACCGGGGGAGGGCAAACGTTCCATGAACGCTCGAGGCCGTGCGGGAAACCGCTCAGGACTCCGCGGGCACCTCGTACTCACCGATCAACCGGGCGCGCGCCAGCGTGTGGAACCGCAGGTTGAAACCCACCACGGCGGGAGACGCGTCCGAGTCCGGACCGAGCTTCTCCTGGTCCACGGCGTACACCGTGAACACGTACCGGTGCGGCCCGTCCCCGGGCGGCGGCGCGGCACCGCCGAAGTCCTTGCTGCCGTAGTCGTTGCGCGCGTGGACCGCGCCCTCGGGCAACCCCTCGAACGTGCCGCTCCCCGCGCCGGCCGGCAGCTCGGTCACCGTGGCCGGGACGTCGAACAGCACCCAGTGCCAGAACCCGCTGCCCGTCGGGGCGTCGGGGTCGTAGCAGGTCACGGCGAAACTCCTGGTCTCCGGCGGGAACCCCTCCCACCGCAGGTGCGGCGAGGTGTTGCCGGCCGCGTGGACCTGAGCCTCCTTGAGCGTCGCCCCCTCCTGCACGTCCTCGCTCGTCACCGCGAACGAGGGCACGGGCGGATGGAAGTCGTGGGGGAGCGGCCGCCGCTTGAGCTCGGTCACCTCGGTACCTCCTGATCGATTGCGTTCAGTCGCGGACCGAGCCTAGAACCAGTTGCGCTTGCTGCCGACCTCCGACAGCCACTGGTTGAGGTACGCCGTCCAATCGGTGCCCTGGTAGTCGTTCAGCCCCACCTTGAAGGAGCGGAAGGTGTCGCTGCCCTCGCTGAACAGACCCGGCTTCTTGTCCATCTCCAGCACGACGTCCATGGCCTGCTCGTCGGCCACGAAGCTCAGCTCGACCTGGTGCAGCCCCCGGTACTGCTGCGGCGGGAAGAACTCGATCTCCTGGTAGAACGGCAGCTTCTGCCGGGTGCCCCGGATGTGGCCGCGTTCCATGTCCGCGTTCTTGAAGCGGAAGCCCAGCTGGACGAACGCGTCCAGGATCGCCTTCTGCGCCGGCAGCGGGTGCACGTTGACCGGGTCCAGGTCACTGGAGTCCACGGCCCGCGCGATCGCCAGCTCGGTGCTCACCCCGATGTTCATCCCGCGCAGCGCCTGCCCGTCGATCATCGTGATCGGCGTCTCCCACGGGATCTCCAGACCGAACTGGACGGCGTGCACGGCACCCGCCTGGAGCTCGAAGGCACCGCCCAGCGACGACTTCGTGAACTCGATGTCCTGCTTGTGCTCCTGGTCGCCGCTCTCCACCTCGACCTTGGCCTGGAGTCCGACCGACAGACCCTCGATCTGCTGGTTCACGGATCCGCCCTGGATCCGCACCTCGCCCTGGACGACCCCGCCCGGAACCACGTTGACCTCGTGCAGCACCGTCTCGACCGAGGCCCCGCCGGCACCCAGACTCGCCAACAGCTTCTTGAACGCCATGTCTCTCCCTCTCCAGGCGACCCCCGTGGGCCACACCTGATCCGTCGTCCTGCGTCGAGCCGTACGTATGGACCCTCGAGCCCTAACAACGCGATCCGGCTGTGGCCGGTTCCGCGGCCCGCGCCCTGGCGACTGCGGAGCCCGCTGACCACCCCGTGACACCGTCCGCCTCCAGTACCCTCGGACGGCATGATCGCGACCTCCGACCGTACGCCCCTGCCCAGAGAGTTCTTCGACCGCCCCGTCCTCGAGGTCGCCCCCGACCTCCTCGGCCGGATCCTGGTCCGCAGCACCCCGGACGGTCCGATCGCTCTCCGCCTCACCGAGGTCGAGGCCTACGACGGCCCGAACGACCCGGGCTCCCACGCCTACCGCGGTCGCACCGCCCGCAACGACGTGATGTTCGGTGCGCCCGGCCACGTGTACGTCTACTTCACTTATGGCATGTGGTTCTGCATGAACCTCGTGTGCGGCCCCGAGGGTCGCGCGAGTGCGGTGCTCCTCCGCGCCGGCGAGATCATCGAGGGCGCCGAGTCGGCCCGCGCCCGTCGGCTCTCGGCCCGCAACGACAAGGAACTCGCCAAAGGCCCGGCCCGCCTGGCCACCGCGCTCGGCGTCGACCGCGCACTCAACGGCACGGACGCCTGCGCCGTCGGCGACACCCCGCTACGGATCCTCACCGGTACCCCTGTGCCCTCCGGGAGGGTGAGCAACGGCCCCCGCACCGGAGTCTCCGGCGAGGGAGCCGTCCATCCCTGGCGCTACTGGGTCACCGACGACCCGACGGTGAGCCCTTACCGGGCCCACGTGCCGCGCCGCCGCCGAAGTTGACTCAAGGGCGGAAGGTGCGTAATGTAGCCCGAGCCGCTTGAACCGGGTACGGCGATCGCCTGCAGCCGGAAGCGGCCAACCCACTACCTACGATCACCCCCAGCCGGGTCGAATCCGTCATGTTCGCGTGACTGAATTCCGGACCGCGCAGCTCGATTGTGAATCGAGCAGGGGAATCGGCTAACGTAGTGAATGTCGAAAGGTCGACAGGCGGAAGCCGAGGGCTGGACGACGGAACCCACCGACTGGGAATTCGGGACCGAAAGGA